>NZ_LRMO01000011.1:0-359045 GCF_019266135.1 Bacillus sp. F2HM
TCGATCCCGCTAGGCTCCACTTTTTAAAAGATTATTTTGATCATGGCGGTGTAGCTCAGCTGGCTAGAGCGTACGGTTCATACCCGTGAGGTCGGGGGTTCGATCCCCTCCGCCGCTATAAAGGACCTTTAGCTCAGTTGGTTAGAGCAGACGGCTCATAACCGTCCGGTCGTAGGTTCGAGTCCTACAAGGTCCACCATCTATACGGAGGAATACCCAAGTCCGGCTGAAGGGATCGGTCTTGAAAACCGACAGGGGTGTCAAAGCCCGCGGGGGTTCGAATCCCTCTTCCTCCGCCATATTTTTTAAAACCCATATCATCGCGGGGTGGAGCAGTTCGGTAGCTCGTCGGGCTCATAACCCGAAGGTCGCAGGTTCAAATCCTGCCCCCGCAACCAAAATGGTCCGGTAGTTCAGTTGGTTAGAATGCCTGCCTGTCACGCAGGAGGTCGCGGGTTCGAGTCCCGTCCGGACCGCCATTTTTCAAAAGAATACTTGGCTCGGTAGCTCAGTTGGTAGAGCAACGGACTGAAAATCCGTGTGTCGGCGGTTCGATTCCGTCCCGAGCCACTTTTATAAAAATATTCATAGTATGGCGGTTGTGGCGAAGTGGTTAACGCACCAGATTGTGGCTCTGGCACTCGTGGGTTCGATTCCCATCAATCGCCCCATACATATTTTTGCGGGTGTAGTTTAGTGGTAAAACCTCAGCCTTCCAAGCTGATGTCGTGGGTTCGATTCCCATCACCCGCTCCATTTGTATATCTGTTCATGGGCCTGTAGCTCAGCTGGTTAGAGCGCACGCCTGATAAGCGTGAGGTCGGTGGTTCGAGTCCACTCAGGCCCACCATGATCTTCCGCAGTAGCTCAGTGGTAGAGCTATCGGCTGTTAACCGATCGGTCGTAGGTTCGAATCCTACCTGCGGAGCCAAATGGAGAAGTACTCAAGTGGCTGAAGAGGCGCCCCTGCTAAGGGTGTAGGTCGCGTAAGCGGCGCGAGGGTTCAAATCCCTCCTTCTCCGCCATTGATCTGGCCCGTTGGTCAAGCGGTTAAGACACCGCCCTTTCACGGCGGTAACACGGGTTCGAATCCCGTACGGGTCATTTTTAAAAGAGATCTTGTCAAAGATCTCTTTTTTATTTTCTCCAAAACGAAAGACCGCATCATGGCGGTCTTTTTTTTTACATATTCATGGAATAGATCGTATAAGACAAGTATGTGGCAAAGAAGCCCCATAAGACATAAGGAATCAGTAAAATTGGAACGACTTTGCTTAGTTTACGTGAGACGATGACAAGTGCAAGTGCTGTCAGTGCGACGAGAAGGCAGTCGATTGTAGCTACAAACAAATCCTTTTGTGTAAATTGAAAAAAGCTAAAGGCTTGATTGAAAACATAATTTAAAAGGAAAAGAATCCAAAATGGTAAAGTGATTTTTTGGAATCCATATTTTCCATAAATGATCGCTGCGGACAATGAGATGAGTGCAAATAAGACAGCCCACACAGCACCAATCACACCGCCACCAGGCGTCCATTCTGGTTTATTCAATGCGTCATACCATTCTCTGTCGATGGGGAACAAGAATCCGGCAATAGAGAATAGTGCGTATGTAATAAAGAAGACAACAATCGCCCAAATGATACTTTTTCTAGCCATCAAGAATCTCCTCCAATCAAATTCACTCTTAAAATGATTTCCCAATAATTACATGATATAAACATAAAGCCCCCAATATGAGGGGACTAATGATTTTCTTCTGTATAAGGTTCTTCCTCGTACGGTTTCAAGTCACCAAATACCGTCATGACACCTTCTTCGTCTAATGCATCTTCATAGGCCTCGTGTGCTTTGTTCGGATACACCTTGCTGGCTTTTCCTTCTATATCAGCAGCTGCGAATCCTTCGTAGTCCTCCACATAATCTTCATCTTCTGATTGTGTATACACATCATCGTATGTCAGAGGAGGGAATTCCATATCAGACGGGGTTTCAGAATTTCCGTAGCGTTCTACGTCTTGGTAGGCATCCTCTCCATCGTACGCAGCACTTTCTTCATTTTCAAATTGTCCCGCTGGCGGACTTAATAAATCCTCTTCAATCGGACGGTTTTGTGAAACGGTCTGTTCTTTTGAATGCTCTGTGCATGTGACGGCAGTAGGCAAGGCTTCTAAGCGTTCCTTTGGAATAGGGGCTTTACAGACTTTGCACAGACCATAAGAGCCGTCTGCAATGGCTTGAAGTGCTTCATTGATGTCTAACATATGTTCATGTTCCAAACTGTTTAAAGCAATATCTTTCCCACGCTCGAATAGCTCTGTCCCTTGATCACCCGGGTGGTTATCATAGGCAGACAATTCACCGATCGAATCGTAAGGAAAGGATACTTTCTGTTCATCGTCATGGCTTTTGGCTTCAAGTTCTTTCTTTTCATCGAGAAGGCGCTGCTTCAAATGATGTAATTCGTCTTTAGACAACAAAGCGATCATCCTTTCATATCAAACATATTGTTAGTATGAGCAATTTTGTATGTAAGACTAGTTCCAATTTGAAGCAATTCCTTATTAAAAAAACGCCTGCGGCTGCAGGCGTTTTTTGTTACGCGATATAGTATTGTAAGATCAAAGCGATCGTCAGCAGAAAACCAAAAAATGTATTGGTTTGAGCTGTAGACTTCATGGCATTCATTAATTCAATCGGTTTTTCTTTTTGCTTAAACTCTTTAATGGCTGTATAGGCTTTTGGCACACTGAGTAAAACAAGAAGACTCCAAAGACCGACGATATCTGTGAAGATATAAACAAAAATGAGTACATATGATACCAAAAACATAGAAAGTAAAATGTTCACTGCAGCTTTACGTCCAGCAAGAATGGCAAGTGTTCTTCGTCCATTTTCCTTATCTCCGTCTAAATCACGGATATTGTTCGACAGTAAAATGGCACCAACTAAAATAGAAATTGGTAGTGAGACGAGAACAGCTTTAGACGTCAGTGTGCCTGTTTGGATATAGAAACTAATCAGGATGATTCCTAATCCCATAAAAGCACCTGAAACAAGTTCTCCAAATGGTGTATATGCAATTGGTACAGGCCCGCCAGTATAGAAATAGCCTGCTGCCATACAAATAAGTCCTATTAGTGCAATCCACCAGCTAGACATCATGCAAATATATACCCCAAGTAATAAAGAAAGCGCAAATAGTGCATAAGCGAGGCTGAGAACTGTCTTTGGCTTCACACCGTTTCTTACAATGGCTCCGCCGATGCCGACAGATTTCTCGTTGTCGAGCCCGCGAACATAATCAAAGTACTCATTAAACATGTTTGTTGCGATTTGGATAAACATAGATGCAAATAGCATGGCTAAAAATAGCCCAACATGTATTTGACCACTTGGAAGTGCTAAAACAGTTCCTAAAGTAACGGGAATAAATGCCGCTGTTAGTGTATGCGGTCGTAGTAAATTCCACCAAATTCGCCAGTTTTTATCAGGCTTAATTGGTGAAAGCTGATCTGATATCGAATGATGCTGCATAAAATATACTCCTTTAAATAAAAAAATACGTACACGTCCAAATTCCAGTTTAGCAAAGTTCAAAAAGGTGTCAATATATTGATGCGATGAAACGGGAAAAAGATGTTTGCTAATCGTTGCCATATCGAAGGAAACTTGATTTTCGAACGAGGTCCGGCCATTTTACCTTAGATGCTCTCGTTTCAATAAGCAGGAGCGAAAAAATCTTGAAAGCGTGATATAATAAGGATTCGAGGTTTTAAAAGCTGTTTTCTTTACTAAGTTCATCTGTTAAGGTTTATAATAGAAAAGCAGGTCATTCGACATATTCGAATGTTCATGTATTTTTTCATTATGGTTTTATTTTTTTATGTTATTTCATGGGTTTTGGAGGAATGTATCATGGTGACAACAGTGCAAAGTACTTTCCGGCAGGAAGCGCTTGCGACATTAGAAGAAGCGAATAACGTCAACCATGCTGTTTTGATAAGCTACTCCAGAAGAGTTGACGATCTGGATCCTCTTGCCTTTTTCCAAAGCGGCGAAGCGGATTTTTTAGGCGAGCGGTTTTTTTGGTCTGATCCAGAAAGCCAAATGATATTTTCTGGACTTGGCAGAGCGGCCGTCATTAAATCATCTGAGCAAGGCAAGGAACGATTCGATATAATCCATCAAGAATGGGAACAGCTCAAGCAGCACATGTTCCATTTTCATGATGAGAAGGAGTTAAAGCAAGCGGCTGTTGGTCCGCTTTTATTTGGAGGATTTTCGTTTGATCCGTATGAAGAGAAGGCGCGTCATTGGGAAGCATTTGGCGAGGCTCATTTTTTCGTGCCATCGATCATGCTGACTGTCTCAAAAGAAGGCAGTTTTCTTACGATCAATGAGTGGAAGCAGGTGGACGGGAATGTTCATCAGCTTATTCAGGAATTAGAACAAAAAGCCTCTCGTTTCGAGACATTGCCAGTACGGACTGGTGGACAAGCTGAACTTGTTCATATGGAAGAGCTGGATGTGAAGGAATGGATGAAGGCGATCCAAGAAGCGACAGACCACATTCGTGCAAATGAATATGAAAAGGTTGTTTTAGCAAGAGAAGTCTTGCTTCACTATAAAAATCAAATTGAACTCGCTCCACTATTAGCAGAATTATTAAAGCATCAAACAACGAGTTATGTATTTGCGGTTGAACAAGGAAGACAAGCATTTGTCGGAGCCACGCCGGAGCGCTTAGTGAAAAAAAGCGGCGGAGAGGTCTTTTCATCCTGTTTAGCAGGTTCCATTGTTCGCGGAAAAGATGAAGCGGAGGATCACGCATTAGGCGAGGAACTGCTGCATGATGAGAAGAATTTGATTGAGCATCAAATTGTCGTCAATATGATTGAGCAAGCATTTGAAGCGAATTGCCTTCACGTGCATAAACCAAATCAACCAAGTCTTTATAAAACAAAAAACATTCAGCATTTGTTTACACCGATTGTGGGAGAAATCAAAAGCAGCTGTTCCCTCTTTTCATTAATTGAGCAGCTTCATCCGACGCCGGCACTAGGCGGATATCCTAAGGAAAAGGCGGTTGAAGTGATTCGTGAAATCGAACCGCTCAAGCGCGGCTGGTATGCAGCGCCGGTAGGCTGGATTGATTCTCAGGATAATGGAGAATTTGCTGTAGCCATTCGGTCTGGTCTTATTGAGGAAGATCATGTTCGTTTATTCGCTGGCTGCGGAATTGTAGAGGATTCCCTTGCAAAGCAGGAGTATGAGGAAACACAAGTGAAGTTAAGACCAATGCTGTCTGCTCTTGGAGGTCATCCTATTGAATAATCACATCATGACAACATATATAGGCAGATTGATGGATGAATTTGTCCAAGGTGGTGTGAAAGAGGCAGTAGTCTGTCCTGGTTCTCGTTCAACTCCGCTTGCAATGCTGGCCCTTGCTCATCAGGACATCCATGTCCATGTTTTAGTGGACGAACGGTCTGCTGCTTTTTATGCGCTTGGTCTTGCAAAAGCAAGTCAATCGCCAGTGCTGCTTATTTGTACATCAGGTACGGCAGCTGCTAACTTTTACCCAGCCATTGTAGAGGCGCATTATTCTCGTGTACCTCTTATTGTTTTAACTGCTGATCGGCCGCACGAATTGAGAGAAGTTGGGGCACCTCAAGCGATTGATCAGCAATTCTTATTCGGTAAGTTTGTTAAATGGTTCACAGACTTAGCGTTGCCAGAGGAAAGTCAAACGATGCTGCGTTATGTTCAGACGGCAGCTGCGAGAGCAAATCACATGTCGATGCAGGAGCCAAAGGGGCCTGTTCAGGTCAATGTACCTCTGAGAGAACCATTGCTTCCTGATCTGTCTATTGATCCTTTCGCGCGAGAAGAATCAGACACGAAAAAGGTATTAGCATCAGGTCAGGCTTTCCCAAATGATCGAGTGATGTCTGAAATCGTGACTGCCTTGAACCAATCTAAAAAGGGAATGATTGTGGCTGGTGAACTTCATACACAGGAAGAAAAAGAGGCAGTTTTACGCCTTTCGAAAGCCCTGCATTTTCCTATTTTAGCTGACCCGCTTTCTCTTTTGCGCAACGGGCATGAGAATAAAGAGCTAATTATCGATGCTTATGATTCTTTATTGAAAGATGAAGCATTGCAACAGCATCTATTACCGGATATGATTATTCGTTTTGGCCCGATGCCTGTGTCTAAGCCCTTATTCAAGTGGCTGGAAAAACATGCGGAAGTGAAGCAGATTGTTGTAGATGCAGCCGGAGGTTTTCGTGATCCTGGGTTAAGTGCTTCATACGTCATTGAAAGTACTGTCTCTGCTTTTGTAGAAGCAGCATTAAATCAAGCAGAAAAACGTGAGGAGACAAGTTTCTTAAAACGCTGGCAGAATGCTAATTCTTCATTTAGAACGCATGCAGCCCGCTTTTCAGATGAGGATTTGTCCTTCGAGGGGAATGTGTACCGTCAGCTTCAGCACCTCTTGCCAAAGGAGAGTGTCCTTTTTATCGGAAATAGTATGCCAATTCGTGATGTAGATACATTTTTTGAAACTCAGTCCAAGCCTTTTCGAATGATGGCGAATCGCGGAGCAAATGGCATTGACGGCGTTGTATCCACAGCACTTGGCACGTATGCAGCTTTAAAGCAGCCAGTTACTTTAGTCATTGGAGATTTATCATTTTACCATGATATGAACGGTCTGCTTGCAGCTAAACTGATGGACATTCCGCTGACAGTTGTTTTGATAAACAATGATGGGGGAGGTATCTTTTCTTTCCTTCCGCAGGCGTCTGATGAACCGTATTATGAAAAGCTCTTCGGTACGCCGACAGGACTGAATTTTGAGTATGCATCGAAGTTATATGGGGGAACCTATTCGAAACCGGCATCGAAACAAGAGTTACATGATGTGTATATGGCACACATCGATGAACCTGGGCTTCATTTAATTGAAATTGAAACAGATCGTCATTCCCGTGTAGACAAGCATCGTCAAATGATGGATGACATATTGGAAGAAGTGAAAAAAGAATGCCTTCTCTCATCATAAGAATGCGTGATGGGGTAGCGTACGAAGTGGTGGACCAGAACCCTTCGGCAGCAAATGCCACACTATGCTTACACGGCTTCACTGGAAGTGCAGCGTCTTGGACGTTCTTGAATGCTTATTTGGAGAATACAAGACTGATTCAGGTCAGCTTGCTCGGACATGGGCGTACGGACTCGCCAGAAAGTGTGAGAAGATATACAATGTCTCAGCAGCTGGCAGATCTTGCAGAGATTTTAAACCAATTAAAGCTTCACAAAGTGAATATTCTCGGATATTCTATGGGAGGACGTATTGCTTTATCATTTGCCGCTCGTTATCCAGATCGTGTCAATAAATTGATCCTTGAGAGTACGTCTCCAGGGCTACGCACTTTTAAAGAGCGGATGGCAAGACTGAAGCATGATCATCAGCTCGCTCAAAAAATCAGACATGAGGGCTTAGTGAAGTTTGTGGATTTTTGGGAAAGCATTCCTTTGTTTGCTTCGCAGAAAACTTTATCAGCTGAAAGGCAGACTGAGCTGAGAGAGGGAAGACTGAAGGCCAATCCTCTTGGGCTGGCTCGCAGCTTAGAAGGAATTGGAACAGGTTCACAGCCGTCTGTTTGGAAGGCATTAAAGCATATTCATTTGCCTGTATTATTCATTTGCGGAACGCTTGATGAAAAGTTCTGCCTTATCGGGAAACGTATGCAGCAGGAGCTGAAAGGAAGTCAATTCATTTTGGCGGAGCATGCTGGGCATACAGTTCATGTGGAACAACCACATTTTTTTGGTAAAATAGTAAGTGAGTTTATTTTAGCGCAAGATTAGAGGAGGAAATATTGATGGCTATTGAATGGCAAACTGAGCGTCAGTATGACGAAATTTTATATGAAACGTACAATGGGATCGCAAAGATTACGATTAATCGTCCACACGTACATAACGCGTTTACCCCAAAGACTGTTAGTGAATTAATTGATGCATTTTCACGAGCTCGTGATCATTCAGAAGTTGGTGTGATCGTACTTGCAGGTGCTGGCGGAAAAGCATTCTGTTCTGGTGGAGATCAAAAAGTTCGCGGCCATGGCGGTTATGTAGGAGACGATCAAATTCCACGTCTAAATGTATTAGACTTACAGCGTTTGATTCGTGTCATTCCAAAACCAGTTATCGCAATGGTGGCAGGGTATGCGATTGGCGGAGGACACGTTCTTCACGTTGTGTGTGACCTGACGATTGCAGCAGATAATGCGATTTTTGGACAAACAGGTCCAAAAGTAGGCAGCTTTGATGCTGGTTATGGTTCAGGCTACCTTGCACGTATTGTTGGTCATAAGAAAGCAAGAGAAATTTGGTACTTATGCCGTCAATACAATGCACAAGAAGCGCTTGATATGGGACTTGTTAACACAGTTGTACCATTAGATCAGCTTGAAGAGGAAACCGTGAAGTGGTGTGAGGAGATGCTAGAAAAGAGCCCGACTGCTTTACGATTCTTGAAGGCTGCATTTAACGCAGATACAGATGGATTAGCTGGAATTCAGCAATTTGCAGGAGATGCGACTCTTCTTTATTACACAACAGATGAAGCAAAAGAAGGACGCGATTCCTTTAAGGAAAAACGCAAGCCGGACTTCGGCCAGTTCCCGCGTTTCCCTTGATTCAATGATATTAATGAAAACAGCTTAGTGCATCAGACTAAGCTGTTTTCTTTTACGAAAAGGAGGTGTCATGATGAAGCAACCTAATTGGCTGCTGCACCGTGCCTATTTAACGCCAGATCGAGTCGCACTTATTTATCAAGAGAAAGAGTGGACATTTCACGAATTAGCTCATGAAGTGGACGAGCTTTCAAATAGACTTGCACAGGCATCATTGAAAAAAGGGGAAACGGTTGCCCTTTTGATGAACAATCATCCTCACATGGTGATGCTTGTACATGCCTGTTTTTTATTAGGGTTAAAAATTGTGCTATTGAATAATAAGCTGACAAAAGCTGAAAGACGCTATCAGCTAGAAGATGCAAAAGCAGCGGCTTTATTAACGGAATCTATTTATGCAAGCGACCATGAGGGTGATTTACCCGTTTATACAATGGAAACTTTACCTGAACCAGGGCAAGGCCATGACAAGAAGATCGAGAGCGAATTTGATTTGAATGAAACAGCGACCATCATGTATACATCTGGGACTACAGGACGTCCAAAAGGGGTAGAGCAAACGTTTGGCAATCATTTTCATAGTGCAGTTTCCTCTGCACTGAATCTGGGTCTCAGAGAGGTTGACCGCTGGCTCATTTCCCTGCCTCTTTTTCATATTAGCGGCTTATCCGCTTTATTTAAGTCTGTGATATATGGGATGACAGTCGTGCTTCATCAGAAGTTTGATGTTGATGAAGTAAAGGATTCTATTGAACGGCATCGTGTGACGATGATTTCTGTTGTTCAGACGATGTTATCTCGTTTATTAAGCAGACTGGAAGAATGTCCGTCTTCTTTGCGCTGTCTTTTATTAGGCGGAGGGCCTGCGCCTTATGCGATGCTCCAAGAAAGCAAAGAGAAGGGCTTTCCTGTCTTTCAATCGTACGGGATGACGGAAACCTGTTCACAAATTGTGACCCTTGCGCCCGAATTTAGCGTAGAGAAACTTGGTTCAGCGGGAAAACCTCTTTTTGGGTGTGAGCTGAAAATTCAAGATGGTGATCGCATTTGCCGTCCTTTTGAGCATGGCGAAATTATGGTGAAAGGTGCAAATGTGATGAAAGGATACCTTTACCGTGAAGAAGCGACCTCGGATGCCTTTGATGAGGGCTGGCTGAAAACGGGCGATATTGGCTATGTGGATGAGGAAGGGTTCTTATTTGTGCTTGACCGCCGTTCAGATTTAATTATTTCTGGCGGAGAAAATATTTATCCTGCGGAAATTGAAGCGGTTCTGCTAACACATCCGCATGTAAAGGAAGCCGGAGTAACGGGTATGTATGATGATAGATGGGGAGAGGTACCTGCTGCTTTCCTTGTAACAGATGATAAGATACCGGAGAATGAGCTCTATGCTTTATGTGGGTCGCATTTAGCCAAATATAAATGGCCCGCAGCTTTTCACTTTGTGGACGAGCTGCCAAGAAATGCGTCGAATAAATTGCAAAGGCACAGACTCAGATCAAAGGGGTTTTCAAATGATTCAAATTGAACGAGTAATTTTATATCATGTCACGATGAAGCTTAAACAGCCATTTACAACAAGTCTTGGAACCATTTCAGAGCGTGAGTTTATTATTGTTGAAGTCAAAGATCAGACAGGATTGACTGGATGGGGAGAAGTTTCTGCTTTTTCTTCTCCGTGGTATACAGAAGAAACAATTGAGACTTGCTATCATATGCTGAGGGCTTTCTTTATCCCGAACGTGCTGACGCGCACCTTTACACATCCTTCAGAAATCCCTGACAGTCTGTATCATTTTAAAGGCAATAGGATGGCGAAAGCAGGCATTGAAGCGGCTGTTTGGGATATTTATGCGAAGCGTGAGAATAAGTCTTTACGCGATGTATTAGGCGGTACAAAAGATAAAATACCATCTGGCGTTGTGGCGGGGTTAGGCCCTATTGACGATATGCTTGAGCAAATTCAGCAATTTGTTGACCAAGGCTATCAGCGGGTGAAGGTGAAAATTAAACCAGGACAAGATATTGGACTTCTTCAAAAGATCAGAGAGTCTTTTCCTGATCTGCCATTAATGGCAGATGCAAACTCTGCTTATGAATTAAAAGATATTAGCAAGCTTAAGCAGCTCGACGATATTCGTTTATTAATGATTGAACAGCCTTTAGCTGCAGATGATATTGTGGACCATCGCCATTTGCAAAAGCATTTAAAAACGCCGATTTGTTTAGATGAAAGTATCTGTTCTTTAGATGATGCTAGAAAAGCTGTAGAGCTTGGCAGCTGTCAAATTATTAATGTGAAGCCTTCACGAGTTGGCGGATTGACAGAGGCTCTTAAAATTCATACGTTCAGTAAGGAGCATCAAATTCCATTATGGTGCGGAGGGATGATTGAAACAGGTATTTCCCGAGCGCAGAACGTAGCACTTGCTTCGCTTCCTCAATTTACGATTCCCGGTGATATTTCAGCTTCGTCAAAATTTTGGGAGCAGGATATCATTTTTCCTGAAATTAAGGTTGAAAATGGGTTTATTGAGGTGCCCCGCTCCCCAGGAATGGGCGTGGAAGTTGATTACCAAGCGCTCCGTTCGTTTTCAGATAAAATCGACGTGTTTACAAAACATGATTTTGTGAGATAAAAACGAAGGAATCACCTTTTGCATCCCCAATATAATCTAGGTATAGTGAGAGAAAGTTTTTCCTTCCTGTCTGAACAAAAAAGAAAGAGCGGTGATCCGCTCTTTCTTACTCTTCAACCAGCTCGCTGTCAAAAGCAAGCTGTCCGATATACTGATGAATTTCACTTGGCATGTTTGATGCATGTCCATATTCATAATCCCAAAGATTTAAAAAGGAGTGAGCGGCTTGGTGGAATGCGGCTTCATCCGCGTCATGAATTTCGTCAAAAAACGTTTGAAGCAGCCGATCGTGTTTCAAATTGAAGCGCCTCCTTTAATGAGACTTAAAGGTCTTGTGGTTTAAACGTTTTACAATCCGTTTCTTCACTTTTCTCAGCCGTATTTCCTGTGTGGCTGACGACATATATTGCATCTGCACCACAGCGGTTTCCAGCATTCCAATAGGAACAGTTATTGACTTCACAAAGGATTTTTTGACTCATACAGATGACCTCCTTTTGAGTATGTCTTTCATCTATAATGTAACCGAAATGAAGCTCGTCCATTCATGTTAATCTTCCTGGCGAATATAGCGCTTATCCTTCATAAATAATTTCCAGAAGAAATAAAATCCGGGAAACAAGATGATAAACCCTACAATATAGGTGATAAATAATGCCCTAAATGTGACAGGGTCTGTAAATCCAGACATGATTGTAATATCTGGATAAGCCATGTAAGGCAAATGGGCACGCCCATACACATAGCTTGCTAAGAAATATTGAATGGTAATTGCAATGACGGCAAGGCGTGGTCTCCCTTTCCGATGCTTAAACCGGCTGTTTGGTAAAAATAGAGCCAGTCCTGCGAGCAGAAACATTAAGAGAGATACAAGAAGAATAGGAATGTTCTGCATCATTTTTGTGAACAGCCAATTGGCCTCGCTTCGTAATGTCAGCATGATAAAAAAGGCCATCATGAGTGAAAGTGGACCCGTAATGAGCGCCCCTCTTCTATAAATGCTGTAAGCTTCATCTTCATCAGCAACATTAGAGAAATCAGCTAAAAGCAAGGACGAAAGAAAAAGGGTGCTGAAAATGGCAAAGCCGACAAAAGAATAGACATTTGCACTTGTAAAGACCAGTCCAAGATCTAATGAGTAGACGTTGTTCTCCTGAAAGATAAAGCCACCATGGGTGATTGGGAGAACCATGATCAGGATGGACGGAATGATAAAGCCGCTGATCCCTGAAATATACGTCACCGCTTTTCGGTATTTCTTAGGCAGTGAATGAGAAAACACGAGAAACCCGCTTCGCAGTGCAAGAAGCAATAATATAATGCTGCCGGGTATTAATAAAACGGTACCAAGTACAAAGGTCGCACCTGGAAACAGGCTGAACAATGCGACAACGATGGCGACAATAAAGACGTTTGTCACTTCCCATGTTGGAGAAAGGTACTTATTTGCGATATTAGCGGCCTTTGTTTGTTCTCTATTCATATAAATCATCGACCAAAATCCTGCGCCGAAATCCATTGATGCCATCACTGCATAGATAAAAACGAATCCCCATAAGATGGTGATTGCAATGAGCGCATCAGTTGTAACATCCATTTGCATCAAGATCGCTCCCTTTTTAAGATTCTGTTAACCGTAGGTCTTCTTCAATCGAATGTTTTCTAAAGTAGTACGTCAGCACAATAACGGTTGCTATGCCTAAGATGAGATAGACAATGGCAAAAAGGATAAAAAGTGTCCCGATCGAGCCTGATGATGTGACAACCTCTGACGTTTTGAGCATTCGATAAATGACCCATGGCTGGCGGCCTGTACAAGCAAAGATCCAGCCAAATTCAATAGCCAAAAGACTAAGAGGCCCGCCGAATAAGTAAAGAAAAAGAAGCCACTTCGGAAATTTGTCCCGTTTTAAAATTTTACGGTAAAGCAGCGCTAATACCGCAAATAGAATGAGTACCGATCCAATAATGACCATGCCGTTAAATAATGTGTGTATAAATAAAGGCGGCCACTCGTCACGAGGAAAATCATTTAAGCCTTTGACCACTGTATCGAAGCTATTTCCTGCCAGAAAACTGAGCGCCCAAGGAATTTCGATCGCACCTTTAATTTCCTGCGAATCAGCATCCGTAAAACCACCTATTGCAAGAGGCGCATGTGATTGCGTTTCAAATAAACCTTCAGCTCCAGCCAGCTTTTCAGGCTGATATTCATACAGAAGCTGAGCGGATTCGTGGCCATTTAAGGCTGTTAGAAAAGAGAAAAGTCCTCCTACAATGAGTCCAAGAAAAAGGGCTTTTCGATGAAATGTATAGAGCTTCTCATTTTTTCTCGTTTTGAGCATTTTAAAAGCTGCAACTGAAGCAATCACAAAAGCACCTGTTGTAAAAGCAGACAGCACAACATGTGTAGCAGTTACAGCAAAGCTTGGATTGAAAAAGGCCTTCCAAGGCTCGATATTTGTGATTTCTCCATTTACCATCTGAAAGCCAGCAGGAGTTCCTTCAAAAGCATGTACGTTTGTAATTAGAATCGCTGATGCAGCTGCACCAATGACGATAAAAATAACCGTAATGATGCGCATTGCATTTGATAGGCGGTCCGCTGCGTACACATAAATAGACATAAATAATGCTTCTATAAAGAACGCATAGATTTCAATCTGGAATGGCAGTGACATGACCTTTCCGATGACCTCCATAAAACCTGGCCATAAAAGGGCAAGCTGCGTACCAGCAATGGTGCCTGTTGGAATGGCGACCCCTAACAGAACAGCCTGTGCTTTTGTCCACCGCTTGGCCATGATGGCATAATGCGGGTCCTTCGTTTTTTGAAAGATGAGTTCAGCTAACAAAATCATTAGCGGGATGCCAACGCCAAGCGAGGCATAAATAATATGAAAGCCCATGGTTGTGCCGAACAGGCTTCTAGCTAAAACGAGATCAGTCAATTTTTTCTCCGCCTTTCTTATCGCTTCTCTTTTTCATGATGCTTATTATTCTCCACCATTTTTAGATTATTCTTCCTGACTAAGAAAGCTTGTTTTTTGACAAGTTGTAAAAGAGGGAGTAGAATATAAATATAAAACGTAACCATTACGTTTTATTAACGAAAGGAGTTTTGACATTGAAAAAAGATATTCATCCAACCTCACATGAAGTTGTATTTATGGACGTAAACAGCGGTTACCGCTTCTTGAGTAGATCAACAAAGACATCAAACGAGACAGTAGAGTGGGAAGATGGGAAAACGTATCCTGTCATTAAAGTAGAAACAAGCTCTGATACGCATCCTTTTTATACAGGACGTCAAAAATTCGGAGAAAAAGGCGGAAGAGCTGAGCAGTTTAAGAAAAAATATCAAATGTAATCAAAAAAGCACGCCCGATAACGGTGTGCTTTTTTTACAGCAAAAAACCCCGGTTGATCACCCGGGGTTCAAAAGCATTAATCATTTAATGCAGTTTTTAAGGTCTTTAAGTTTTGTTTCATTAAGCTGACGTAGTTTTCGCCATTTTTGGCATCATCTTCAGTAATGGATTCTAGATTTTTAAGGGTCAAGCTTTTTGCCCCAATTTCACTGCGGATTGTATCTGATACTTTGCTGCTGACATTGTTTTCAAAAATAACGTATTGAATGTGATGCTTTTCCGCTTTTTGTACAATGTTTTCGAGCTGTTTTTGTGATGGCTCCTCAGAAGCGGATAACCCTAAAACACTGATTTGCTCAATGCCATAGCGCTTTTCCCAATAACCATAAGCTGCGTGAGAAACAAGAATTTCTTTATGTTTCGCTTTAGATAACGTTGTTTTAAATTCTTGATCTAACGATTGCAAATCTTTTTTTAGATGTTCATAGTTTTTTGTGTATTCGTCTTTATGATCTGGATCTAAAGAGACGAGTGTGTCTTTAATGTTTTTCGCCATTTGCTGTGCATAAACTGGGTCTAACCATGCATGAGGGTCTTTATCTCCGTGATCGTGCCCGTCATGATCATGGTCGTGGTCTTGACCTTCATGGTCATGATCTTCGCCTTCTTCATGTGCATGTTCTTCTTTTGTCGATAACAATTTGATGCCTTCGGCTGCTTTGACTGTTTTCACACCTTGGTCTTTTAAAGTGGCAGCAGTTTTGTCTGCGAATGCTTCAGCCCCTGTGCCGCTGTAGATAAAGGCATCACCTTCAGCCATTTCAACCATTGTTTTTGAACTTGGTTCAAAGCTGTGTGCATCTGCATTTGCAGGATACACGCTTTGAGCATGAACGTGAGAGCCGCCAATTTTTTCAGTGAAATCTTGAATTGGGAAGATCGTGGTGTAAATGATTAGTTTCCCGTCTGCCTTTCCTTTTGAAGCATTAGTGCCCGCACTGCTTGAGCAAGCGGCAAGACCGATCGCGAATAAAGCAGCTGTTAAAATAAAAAAGATTTTTTTCATGTAGAAAATGTCTCCTCTCAATCTAATAGATAGAAATGATTACGATTTAATGTCCTGAGTTATTGTATCGTAATAATTACGATTTGAAAAGAGGAAAATAAAAAATTTTCATCAGCAGATGTTTTCTTTAAAAAAATAAGCTGCAAAACGTGACGAAATTTCTTACATTGTGCTATATTTATTTTTAAAAAAAGATAAAGGAATGGACAAACGTATGAAACTTTTAGATGAAATCATCGAATATAATCAACAATTTATTGAAGAGAAGAAATACGAAGAGTTTACAACAACAAAGTTTCCACAGAAAAAAGCTGTCATTCTATCGTGTATGGATACAAGACTTGTTGAACTGCTTCCGCGTGCCATGAACATGAAAAATGGTGATATTAAGATTGTCAAAAGTGCTGGGGCGCTTGTTTCTCATCCATTTGGAAGTATTATGCGAAGCATTTTAGTTGCTGTTTACGAATTAAATGCTGACGAAGTATATGTCATTGGGCATCATGATTGCGGGATGAGTAAAATAGACAGCCAGACACTTTTAAATAAAGCCGTTGAGCGCGGTATTCCAGAAAAACGTATTGAAGTACTGGAATACTCAGGAATTGATTTTAAACAGTGGCTCAAAAGCTTTAGTTCAGTTGAAGAGAGCGTGAAGGACAGTGTGTCTGTAGTAAAAAATCACCCGCTTCTTCCATCAGATGTACCTGTACATGGGCTTGTCATTGACCCTGGAACAGGGAAGCTTGACTTAGTTGTCAACGGATATGAAGAAAAGTAAGTTATTTTTCCTTTTTAGGCGGAACAGGATCGATGCCTCCAGGATGAAGCGGATGACATTTCAAAATCCGTTTTATGGTGAGCCAGCCGCCCTTGATCGCGCCATGCGTTTTGATTGCCTCTAGTCCATAGTTTGAGCATGTTGGATAAAACCGGCAGCTTGGCGGTGTCAGAGGGGATATACATTTTTGATAAAAGCGTATCATGCCGATAAAAATTTGTTTCATAGAGGTTCCTCCTTGTCTGTCTTCCACAGTATAAGAAAAAAGGACAAGGAAGGAAAGTTTTATAAACTAAACTGGTCGGAGAAATATGTTATAATATAGGAAATTGCAATTATAGGAGTGGTGATTATGCCTTCAGTCGAAAGCTTTGAACTTGATCATAATGCTGTAAAAGCGCCATATGTTCGTCATTGCGGCGTTCATAAAGTGGGATCAGATGGGGAAGTAAATAAATTCGATATTCGTTTTTGTCAGCCCAACAAGCAGGCGATGAAACCTGATACGATTCATACATTAGAGCATTTGCTTGCGTTTAATATTAGAACACACTCAGAGAAATATGATCATTTTGATATCATCGATATTTCTCCAATGGGCTGCCAGACAGGCTACTATTTAGTTGTCAGTGGTGCACCAACTCCAAAAGAGATCGTTGAACTTCTTGATGCAACATTCAAGGATGCGGTTGAAGTAACAGAAATACCTGCTGCAAACGAAGAGCAATGCGGCCAAGCGAAGCTTCATGATCTTGAAGGGGCAAAACGTTTAATGCGTTTCTGGCTTTCTCAGGATCAAGAAGAGCTTTTAAAAGTATTTGGTTAATAGAATGATGAACCGGACATTTAGATGTCCGGTTTTTTATTTGAATTCAAACAGAGATGTCAAAATAGGGGATATTTGTTAAAATGGACATGTCAGTAAAAGAAGGGGGAAACGCAGGATGCGAAAAATGTTGGGAATGATTCTGATGCTCACGTTATTGAGTGCATGTGGAAACTCTGCAGCAAATAGCGGCAAAGGGGAAGTGCCTGAGCTATTAGAAGTAAAGCTCACAGGACCTGAGCAAGTGGAGAAAAATGAAAGCGTTATAGTAAAAGCAGCTGTCACATACGGTGATACGCCTGTTGATGATGCAGATGATGTTCAATTTGAAGTGTGGAAAGATGGCGACAAGGATAACAGCAAGATGATTCAGCCAAAGAAAGAAAACAAAGGTGTATACGAATTGCACACAGCCTTCAAAAAAGATGGCCTTTATATCATACAAGTCCATGTGACAGCTAAACAGCAGCATAATATGCCGAAAACGAACATCCACGTAGGTGAGGTGAAAAAAGAGAGTTCAACTACTGCAGAAGAAGAAACCTCACATCATTAAAAGCGGATTTATTTTGGATTAGGACGTTGATTTGGTTCTGCATCCTGTGGTGAATCGACTTTATGCTTATATTCATAAGCCTTCGATGTCGTCCACAATGATAAAAAGACAACGATTGAGATAATGATAAAGCTGATAATCCCAAGTAACAGCATCTAACTCCCTCCTTATTTCCATATTAACATATATTTCATGCAGTCAAAATAGAAGAAATTGACGGCAGGTTTCAGTATAATAAGAAAAGGGTATTCTCATACTAAACGCAATTACATAAGGAGGAATAAATATGTCTGAACAATTATTAAACGTCGTCAATAAACAAGTAGCTGATTGGACTGTGCTTTACGTGAAATTACATAACTATCATTGGTATGTAAAGGGGAAAGATTTCTTTACACTCCATGAGAAATTTGAAGAACTATATACAGAAACAGCTACATATATTGATGATTTGGCTGAGCGTATGCTTGCTTTAAATGGACAGCCTGTTGCGACAATGAAAGAGTGCTTAGAAATTTCCAGCATTCAAGAAGCAGAGGGCAAAGAATCAGCGGAGCAAATGGTGAAAAATCTATATGATGATTTCTCCAATATCGCTGAGGAATTAAAACAAGGAATGGAGCTAGCTGCAGAGGTTGGCGATGAAACTACAGGTGATATGCTGCTTGCGATTCATCAATCCATTGAAAAACACAACTGGATGCTTAAAGCATATTTAGGATAATACACGTATGTGAAAAGAATGTCGGTCATAAATAGGCCGACATTCTTTTTTTACTGGAATCGGGACAGACAGCCCATTGAAATCATAGGGCTTTCAGCCGAAGAGAAAAGAGAAGGGAGGGAAGAAGATGTCTTCTATTGCAGGAATGATGAGTCAGCAAGTAGCGAGCATTCAAAAGACACTCAATATTAGTTTGTTGAATTCACAGCTTGCTACGAATACAGCACAAGCTATGGTGATGCTGGATCAAGTGCAGCAGCAGCCTCAAGCTGTTCAACCAAAGGATTCAGATGCTTCATTTATTGATGTCAGAGTCTAAAAAGAGAAGCCGCCTCATGGGCGGCTTCAGCGTGTAGACAAACCCTCGCATTCGGTGTCAGGTCTGCGCTCCGGTGCTCACGAATGTTTCAATTCGCTCCGCTCCGGTACTCGCCCTTCCTAGGGCTGCAAAGGTTTTCTATCACTCTGAAAAGAAGACAAAGGGCTAAAATCAAGATCATTTTAGCCCTTTGTCAACAGTCTAAAGCCGCCTCATGGGCGGCTTTTTTGGTCTCATTCGTCTCCCTGAATACATAACAGCGCCTTTATTTTTTGTCGTCCAAGCTATTGCGAGAATTCGGCATATACTATTGAGGTAAGGAGTTCCACTTTGAAAGGATGTTGATGCCAAGTGAGCAAGGATTTAGGCATCTTTTCGTTGGTTACAGTGAGTTTGTCGGCGATGGGCTTTCTGTTTGGTGGAGCAGGATATTTACTGATGATTTTAGTGACGTTGATGGCTATTGAATTAATTTGTTCAAGCCTAAGAGAATCTTTGACTGGGCAGCTCACAATGAAACGGTTTTTGACACGGATTGTTCGAAAGGTCGTGACAGTCTCCTTAATATCTATGGCACATTTCTTCGATGTCATGCTGAAGACAAATGGGACGATTAAGGATTTAGCGATCATCTTTTATATTATTTATGAATCTTACCAAATCGTCTCGACAGCCAGAGCCCTTGGAGTTCCCATTCCACAGTTGTTTATTGATGTATTGGACATGTTGAAAAATAAATTGCGCAAAAAGCCGTAATTTCCTCATATCTGGTCATACTAAAGGAAAAAGGATGATTCAGATGGCGCGACACACGTACTATGTATCCGTACAAGATGGATCGATATCGCAGCATAGAGATGCAGCGGCTTGGCAATTTCAAATAGAAGCAGATGATGATCAAATTTTGCAGCTGAGAGACTATTTCGATGAACAGTATATGACAGATTGGAAAGGCTTCTTTCGGGCGCATGTTCCGTTTCTTGAATATCATTATGATAGTCCAAATGATGAAATGGATAGAAAAAGAAAAGAGATTTACACAATGATTTATGAGCTCGGCAATGAAGAAACAAGGAGCTTTATTGAGACAAATGGTTTGATGAATTGAAAAAGCATGTAGAGAATCTCTACATGCTTTATTTTCGCGGTTGTAAAATGCCTCCGATCAAATCACTGATCCCGCCGCCTCTATTTTCTTGCTGTAAATTGGTGAATTCATGAGAGGAGCTCTGGCTCTGAGGTTTGTAGCGATTATCATCTAAGCCCACCCGTAAGCCAGATGTGCGCTCAGATGGCTGGATAATGACGATTTGATCTTGTTCCTGGAACTCAAATAAGTAGGATTCGCCAGATGTTTGTCCAATGAAAGTTTTCCAGTTCACATCTAGTTTGACCTTCGGTGATTTGCCTGTCCAAGCAACAATTGCGTCAGGGTCTACACGGCAGGGGGCTTTTAAAATGAGCGGATTTCCATTCGTTTTAATGGCGACCTGCGCTCCGTGCCCTTGATAAGAGAGTTTTGATGTAAACAGTCCTTTCTGTGATAAAATACCAACGCCTACTGGTGTGACGCCGTAATGGCATTCCTCAGTAAAGGCAAGTAAATCTTCACTTTCTACACTTACATGCTGCCAAGGACCGCTTGGCTCAAGATTAATCACTGTTACATGCTCGCTTGCATCCGCCAAGTAGCAAGTACCTTGTCCACTCACTTCCATCATTTCAAGGTTTTCACCTGTGAATTTCCTGCTGATATGGTTAAATACTTGGCTGACCATATTTCCTTTATTCGTTCCAAGTAATCGCTTGCGGTATTGGAAACTTCCTTGATCAGCAATCATGGCGCCTTTTTTGGCAAAAAAGATTCCGCTGCCTTCTGCTTGTAAGGTAAGTTCTTCTATCGTGTTGAAATGAAATCCCATAGGTGCCGGCTCCTTTCCTGCGTCAAGATGTAAATCCGTAGATGCGGCATAAATCATTTAAATCTAGAGTAGTCCCTTGCCCGGTCGCGGTGATTTTCCATTCCTCCTGATCTCTCGTGAGTTCAGCGCATATAATGGATGTACAATACGAATAATCCTCTGTTAACTGAAAGGTACAAATCTCTTGCTGCGAGATTTGATCCGTAAGTCGCACGTAGGCATTGGTGACTTGTCCAAAATGATGCTGGCGTTCGTGTGCATCATGTATCGTGGCTGTGACGACAATTTTATGAATATCAGGTGAGACTCTGCTTAATTGCATAATAATCATTTCATTGTCTCGATACCCTCCGCCAAATTGATGATCACCAAGATGACGAACAGCTCCATCTAAGCTTTGCTGCTGGTGATAATAGATCAGATGCTTAGGAGACAACAGCTTATCCTCTTCATTTAAAAGAAACACTTGCGTATCTAAATCAATTGGCTGACCAGCCAGGTCCCAGCCAAGCCCGATATGAATTTGGTCGACCGATGGATTGTCTTTTGTTAAATCTAACTTTTGTCCTTTCACGAGGTGTTTCTTGATCACCTCATGGGGTGAGTCTTGTTTTGACCCATTTTTTATACTCATGCTGATTTCCTCCTCGTTGTCATAGGACAAACACTGATTCATTTACGTCATATAGGGATAAAAGGTTTCATGATTAAAATTGGGTGAAGTTGGAGATGATAAAAAGGTTTTAGCAACAATACCTCATTTTAGATACAGACGAGTTGGAACCACTTGTTTGTTTCACTTTTGATAAAAATTCTTCAGATAAATGTGATCTGTGGTATGATGTTTTACAAGAAGCAAGGACAGGATATGAGGGATTTCACATGCATGTATTTAAAGACTATTATCATAATACGGTCAAGCTCTCTTTTGAGGAGAAGCCTTTTTCAAGTCATCCTAAGCATGTTTGGGCCATCTGCCGCTACCAAGGGAAATGGCTGCTCACTGAACATGAGGATCGGGGCTATGAGTTTCCAGGAGGGAAAGTTGAGCCGGATGAAGAAGCAGACCAAGCCGCTATACGGGAGATTCAAGAAGAGACGGGTGCTGTTGTTCGT
The DNA here is from genome assembly GCF_019266135.1 of Bacillus sp. F2HM. Taxonomy (NCBI): domain Bacteria; kingdom Bacillati; phylum Bacillota; class Bacilli; order Caryophanales; family Bacillaceae; genus Bacillus; species Bacillus sp. F2HM. Next base: position 22,041 of record NZ_LRMO01000011.1, read on the forward strand.
GAATTAACGTATATTGGTCAATATCAGGTGCTGGGCAGAGAAAAGGTCATTGTCAAGAATATTTATTTCGCTGATATTGAAAAACTAGTGAAGCAAGACACGTATTTTGAAACGAAAGGACCCGTTCTTTTCGCAGACTTGCCAAGATCCATCGCAAAAAATAAGAATTTCAGTTTTATTATGAAAGATGATGTGTTAAGACAAAGTCTTGCTTATTTAGAAAAGAACGGTTTGATTCGTTAAAAAAGCGCAGGGTGACAATCCCTGTGCTTTTTATTTTTGAAGAAAACGACGTTCGAGCCATTCCACAAGCTGGTACATGATGGTCGCAAACACGGCAATAATGAAAAGACTTAAGAACACGAGTGTAAAGTTGAAGACTTGAAAGCCGTAAATGATCATGTAGCCGAGCCCTTTTGAGGAAACAAGAAATTCCCCTACAATAACCCCTACCCAAGAAAGGCCGACATTGACCTTGATCGCAGAAATCATCGTTGGAATACTAGCTGGCAAAATGACCTCGCGAAAGACGACGCTTTTTTTCGCACCAAAGGTTTTCATCACCTTTAAATAATTCTCATCGACCTCTTGAAAGGCTGTATATATGACGATCGTCGTAATGATTACACTAATGATTGCGCCCATGGCAACGATGCTGATCATGCCAGGCCCAAGGGCAACAATTAAAATCGGGGCGAGGGCAACTTTTGGCATGGCATTTAAAATGACTAAATAAGGATCAAGAACGTTTGCCAGGCGGGTGGACCACCATAAGGCGGCAGCGAGCAAAATGCCGCAAAAGGTACCAAGTAGAAATCCGAGCACTGTTTCAAATAATGTAATACTCATATGATTCATTAAAGACCCATCGGATATTTTTTGTACAAACAATTGGCAGACTGCTGATGGTGAACTAAATATCAGTGGATCGATAAGACGAAAATGACTGGCAAGCTCCCAAAGCGAAAAGAAGCTGGCGAAAATAATGAACTGATAGATTCGGGTCATGCGTTTTTCCATTCGGTATTTTTTGCGATAGGCTTCATGTAAAAGGTCACTGTGTTTCAACGGTTTTCAGCTCCTTCCAAATCGTTTGAAAGAGCTCTTGGAAACTCTGGGTCTGTCTTGTTTCGAAAGGAGAAAGAGTCCTCAGTTCATCTGGAACGGTAAACATTCGCTTGATTGAGCCAGGATGCTTAGAGAATAAGAAAATGCGGTCACTCATCGCAATGGCTTCGCCGATGTCATGTGTCACAAGGACCGCTGTTTTTTGATAGTTTTTGAGTGTATGAAAGACGAGATCCTCTAAAGTGAGTTTGGTTTGATAGTCTAGAGCTGAAAAGGGTTCATCTAGTAAAAGCAGACCGGGATTCACTGCAAGCGTTCGGGCGAGAGCCGCACGCTGCCTCATACCGCCTGACAGCTCCTTCGGGTATTTTTCCTCTACATCATGAAGGCCAAGCTTAGGCAGTAAGCCAAGAGCGGCGGAGGTGGCTTCATGTGAATCTTGCTTGGTAATTTTTAACCCGAGAATGATATTTTCCTTGATGGTTTTCCAAGGAAACAAATAATCTTGCTGGAGCATGTAGCCGATTTGATGCTCTTTTTGATTCGGTTCTTTTCCTTCGATTAAAATTCGGCCTTCAGAGGGCGGCGTTATTCCTGCAATGATAGACAGCAGGGTGGTTTTTCCGCAGCCGCTGGGACCAATAAATGAGATAAATTCTCCTTGGTCTATCTCCATATTGATGTGCTGTATGGCCGTTGTTTTTTCTTTTAAAGAGAAGTACGTGTGGGTCACATGGTCAATTTGAAGGAAAGACATGTGCTACCTCCTATTCTATTTGTGTTCTGTGACCTTCTTTGCAATGGATGAATCGACAAGTTGTTTGTACGGGATAAATTTCGGCAATTCATCGCTCTCCTTCATGATTTCCTGCAATTTGTTCCATTCCTCTTCATTCAGAAGGGGATCTGCTGCATAGGAGTTTTGCTGTTTGTAGCGTTTGATGGCAGTTGATAAGACATCAAGTTCTGTGTCAGGAAAATGAGATTGAATGGTTTTGGCAATCTCCTCCGGCTGCTTGGCTTCTACCCATTTCTGCGCTTTGTAAATGGCGCGAGTGAAGGCTTCAGCTGTCTCTTTGTTTTCCTCTAAGTAACTCTTCTTTGCCATGAAGGTGGTATACGGCACCTTTCCGGAAGCCTCTCCAAAGGAGGCGGTAATGTACCCTTTGCCTTCTTTTTCAATTAAGGATGCTGTCGGTTCGAATAACTGCACAAAATCGCCAGTTCCAGAGGAGAAAGCGCCTGAAATGTTGGCAAAATCAATATTTTGAATCATGCGGAGATCCTTTTTTACATCAATGCCTTCCTTTTTCAGGACATATTCACCGACCATTTGCGGCATGCCGCCTTTCCGCTGTCCAAGAAAGTCTTTTCCTTTTAATTGATCCCAAGAGAATTCGCTCACTTTCTCCCTTGAAACAAGAAATGTACCGTCTGTTTGTGTCAGCTGTGCAAAGTTGATGACAGAGTCTTTTGTGTCTTGAGCCTCTACATAGATAGAGGATTCAGATCCGGTCAGGGCGATATCTGCACCGCCGGATAAGAGAGCTGTCATCGTTTTATCACCGCCCCAAGTCGTTTTTAATTCAACCTCTAGCCCTTCTTCTTTGAAGAAATCCTCAGATAAGGCAACATATAGCGGAGCATAAAAAACCGAATGGGTCACCTCGGCTACTTGTACGGTCTGCTCTTGTTCTTTTTTACAGGCGACAAATGGAATAAAGAGCAGGACAACGACGATGAATGCAAGTCTGACTTTGATGGAACGATTCAAGAGTAATTCGCCTCCTTTGTTCTAGATCACTAATTAAAGTATGTCAAAAGGGATTTTTGGTGAGTGCCTAGATGAAAATAAGAAGCGCATTGTTTATTTATAGAACGTGTCTTTTTTTCTATACTAGAAGCATGAATACTTTCTTGAATTTGGAAGAAATAAAGGGGCGGTTTCGTGTATAGAGTGAGTTGGGTATTTCTTGGATGGTATTTAGTAGGGCTCATATTAATGGTCTCTTTTGAAGTGCCAGCATGGCTTCAGTTTGCAAATGGCATTTTCCTTGTGCTTTATGCCTGCTGTGTGATAGAGATTGGGCGAAATATTTATGGGGCATGGGGGGGTGTGATCAAAAGGGCAGCCGTTGTCGGGGTGCTGACATTTACGGTTGAATGGGTTGGGATCACAACCGGTTTTCCTTTTGGGGCCTATGACTATTATCCGACGTTAGGTTTTCTAGTGGCAGGGGTGCCTTTAACCATTGCTTTTGCATGGGTTGGTGTGTTTTTAAACAGCCTTTTTTTATCCAATCAGCAGTCGAAATGGAAACGAGCTGTCGAAACGGGGATATGGATTGTCTTGCTTGACCTCATATTAGACCCAGTAGCGGCTGAACGGAAATTTTGGGTGTGGTATGACGGCGGCGGTTTTTATGGTATTCCTTTTGAGAATTTTGTGAGCTGGGGTATGATTGGAGCAGGACTTTCCTTTCTCTTCCCGCTTGTTCAGATTGATCAAAAGGCTCTGAGCTGGACGAGCCGTATTTATCAGGCAATGGTGTTCTTTTTTGGTGTGCTGGCATTAAAGGGCGGGCTCGATGTCATTTTTTATTTAGCACTGATCATTGTTATTTTGTGTGAAGGAAGGGTTCAATTTGAAAGAAAGCGACAAAAGCCGATCGTTTAGACGTATATTTTCTCTTTATCTTGAGCGGTATTTACTTCATAAACATTTCCGCTGCGTGATGATGAAAGGCACTGTGGACCCAAACGAGAAGCTGCCTGTTCTTTATATCGCCAATCATAGCTCATGGTGGGATGGACTGATCATCTTTCTTTTAACAGAAAAAGCGTCCGAACTCGATCACTATATGATGATGGAGGAGAAACAGCTGAAGCAATATGCCTTTTTCCGAAAGCTTGGTGCCTTTCCGGTTCAGAAAGAGAATCTGAAAAGTGTGAAGCAAGCATTAATGACGGCAAAAGAGAACATGCAGGCTGGCAGGGCTGTATGGCTTTTTCCACAGGGGAAAATCATGCATCAGGATATGCGGCCGCTTGAATTGGAGGGCGGGGCTTCATTTTTAGTGAGACAATTTGAGCAAGTCGTGGTGAAGCCTGTGACCTTGCATTATACATTTAATCAATTTCAAAAGCCGACAGTATCTGCTGTGTTTGGTGAAGATACCTTAGTATCTGGCGGAGAATTTCGAAGCAAGGACGTGACGCATCTGCTTAGAGATCTGCTTGAAACGCAGCTAAATACACATCAAGCACAGGTCATCACAGATCCTGATTTTTCAACTAATCAAGAATTTAGACAGATGACAAGGACAAGTCAATCAACAAGTGATGCGTTTGATTCCTTTAAAAAGTGGGTGAAAACATGGCGGTCTTCTTAACCGTAATCAGTGTACTCTTGCTCTGTCAGTTTATTTTCACCATATGGAATATGAGGCAGCTTCCTGTTTTAAAGCCAGCACCCTTTTCGCCAGGTGAACCTATTTCGTTATCAATTCTGATTCCAGCGAGAAATGAGGAAAAACGAATAGAAGCCTGTCTTCAGTCGATCGTTGATCAACGCTTTTATCCGAAAGAGCTTATCGTACTTGATGACCATTCGACAGATCAGACTAGAGCGCTGGTGGAGCGCTTCGCAGAAACATATCCGTGGATCCGAGTCCAGTCAGGTCAGCCATTAAAGCGGGGCTGGCTTGGTAAATCATATGCCTGTTCTCAGCTCGCAGAGGCAGCAGCTTCTGATTGGCTGCTATTTTTAGATGCGGATGTCCGGTTAAAAAAAGGGGCAGTTGAATCAGTTTACAAGCAGTTATGTATGCAAAAAACGGGCATGCTGTCAGGTTTTCCAGAACAAAAAACAGGTACATTTTTTGAGCATCTTGTCGTTCCTATGATGATGTTTACCATTGGCTGTCATCTGCCAGTGAAATGGGTAAGAAAATCAAAGAACCCCGCTTTTGCTGCAGCACATGGTGGTTTTATTGCCATTGAAAAGAATTGTTATCACGACATTGGCGGGCATGAAGCGATCAAGGATTCACTCGTTGATGATATGGCTTTGGCTAGAAGGGTGAAGGAAAAAGGCTTTCCGTTCACACTTGCAAGCATTCATCCATTTGTGTATATGAGAATGTATGAAAGTGGACAAGAGGTTTGGGAAGGTTACCGGAAAAATTTGTTCCCGGGGGTGAATCGAAGCATTGCTTTGTTAAGCAGTGTCTTTTGTTTATACACCCTCCTTTATTTGGCTCCTGTCATTTGTTTCATGATCGCCTTGTTTCAGCTGGATGTTTTGAGCATATGCTTAGCCATTCTTTGCTATGGGCTGGGTGTATCGATTAAAGCAGCAATTGATACTGAAAATGGGCGGACATCTGCGATGGCTTTTTTATTGCCGGTCAGTATTTTAAGCCTGATCGCCATTGGCTTTGCTTCTATGAAAATCGGTCTGAAAAAAGAAGGGTATGAATGGAAAGGGAGAAGGTACGAATGAAAAAAGTGATCATCATCGGCGGCGGACTTGGCGGATTATCAGCAGCGATCCGTCTACAGTCACGCGGGGTTCAGGTCACCATTTTAGAAAAAGAAGCGGCTTTAGGGGGGAAATTGCAGCGCCATCACGAGGCAGGCTACTCTTTTGATTTAGGACCGAGCACCATTACAATGAAGGCCTATTTTGAAGAAGTGTTTACATCCTGTCATAGACGGATGGAGGATTATGTGACCTTTTATCCGATTTCTCCGCTTACCAAAAATATTTTTCCAGATGGACATACGGTCGAGTTTACGCCGAATATTGAGCAAATGGAATCACAAATTGCTGCATTCAGTCCTGAAGATGCGAAGCAATACCGCGCATTTTTGCAGGAATCAAAGACGCTTTTTCAAAAGGCAGAGGAGCAGTTTTTAAATCGTTTGTTATTGAGCTGGAAGGATAAGGCGGATGTAAAGCTGATGAAAGCACTTCTCGCTGTCAAACCGTTCACATCGGTTCAGCGCCTGCTGCGTCAATATTTCCGTCATCCCCATACATTGGCGATGTTTGGACGGTATGCCACTTATATTGGCTCTTCTCCCTACGAGGCGCCGGCTATTTTTAATATGATGGCGTATTTAGAAGGGGAGAAAGGGATTTATGGAATACAGGGCGGTACGTATCGTTTAGTTGAGGCATTTGAGACACTGGCAAAAGAATTAGGCGTTCAGATTTACCTCAATGAACGAGTGAACAAGATTCATGTGAAGGATCGGCGGATCAAAGGAGTGGAGACGGATCAGCAGATGTATGAGGCAGATCAAGTCATTGCAGGAGCAGATGCGCTGACTGTATACCGTCATCTCATAGATGAAAAAGACCGTCCTCGTTTTTTAAATCAAAAACTGTCTGGCATTGAACCGTCGTTGTCGGGCTTTGTTCTCTTATTAGGGGTACCTAAAGTCTATGAACAGCTGGTCCATCACAATGTGTTTTTCCCTGAGGATTATGAGCAAGAATTCAAGGATATTTTTCAGAAAAAACAATTGCCTCAAGACCCGGCGCTATACATATGCTATTCAGGCCATTCAGAACCAGCTTTAAGCGGAGGACCGGGAAGAAGCAACCTGTTTGTACTGGCCAATGCACCTTATGTGACAAAAGAGCAAGATTGGGACATGCTAAAGGAGACATATCGTCAGCATGTAAAAAACAAATTAATGGAAAAAGGTCTTTTTAATTTGGATGAGCTTATCGAATATGAAGCGGTTCAAACCCCGCTCGATCTGCAGCAGAAAACGGGGGCATATCGTGGAGCCATTTATGGCATGTCTTCAAACTCGTTCAAACAGGCATTCTTTCGCATCAATAATCAGTCAAAGGATATTGAAGGACTTTGGTTTGTTGGTGGAACAAGTCATCCAGGCGGCGGCACGCCGATGGTGACAAAATCAGGCCAGCTTGTCGCAGAAGCGATACTGAAGCAATGGACGTAATCAAAGATGAAAAGGAGAGAAATCAAGTGATTGTGGAAAAAAGAAGGTTTCCGTCGCCCCATCCGCATATTCACTTATATACAGTGACCTATGAGGCAGATGGACTTCGGATGAAAGGCCTGCTCGCTGAACCAGCCGGGGAAGGTTTCTACGACGGCTTTTTGTATTTACGAGGCGGCATTAAAAATGTGGGGATGGTCAGACCTGGCCGGATTGTGCAATTTGCCGCGCAGGGCTTTGTCGTCTTTGCTCCCTTTTACCGGGGAAACCAAGGAGGCGAAGGGAACGAAGATTTTGCCGGAGAAGATCGAAAAGATGCGTTCGCTGCCTTTCAGCTGTTAAAACAGCACAAAAAAGTGAAGAAGGACCGCATTCATATCTTTGGTTTTTCGCGAGGCGGTATTATGGGCATCTGGACCGCTGTTGAAATGAAACAGGAGGCAGCTTCCTTTGTCACATGGGGAGGCGTCAGTGACATGAAACTGACTTATGAAGAGCGTGTGGATATGAGACGGATGATGAAGCGTGTGATTGGCGGTCCGCCGCATAAGGTGCCAGAGGCATATGAGAACAGAACCCCTTTAAATGATGTGGACAAAATTGAAGCACCTGTCCTTATCATCCACGGAGAAGAGGATCAAAATGTATCGATTGAGCATGCGTATTTGTTAGAAGATGCGCTGCGCCAGCACGGAAAGTCCGTGGAGACATGGTATTTCCATGGATACAACCACTATTTCCCGCCGCAGCATAATCGAGAAATTGTGAGAAGGCTGACCACATGGATGCACAGCCGAAAAAGCGGAAATGTGGTAAAATAAGCAGTATAACGAAATATAGAAAGTAGGGGGATTTTCATTATGGGAATGCCTGTTGAATTTAATACAATGATTGTCACAAAGGGAAAAGAGACAAGAATTGAAGAAAATGTATTTGAACTCATGAAGGATGGATACCGCATTTATCCATTAAATATTCCACTTGAGGTGCGCAAAACGAAAGACGGAGAAAAAACAGGGACAGCACATGTTGAAAAACTGGAGCTGACAGACAATGTCACGAAGGTGACGTACCGTCTTGTGTCATTGCATTCAACAAACTAAAAAAGCTGAGGAATTTTATTCTCCTCAGCTTTTTTCATTTGGTTATACGAGTGGACCGCCTTTGGCTTCAATGTCACTTGCCGCGTGGCTGAATTTTTGGAAGTTCTTTTTAAATTCATTGGCAAGGAAGTGTGCTTTTTCTTGATAAGCCTCTTGGTCCTCCCATGTTTTAGCAGGTTGAAGCACTTCATCTGGTACACCAGGAATATGAAGCGGGATGTGTAAGCCAAAGATGTCATCAGTAATCATCTCGGCATTGTCAAGGTCACCTTCGATTGCTGCCTGCACCATTGCTCTTGTATGAGCGAGATTCATTCGTTTGCCTGTACCGTAGCCTCCGCCAGTCCAGCCTGTATTCACAAGGAATACTTTTGCACCGTGCTCATCAATCTTTTTGCCAAGCATTTCAGCATAGACGTGAGCTGGAAGCGGAAGGAATGGTGAACCGAAGCAAGTAGAGAATGTCGTTTCTGGTGATGTGACACCGCGCTCAGTTCCAGCTAATTTACTTGTGTACCCGCTCAAGAAATGGTACATTGCCTGCTCTTTTGTTAAACGGCTGATTGGAGGTAAGACGCCAAACGCATCAGCTGTTAAGAAGACAATGGCAGATGGATGTCCTGCGATACTTGGTTTCACGATGTTATCAATCATTTCGATTGGGTAAGCAGCGCGTGTATTTTCAGTAAAGAAGGTATCATCGTAATCCGCTTCACGTGTTTCTTCATCAAGCACAACGTTCTCAAGAACTGATCCGAAGCTGATCGCTTTGTAGATCTGAGGTTCTTTTTCTTCACTTAAGTTCACACATTTCGCATAGCATCCGCCCTCGATATTGAAGACCCCTGTGCCAGACCAGCCGTGCTCATCGTCTCCGATCAGCTTGCGGCTTGCGCTTGCAGAAAGCGTCGTTTTCCCAGTACCTGAAAGCCCGAAGAATAAGGCTACATCGCCTTCTTGACCTACGTTTGCTGAGCAGTGCATGGATAAAATGTCTTGCTCAGGAAGCAGGTAGTTCATCACAGAGAAAATGGACTTTTTCATTTCTCCTGCATATTCTGTTCCACCGATAAGAATCGTGCGTTTTTCAAAAGAAACGATGATAAACGTTTCAGAGTTTGTGCCATCTGTTGCAGGATCTGCTTTAAAGTGCGGTGCAGATAAGATGGTGAAAGGTTTTTCGTTTGAAGAAGGTGTTGACCCGTCAGGTCTGATAAATAGCTGCTTGGCAAAAAGATTGTGCCATGCGAATTCGTTTACAACTGTAATCGGCATACGATATCTTTCATCAGCGCCTGCAAACCCTTCAAAGACGAATAGTTCATCACGTTCTTTTAAGTACGACACAACCTTTGTATATAAACGGTCAAATGCTTCTTTGGAGATCGGCTGGTTGACTTGACCCCAATCGATTTTATGTTCAGAGCTTTCTTCTTTGACGATAAATTTATCTTTAGGCGAACGTCCTGTATAGGCTCCAGTTGTGGCGCGGACAGCTCCAGTTGATGTTAAAACGCCTTCATTACGTGCCAAAATCTTTTCAACAAGTTTCGGAACAGATAAATTTTGGTGCGTATTTTCTAATGAGAGCAATGACTGCAAATCTTCTTTTAAATCCACTGAGTTCATAAAAAAACCCTTCCTTTACCGTTGAATTTGTTTGTTTCGATTAGTATAACACATTAATAATAATAGTCTATACTATTTAAAAATTTTTGTGTGTGTTTTTTCATTTCTGCTATGAAAATATGCTTTTTGGTGATGCTAATGGTGAGGAGAAAAAAGAGGGAGATAATTCTTATGAAGCATTGACATGACGCAAGGGTTTAAGATAAGATATCTTATTGAACGGATACTCTTATCCCGAGTTGGTGGAGGGACAGGCCCGATGAAGCCCAGCAACCGGTTTCTTATTTAAAAGGCATGAAAATGCTGAGAAACCAAGGTGCTAACCTGATGCAAGGTACAAGAACACCTTGAGCGATAAGAGTGAAAGGCATGCGATCTCAGACCCTTTCCTCGCAATGAAGGAAATGGTTTTTTTATTTTTGGGATATCATATGAACAAATTGCCAATAACATCTCTAATATAAACGTTTTCAAATATAAGAGGGAACGAGTTCCGTATCATATTGGAGGCCTCATCTTGGGATGATGTGGTCTTGTACAGGAGGAAATAGCCATTATGAGTCAAAATCGTCGTTTATTTACTTCAGAATCAGTGACAGAAGGACATCCGGATAAAATCTGTGATCAAATTTCAGACAGCATTTTGGATGAAATTTTAAAGAAAGATCCAAATGCACGTGTTGCCTGTGAAACTTCTGTTACAACCGGTCTCGTATTAGTAAGCGGTGAAATTACAACGTCTACTTATGTCGATATTCCAAAGACGGTGCGTGACACAATTAAGGAAATTGGCTACACACGTGCGAAATATGGTTTTGATGCGGAAACATGTGCGGTACTTACATCAATTGATGAACAGTCTGCTGATATTGCGCAAGGTGTAGACAAAGCGCTTGAAGCACGTGAAGGAACAATGACTGAAGAAGAAATTGATGCGATTGGTGCAGGTGACCAAGGATTGATGTTTGGTTTTGCCAATAACGAAACCGAAGAGCTCATGCCGCTGCCAATTTCACTAGCGCATAAATTATCTCGCCGTTTAACAGAAGTACGCAAGAATGAAACACTTGCATACCTTCGTCCAGACGGAAAAACACAAGTCACAGTTGAATATGATGAGCAAAACAAACCAGTTCGTATTGACACAGTGGTTATTTCTACGCAGCATGCACCAGAAGTGACGCTTGAACAAATTCAAAGTGACTTAAAAGAACATGTCATCAGTCCTGTCGTTCCAAGTGAACTGATTGATGAACAGACAAAATACTTTATTAACCCAACTGGCCGTTTCGTGATCGGTGGACCTCAAGGGGATGCTGGTTTAACTGGACGTAAAATCATTGTTGATACGTATGGCGGATACGCTCGTCATGGCGGCGGTGCTTTCTCAGGTAAGGATGCAACGAAGGTTGACCGTTCTGCGGCTTATGCTGCTCGTTACGTAGCGAAAAACATCGTAGCTGCCGGCCTTGCAGATTCTTGTGAAGTACAGCTTGCTTATGCAATTGGTGTAGCACAGCCTGTATCGATTTCAATTGATACATTCGGGACAGGAAAAGCTTCAGAAGAAAAATTAATTGAAGTGGTTCGTGCAAACTTTGATCTTCGTCCAGCTGGCATTATTAAAATGCTTGACCTGCGCCGTCCGATCTACAAACAAACAGCTGCATACGGACATTTCGGCCGTCACGACTTAGATCTTCCGTGGGAAAAAACGGATAAAGCCGATACACTTCGCAAAGAAGCATTGGGACAATAACAACATAAAAAACCGCTTATTTTAAGCGGTTTTCCTTTTGATTAAAAAAAAATCTTCAAAAAGCGAAAAAATGTGAAACAAAATCGGACAAAATACTGTCTAATTATAGGTCTACTTTTAAGAAATAACATAACGTGGAGGCAATAATATGTGTGGGTTTGTTGGTGTATTTAATCACCGTCCATTGTCCGAAACTACTGAACAGGAAGAGCTAATTAAACAAATGAATCGTCTCATCGTTCATCGTGGTCCGGATGATGAGGGTTACTTTCATGATGAGCATGTAGGATTTGGATTTAGACGTTTAAGTATTATAGATGTTGAGCACGGAAAGCAGCCGCTTTCTTATGAAGATGAAAAGTATTGGATTATTTTCAACGGAGAAATTTATAACTATGTGGAGCTGAAGGAAGAGCTTGTGAAAAAAGGCTATACGTTCAGCACAGATTCTGATACGGAAGTACTTCTTGCTACATACCGTCATTATAAAGAAGAAGCGGCTTCTAAGCTTCGCGGCATGTTTGCATTTTTAATTTGGGATAAAGAAGCGCAATTGTTATATGGCGCAAGAGATCCTTTCGGCATCAAACCGCTTTATTTTACACAAATGGATGAGCAAGTGTACTTTGCGTCTGAACGCAAAAGCTTGATGGCAGTGAACGAGAACATTTTATTTGATGAGACTGCTTTGCAGCAATACATGTCATTCCAGTTCGTACCTGAGCCAAATACACTTGATCAAAAGGTGCACAAAGTAGAGCCAGGTCATCAGTTTACTTTACGCCCAGGACAGGAGATTGAATTTAAGACTTACTGGAAAGTTCAATTCAAGCCTGAGCAAACACAAGAACAGAAGCTGATTGAAGAAGTACGCGATGCAATCTATGATTCTGTGAAAGTTCATATGAGAAGTGATGTTCCTGTTGGTTCATTCCTATCAGGTGGTATCGATTCTTCTTTCATCGTATCTGTTGCAAAGGAATTTCATCCTGAGCTGAAGACGTTTTCTGTTGGTTTCCAGCAGGATGGCTTTAGTGAAGTTGATGTAGCGAAGGAAACGGCTGATAAGCTGGGCTTACAAAACTTCAGTGCGGTAATTTCTCCTGAGGAATATATGAATGAGCTTCCGAAAATTGTTTGGCATTTAGATGATCCTTTAGCTGATCCGGCGGCGATTCCATTGTATTTCGTGGCAAAGGAAGCGAAGAAACAAGTGACGGTCGTTCTTTCTGGTGAGGGAGCAGACGAGCTGTTCGGTGGATATAATATTTACCGTGAGCCGCTTTCTCTTAAACCATTTGAATCTGTTCCATCTATGCTGAAAAAGCTTCTTCTTCGTCTGGCGCGCTTAATGCCAGAAGGAATGAAAGGAAAAAGCTTTATCGTCCGCGGCTGTACACCATTAGAGGAACGTTATATCGGTAATGCGAAAATCTTTGAAGAGCCAGTAAAGAAAAACCTCTTAAAGCAGTATGATCCGAACATTACGTATCGTGATGTGACGAAGACATACTTCGAGGAAAGTGCAGGCTACAGTGATATTAACAAAATGCAATATGTTGATATTCATACGTGGATGCGCGGGGACATCTTACTGAAAGCAGATAAGATGACAATGGCGAATTCTCTTGAGCTTCGCGTTCCTTTCCTTGATAAGGTCGTATTTGAAGCGGCTTCTAAAATTCCAGAAGAGCTGAAAACAAAAGATGGCACAACGAAATATTTATTGCGTAAAGCAGCAGAAGGCATTGTGCCTGACCATGTGTTAAACCGCAAGAAGCTGGGCTTCCCTGTTCCAATTCGTCATTGGCTGAAAAATGAGATGAACGCTTGGGCGAAAGACATCATTAAAAACAGTCAAACTGACGAATATATTAACAAAGCGTATGTACTTGATTTATTAAATGAACATTGTGCTGGTAAAGCAGATCATAGCCGTAAGATTTGGACCGTCCTGATCTTTATGATTTGGCACAGCATTTATGTCGAGCGCAGTATTGATCCAGAGCAATTGAATCATCAACCAAAAGAAGTCATCTTTAGTTAATGAAAAAAGGTTTTCAGCTTTGTGCTGAAAACCTTTTTTGTCATGATAGAAAGTGGCGAAAAAGGGTAAAATAACAAGCGGTTCATAGTTATTGCTTAATATCCTGAAAAAAACGTGATAAAGTGAAGATACACGTATGATGTTAACGAGATAAAAGGGAACGATAGTATTGTCCTTTTTCTACATATTCTCTGCGGATTCGGTCCATGTCTTGAATATCTTCATCTGTTAACAGCCGAACGACTTTGGCTGGACGACCAAAAGCGAGTGATCCTTTTGGGATGACCTTTCCTTGAGGGACAAGACTTCCTGCACCGATAAAGGCGCCTTCGCCAATCTCCGCACCATCGAGAATGATGGAACCCATGCCAATGAGGGCATTTTTTCGAATGATTGAGCTATGTAATGTGACTTGGTGTCCAATGGTAGCACCATCTTCAATAAGAAGTGTTTTTCCAGGACTTTGATGCAGACACGATAAATCTTGAATGTTGACGTTCTTTCCAATTCTCACAGGTGCAACATCGCCTCTGATGACGGTTTGAAACCACACGCTCGAATATTCTCCAATTGTGACATCACCGGTAATGGTGGCGTTATCTGCGACAAAGACCGATTCATGAATCTCAGGTGTAAACTGATGATATGGATAAATCACTTTTTCGACTTCCTTTCTTAATACAACATTTGTGAGGTGTTTCCTTTGTGGACTTGGCATGCTGAAAGACCAGTTGGTACAATTGTCATTGTACATGGTGCGAGTGAATATCACGGCCGATATAAATGGCTGATTGAAATGTGGCGGAATGCAGGCTATCACGTCGTCATGGGTGACTTGCCTGGGCAAGGCACATCGACACGTGCGCGAGGCCACATTCGTTCGTTTCAAGAATACATTGATACAGTCGATGAATGGATCGAACATGCGAAATCATTCAGGCTTCCTACTTTTTTACTTGGACACAGTATGGGTGGACTCATTTCAATTGAGTGGATGAAGCAGTATACCCATACGAAGTTGAATGGCCTTATTTTATCATCACCTTGTTTAGGTCTGCAATTTAAACCGAAGAAGCTGATGGATTTTGCGTCAAAAGGTCTAAATGTGCTGGCACCGTCTTTTAAAGTGGAGTCAGGGCTGTCGATTGAACTAGCCACACGAAATCAGGCGGTCATTGAGGCAGACTCAAATGATTCTCTTTACGTGACAAAGGTGTCGGTTCGCTGGTATCGAGAGCTGATCAAAAATATCGATGCGGCGATGCAGCCGACGAATGTCTTTAAATCGATCCCGCTCCTTTTAATGCAGGCGGGTGATGATAAGATCGTCGATAAAACGAGGGTGATTAAATGGTTCAATGGCATAGAATCAACCAATAAATCATACCGTGAATGGGAAGAGCTGTATCACGAAATTTTTAATGAACCAGAAAGAGAAGATGTGTTTAAGGCGGCAAGAGCCTTTACAGATCAATATATTTGATTGTGAGCTTTAAGTTGGGGGTGGAGTGATTTGTCAGTACCAGAGCGTCCTTTTGCACTGATGACAAAGGTGTATAAAGATATTTTTCCGCTTGTTCATCAGGAGCTGAAAAAGTGGCGGGCTCATGCCGAAATGATTGAAAATGAAGAACTGAGAACGCAGGCACTAGCGAGCATATCGAGTAAAACGTTTCACTGTGAAGGCGGAGGCATTTTATCTCTTTTAGCAGGTGAAGAGAAAGAAACGTGTATTGAATTCATTGTGGCGTATCAAACCATTAGTGATTACTTAGATAACCTATGTGACCGCAGCACGTCGCTTGATCCAAAGGATTTCCATATGCTGCATCAAGCGATGAGAGATGCGCTTGATATTCATGCTGAGCTCAAGCCATACTATCAATTCCGTGATGATCAAGAGGATCATGGATATTTACATGCGCTTGTCCGCACATGTCAAAACGTGCTTATGCGCGTTCGGCATTATCCGATCATTCAGCCATATTTACACACGCTGTGTGATTACTATAGTGACCTGCAAGTACATAAGCATGTCGTTCCTCATGAACGTGTGCCAAGATTAGAGTCGTGGTTCCGTCAATATGAAAAGGATTTGCCGAAGATGGAATGGTATGAGTTTTCAGCTTGTGCGGGATCAACGCTAGGGATATTCTGTCTTGTGGCGTATGCGCTGCAGCCTGATTTTACAGAAAAGCAGGCGAAGCAAATTTACGAAAGCTATTTCCCTTATATTCAAGGTCTGCACATTTTACTCGATTATTTAATAGACCAAGAAGAGGATCGGCTTGGGGGAGATCTGAACTTTTGCTCATACTATGATTCTCATCATGAGATGATGGATAGACTTCAGCATTTTATCGAAAAAGCGGATGAGCAGCTGAAAGGTATTCCGCATGAAAACTTTCACAAATTGATTAACAGAGGATTACTGGCGGTCTATTTGTCCGATGAAAAAGTGACAGCCCAAAAAGAGATGAACAAGCTGGCAAAGCGGCTGATCAAATCAAGCGGGAAAACATCGTTCTTTTTCTATATTAACGGAAGAGCCTATCGGACCTATCAGAAAATGCCTTGGATGAAATCATCATAAAAAAGCTCAAATCCATTAGGATTTGAGCTTTTTTTCAATGGCGACCACAAACGGCGGGTCGTTTTGAATATTCATGTATTGATATGATAAAACTTGTACCTCTTCATGAGGCAGGGATCTGCAATAGTCGAGAAGCACTTCTTTTTCTCTTTTTCCTTCGGGATGTCCATGGTAGATCACAAGGACGATTAGACCTCCGGGTTTGAGCCATTCGAGGAGCTGCTTGATCGATTCAATGGTTGTATGAGCCTGAGTGGTAACGGCTTTATCGCCTCCAGGCAAATACCCAAGGTTAAACACTGCACCAGATATATGTCCATAAACATCCTTCGGAAGATGATCCGCCAGTTTTTCATGTCCATCATGGATCAGGTGAACGTAAGGATATTGACCGCCAAGCCTTTTGCTTGTCTGCTGCAAGGCTTCCTCTTGCACGTCGAATGCAAACACTTGTCCATCAGTTCCTACAAGGTCCGCTAAATAGAGTGTATCGTGGCCGTTGCCCATTGTTGCATCTATAACGATGTCGCCTTTTTGACAAGCGCGTTCTAACAGCTCTTTACTAAAAGGAAGCATGCGTTTCAAAATCATTTTGCTGCTTCTTCCAATCTGACGAAACGTTTCCCTTGGTAGCTGTTACGTCTTTCGAGCTCAGCATTAATGGCATTGAGCACTTCCCACTTGTTAACACTCCACATTGGACCAACCATTAATTCAATTGGGCCGTCGCCTGTAATACGATGAATAATCATTTCTGGCGGCAGAATCTCCAGCTGATCACAAACAAGCTGAACATATTCCTCCTGGCTTAAAAACTCAAGCTTTCCTTTTTCATATTGCTTGACCATTGGGGTTCCTTTTAAAAGGTGAAGCAAATGAATTTTAATTCCCTGCACATCTAAATCCGCAACAGCTTTTGCTGTTTCCATCATCATGTCTCGGTTTTCAAGAGGCAATCCATTGATGATATGTGAGCAGACACGAATTCCGTGTTTTCTCAGTTTTTCTACACCTTCAACGTAGCATTCATAATCATGAGCACGGTTAATGAGCATAGCTGTCCGTTCGTGTACCGTTTGAAGACCAAGCTCTACCCATAGGTAAGTGCGTTCGTTTAATTCGGCTAAATACTCCACTACGTCATCCGGCAGACAGTCAGGTCTTGTTGCAATGGATAGACCTACGACACCATCCAGATTCATGACGGTTTCATATTTTTCTTTTAGGACAGGGAGCGGCGCGTGTGTGTTTGTATACGCCTGAAAATACGCCATGTATTTTCCATCTTTCCATTTTGTATGCATCCGGTCTTTGATTTCGTTAAATTGAGTGATGAGATCATCAGCCCGGTTTCCTGCAAAATCACCAGATCCAGCGGCACTGCAAAATGTACAGCCGCCGTGGGCTACAGTACCATCACGGTTTGGACAGTCAAAGCCGCCGTCTAAGGCAACTTTAAATACTTTATGACCAAAGTGTTCACGCAAATGATAATTCCATGTGTGATAACGTTTTTCGCTGTTTGAATATAAAAAAGGGTTATGCTGATCCAAGTCAGTAACCTCCTTGCATAATAATAGGCATCCTTAAAGTTTAACAAAAATCACGAAGGAGGACAATTGAATCTGTCCAACATTTTCTTTAGTGAAAAAGCTTTACATGGGCAAAATAGGCGGGAGCGATGATGAAATGGAGGGAATGTAAGATGGCAACAAGGCAGTCGATCGATGAATTTATCCAAAAAAGTACGGAAACCCTTGAGTTTGCAAATGAACAATTTGATTTGAGCTCACGTCAGGAACATTATAATGAGGAAGAGTTTTCAAAAGCACAGCTCATGCTTGAGAGTACGGTCAACGAATTAGAAAAATTAAAAGATGTCGCCAATGACCAGCAAAGAGAACGGTTAGACAGGGCGCGTGTTCAAATTCAGAGCTTGCAAAACCAAATGATTTTAGGGATTTCCTACGATAATGAATGATGAACAGATCCTTCTTTTAAGGGTCTGTTTTTTATTTTTTTAATAAGCTATTGACTTTTATACTGGGTGTCTATATTGTATTAAGTGTACTACATCAACTAATACACTACAGACACTTAAAAAGTGAAGAAAGGTGTTCAACCATGAAAAAAGAAAAAAAATCAATCAATTTGAAGTGGATGGTGCTGGCTGTTGCGATAGCATGTACATTTTTTTTCGTTCTCGTTTTCATTGGTTTTGAAGTTCAAAAAGATTTGATACCCAATTCGTTTCCTTTAATGCAAGGACATGAACAAGCGATAGGACTGCAAAAGCATGAATGAGGAAAGAGGGAGCCATCATGATCCAAATAGATCCAAGAAGCGCTGCGCCAATATATGAACAAATCATTGAGCAGCTCAAAATTTTATGTTTAAAAGGCGTGATGAAGCCAGGTGACAAACTGCCCTCTGTCAGAGAGCTCGCCACCATTATTATTGCCAACCCAAACACCGTCAGCAAAGCGTATAAAGAGCTTGAGCGGGAAGGCATTATTGAAACTCTGCGGGGCCGCGGTACGTATGTAACAGAAGGTGCTCAGTTAAAGCTGAATGAAGGGAAGGTGCTCGAGATGAAAGAACAGTTAAGACAACTCATCATAGAAGCTCATTATGCTGGTATTGATATTCATCAGCTCAAGGAATGGCTAGAAGAGATCGGCTCAAGTCTAAAAGGAGGAAAACAAGTTGATTGAGGTCAGAAATGTATCGAAGAAATTAAATGGACGCGAAGTACTCAGCGACGTTTCCTTCAAAATAGGCGAAGGTGAGATCTTCGGTCTGCTTGGCCGGAATGGCTCTGGGAAAACAACACTTCTCAGATTGATTCAGCAAATTCTTCTTCCAGATGAAGGAGAGATTTATTTTAAAGATGTGCTAGTGAAAGACCACCCTTTAGTAAAGCAAAATATTGTATTCATGCCAGTCGTGAATCCTTACTTTGACAGATACAATTACGGACAGCTTGTCCAGCTGTTAAAGCATATTTATCCAAAGTTTGACGTGACCTATGCCAATGAGCTTGTGAACCGCTATGAAATTCCGGAAAAAGTGAAGTATCGTGAATTGTCGACAGGGTTAAAGAAACAGCTGTCATTAATTTTAAGCTTTGCCATCAAACCAGCGGTCATTTTATTAGATGAGCCGACTGATGGTATTGATGCCGTCACAAGAAATGACGTTCTTCAGCTGATGATTGACGAGGTGGCAGAACGACAAACAACGATTTTAATTACATCTCACCGCTTAGAGGACATTGAGCGTATGTGTAATCGAATCGGGTTTTTAGAAGGAAATCAGCTCACAAGTGTCATGGATTTAGATGAATTAAAGAATGACTATGTCAAAATCCAAATGGCTTTTGAAGAAGATATGAACTTAAGTATTCGAAAAAATGGTGTTGCGATTTTGGATCAAGCGGGCGTTTTCTATACAGCGCTTGTTCTAAAAACCGACGAAGAAGCTAAAGAGTACTTGAAGTCACTGAAGCCAAAAGTATGGCATGAACTGCCTGTGAATTTAGAAGAAGTATTCATTGCGAAGTTTGGAGGGAAACGCAGATGGTAAAGCGGCAATTATTATATAAGGAGTGGAAGCAATCTGAGCTGACATTCATTTTAGTGATGCTTGTTGCGATGTTTGCGACACCATTATCCCTCTTAATGGATTACTCAACCTTTCAAGATTGTTTGAAAAATTCAGACTGTATAATGGATTCAACAACATTCACTTATATGTTTAAGAAGGATGCATTTCTCTCACTTTCATGGTTAATGGGAATATTTTTTGCTGTGATTCAGCTAGGGTTTGAGAGAAATAAAGGGCAGATGGACTTTACATTATCCTTGCCATTTAGCAGAAGTGCTATCTTTCATACCAAGTTTTTCTTAGGTGCTGGCATCATCGCAGGCGTTCATGTTGTCTCATATCTTATCATTTATTTACTCAAATTAGGCCTTCATCCAATAGAAACACCTGAGTTCAACAGTCGTTATTTTTATGCACTGTTGTCAGCTTTGATGATCTACACTTTATTTTTTGCAGCAGGTACATTAACAGGAAGTGCTATATCCCAAGCAATCGTTGGATTCAGTACGTCCATTCTACCATTTTTGTTAATTGGACTTCCGATTGTTCATTTAGATTTTATCTTTAGAACAAGTGAGAGGTGGATAGATACGAGCCTCAATTATTTGATATCGCCTATTTCACCAATTACTTATATTACAAATGACATTTTTCAACAAGAATATCAGCATTGGTTTAATGGTGAAGCATTCATCATTCCACTTGTCATGATGGTCATATTTTACCTAATTGGTTTGTTTAGCTTTATAAAACATCCAATTGAAAGAAATGGCCGCTTCTTCCTTTACTCAAGTATGGATAGACCTATTCAGATTATGGTCATTGTCTTCGGTGTTCTAGGGTTTGGATGGTTTGGTTTTTCTTCAGATAATTCCATATTTGGTTATATCGTTGGCATGCTCATCGGTGGAGCTGTGGGCGCACTAACGAGTTATTTCTTAATCTATCGAAAAAGATAAACAGAGAGCAGGGGAGTAGAGATGATTCAGATTCAAGCATTAGATCATGTATTTAAAATTGGTAAAAAGGGCAGGGAAAATGAAATTCCTGTGCTGAAAGGAATTGACCTGTCCATCAAAAGAGGCGATATTGCTTGTATTGTTGGACGAAGTGGTTCGGGGAAATCAACTTTATTGAACTTAATATCAGGCTATATTACGCCAACGAGCGGAAAAATTGTCATTGATGGCACCGATGTGACCGGCTTTAATGAAAAAGAATGGGCAGACTTTCGCTTAGATCACTTTGGCTTTATCTTTCAAAGCTTTCAGTTGATCGGGAGCTTAACAACGTATGAGAATGTTGAACTTCCGCTCACTTTAAAAGGGGTGAAGCCGTCTGAACGAAAGGCGAAAGTAAAAGAAATGTTGAAACGAGTAGGACTTGAACATCACGCAGGACATTACCCAAATGAGCTGTCAGGCGGACAGCAGCAGCGTGTGAGTATTGCAAGAGCCTTGATTTTAAATCCATCAATTATTTTAGCGGATGAACCAACAGGCAGTCTGGATTCAGAAACTGAAGGGGAAATTTTAGCCTTTATCCAGCAGCTCAATCGTGAAAAAGGAATTACATTTGTCATCATTACACATGACGATGAAGTCGCTTCAATTGCAGACACAACGTTCCAGCTTCACGATGGTGTATTAAAGAAAGGGGAACAATCCATTGAAATTTAGAGATCAGGTCAAATTCATTAGAAGAAATATGAAGAAAAATAGATTGCGTGTGTTTATGACCATTCTTGCGACAACAATGGCATGCTCCTTCCTAATCGTTCTAGCGTCTGTCGGTTTTGGTTTGCAAAAATCAGCTCAAGATGAAATTATGAAACAGCAAATCATCACAGAAATTAAAGTGTTAGGAAAAGAAAAAGGAGACGTCAAGATTGATGATTTAAAGAAATATGATCATGTGAAATCTGTTGTCTCAAGAACGGCAATCAATCCATCGGTTAATGTCGAGCTCGATAACCGTTCAAGTGAAACACAGGCTGCTTTGACCGATATGAAAGAAGAAAAAGAGGCAGGGCTTGAACTAGACCGAGGAAAAGTCCCAACATCAGCGAACGAAATTGTGGTCGGATATCATATGGCGCAGCAACTGTGGACAAAAAAAGAACGCGAAGCCTATGAAAAAGAATTAAACCAGACGTCAAATGGGGAAGAAACACCGAAGGAGCCAAAAGGCTACACGAAGGATATTTTAAATAAAGTGATTCAAATCAAAGTGCCAAAACTAAATGAAGAAGGTGAAGTCGTTAAAGAAAAAACATTTGATTTCCGTGTAGTAGGTGTTTTGAAAAAGCCGAATTTGGAGTGGCAGGAAGATCATAAAATTCTAATTCCGAATGCTTATGAAAAAGAATTTGGTCAAATACTCGACCTGTCTCCTGAAGCAGGAAATGTCGAGAAAAAGACCTCTGTTTATGCAGATAAATTCGACAATGTCGGTACGCTCACGAATAAACTAACAGATGAGGGCTATCAAGTCATCTCTGTGACGAACCAGCTTGAAGGAATGGATATGTTCTTTACGGTCTTCAAAATTGGACTCATTTTTGTCGGATGTATTGCAGTCATTATTTCTGCCATCGGAATTTTCAATACGATGACCATGGCGGTAACAGAGCGAACACAAGAGATTGGGATTATGAAAGCCATTGGCGCGAATCCATCCATTATCAAGCGGATGTTCCTAATGGAAAGTGCTTATATTGGAGTAATCGGATCAATCATCGGTATTATCATCTCATATTTGATTAGTTTCGCCGTTAATTTAATCATCCCAGCCATTTTGTCGTCCATGTCTGAGGGAGGATCAAGCGATCAATTCTCGATTACTTTTTCCTATATTCCACTCAGCCTTGTCATTACAGCGACAGTGATCAGCGCAGGGGTAGCGATCATTTCAGGGCTTAACCCGGCACGTAAGGCAACAAAAACGAATGTATTAGCAGCTTTAAGAAGAGAAATCTAAAAAAGAACCTCCTGTAAACCCGATTGGGCGCTCAGGAGGTTCTTTTTTATCTTCATTAAACATCGCTATTGCTTAGGTGCCCTGTATCCGGCACGCTCTGCTTCTTCTACTGAGCAGAACATTTTGGTTACATTCTTTGTTCTAGAGTAGTATCTGCTGCTTGGTGTGTGGTAAATGCCGTTGACACTCCCTTTAATGTTACAGGCAGCCGATTCTTTTTTTGTTTCCTTTTGTGATTCATGACCGCCTGTGCTTTTTCCTTCATCTTTAGGTGCGGAGCGCTGGACGGAGGAAGACTTCGTATCGCTGCTGCTATTCTTGATTTCTTGTTTGAGTGTTTCATTGCTGGAGGTGAGCTTGTCTATTTTCTCTTCAAGCGATTGAATGGTCTTCTCTTGCTGTTTGACCGTTTCTTTTTCTGAGGTGATGGTTTCCAGCTTTTTTTCTAGCTTTTCTTTTTCCTTCTCTGCATCTTCTAAAGAGGAGATAAGCGACTCTTTATCAGCTTTTAAGCGCGAAATGTCAGATGAGAGTTCCTTTTGATCCTTTAACAGCTGTTCAGAAGATGGATCGGCTTGTGCCTTTGGCGCATTTCCAGCAGTAAGCGGTAATGACATAATGGAAAAGAAGAGACCAATGATCAAAAAAGGATAAAAAAGTTTCTTTGAAAAAATCAGCTCGTTCTTGCGTTTGAGTAAGAAGAAATTGACAGCATATCCGATGGCAAAACAAACACATAAAAGACCTAATATGAGTAAAAACATATCTAACAGCCCCCCTAAATTGCTATTTACACCTATCATACCTCATTTTTCCATTTTGGGGAGCGGTTCAATTGAAAAAACCCTGTTTACACAGGGTTTTCAGCTAATGGTAATCCTTTTATGGCTTCTTTTACTGTCAAATAAGTGATCGTATTCTGGAAATCTGTATCGAGGTCTTTCATTTTCAGCGCAAGCTGCGGCTTAATCCCAGTGATGATCAGTTCGGTTCCAGTTAGATTGAGAAGATGATGCAGTTTGAAAATACGTGCTGCGACGGAATCATCGACCTCGATTAAACCAGAAAGGTCGACAATTAAATAATCATCCTTTGAATCATCTAATATACAGGTTAACTTAGCGACAATGGCATCAAAGCGTTCTTCAGATAATTTTCCGATAAGCGGAAGAGCAGATACACCACTTTTGATTGGGACGATTGGCGTCGAAAGAGAGGTGACTTCCTGTAAGGAATCTTCTAGGAGCTGTTCATATTCTTTCTGTTTCGTAATATCCTTTTGAAAACCAATGAAAAATGTTTTGTCATCTTGTTCAATGTATAGAGGATCTATATTGAGTTCATTCCAAAAAAAAGTGCCGTCTTTTTTATAATTTTTTAGCTGTGTGGTAATAGGTGTTTTGTTTTGAATTCCATCACGAATTAAAGCAAGCTGCTTTTGATCCGTGTCTTTTCCTTGAAGGAATCGACAATTACGACCAAGAATCTCATCTGGTTTGTATCCAGTCATTTGTGTAAAGCCGTGATTCACATAAACGATAGGGTTATCCTCTAAGGAAGGGTCTGTAATGACAACACCGATCCGCGCATGATCCAGCGCTTTTTTGATGAGTTCAAGCTGTTTTTGCAAGCCGAAAATGTTCGAGCTGACCATATTACCCTCCTTTGCTGCTATAAGACATATCAAATGGTTGTCTTTTCAACCAAACGAATCCTTTTAAACGTAACATAACATATGTTCTGTTTCAACGATTGCAAACGCTTTGTTAAATTTGTCATCATAGTTTGTCCTCCATTAGAATAGAGTAAGTAAGGAGACTTTTCATTAGAAAAAGAAGGAATCAATTACTCATCATTCATAAAATGACAAAAATAGTTAATATGGATTAGGTAAAAATGATTCCAATGCATCAAGATTGTTTTTAGGTCATTCACATATAATGGAAGAAACAAGCTTTTTTTCTTCGTTAGAGAGAATAGACCTTTTACATGGATTATGACGGAACAGCAGAATGGCATTACAGGGGGCTGGACAGCCTGAAGTCGCTTTACTATTCTAAGGGCTTTAGGAAGGTGATGAAAATGCTGCAACAAGTCATTATTGCTTGCGCCATTGGAGGGGTCATGGGCATTCTCGGTCACGTAAAGAAAAAAGGCAGGCTAGAGAAGCCCAGAATGACAAAAAAGTTTATTTACTTAGGGTTTATTGAAGATTGGCTCGTTGGGATGATTGCCGCTACACTGCTTGTCTTATCCTCAAATCCCGAATCTAGTCTGCACTTGATCATCTTATCCATTATTTCAGGTTACGGAGGAGAAGCAGTTCTGCGAAGCTTCGATTTTGTGAGAGAAGAACGTTCACAGGATGCAGGCTCCAACCGTCATAACCGATCTCCACACGAATAATATCCTCTACTTTACCCTAGTCTAGGGTACATTTCCATTGTATACAAACCTGCTTGCACTTATGATCATAATTCTATAAAATACTACTTAGATGACGGTTACGATAAGAACAGTGAAGAGGAGTAGTAGGAAAGCAGTATTTGTCTTTAGAGAATTGACGGCTGGTGAAAGTCAATCAAATCTGCTTCTGAACTCGCCTCAGAGTTGCAGTTGCGTTAAAGCTTCTGTCGCATGTCTGCGTTAAAGATATTAAGTGAGCGTACGAACAGC
Source organism: Bacillus sp. F2HM (assembly GCF_019266135.1). Classification (NCBI taxonomy): domain Bacteria; kingdom Bacillati; phylum Bacillota; class Bacilli; order Caryophanales; family Bacillaceae; genus Bacillus; species Bacillus sp. F2HM. Next base: position 47,483 of record NZ_LRMO01000011.1, read on the forward strand.
ATGTTACGCTAACAAGGGTGGTACCGCGGGAACCAAAAAATCTCTCGTCCCTTTCCAGGGATGAGGGTTTTTTGTTGATTTTAGAAAAATCTGAATTCTTGCAGTGGTCATCTAAGCAGATAAAGCCGTACATATTAAAGGAGGTTTTCACATTGAGTTTTCAGCATCGGGAAATTGAAAAGAAGTGGCAGGATTATTGGCTGACACATAAAACATTCGCCACATCTGACTCGGAAGATAAACCGAAGTTTTATGCACTTGATATGTTTCCATATCCATCAGGAGCAGGGCTTCATGTCGGGCACCCTGAGGGCTATACAGCAACGGATATTCTATCACGCATGAAACGTATGCAGGGATATGATGTTCTTCATCCAATGGGATGGGACGCATTTGGTCTCCCGGCAGAACAGTATGCACTTGATACAGGAAATGACCCGGCGGCCTTTACAGAAGAGAACATCAATAACTTCCGCCGCCAAATTCAATCACTAGGGTTCTCGTATGATTGGGATCGAGAAATTAACACGACAGATCCGAATTACTACAAATGGACACAATGGATTTTCTTAAAATTGTACGAAAAAGGATTGGCCTATATTGATGAAGTACCAGTGAACTGGTGCCCAGCGCTTGGCACAGTGCTTGCAAATGAAGAAGTCATTGATGGAAAAAGTGAACGCGGAGGCCATCCTGTTGAAAGACGTCCTATGAAGCAGTGGATGCTAAAGATTACAGCATATGCGGACAGGCTGTTAGAAGATTTAGAGGACATTGATTGGCCTGAAAGCATCAAAGATATGCAACGTAACTGGATCGGACGCTCTGAAGGTGCGCACGTTCATTTTGAAGTAGAAGGACATGACGAACAGTTTACGGTTTTCACAACGCGTCCTGATACACTATTTGGCGCAACATATGCAGTGCTTGCACCAGAGCATGCACTTGTTGAAAAAATTACATCAGATGCTCAAAAAGAAGCTGTCAAAGCGTATATCAAAGAGATTCAATCAAAGAGTGACTTAGAGCGGACAGATCTTGCTAAAACGAAGACAGGTATTTTCACTGGAGCGTATGCCATCAATCCTTTAAATGGTGAAAAGATGCCGATCTGGATTGCCGATTACGTGCTGGCGACTTATGGAACTGGAGCCATTATGGCGGTTCCTGCCCATGATGAACGTGACTATGAATTCGCCAAAACCTTTGATCTTCCAATTAAAGAAGTTGTAGAAGGCGGAGACATTGAAAAAGAAGCCTACACAGGTGATGGAAAGCACATTAACTCTGATTTCCTAAATGGCTTAGGAAAAGAAGAAGCGATTGAAAAAGCGATTGCATGGCTTGAAGAACATCAAAAAGGTGAAAAGAAAGTCACATATCGTTTAAGAGACTGGCTGTTCAGCCGTCAGCGCTACTGGGGTGAGCCGATTCCAATCATTCATTGGGAGGACGGAACATCTTCAGCTGTTTCAGAAGAAGAGCTTCCACTGATCTTGCCTAAGACGACAGAGATTAAGCCAAGTGGTACAGGTGAATCACCATTAGCCAATATTAAAGACTGGGTTGAGGTTGTAGATCCTGTTACAGGTAAAAAAGGCCGCCGCGAAACGAATACAATGCCGCAATGGGCAGGCAGCTGCTGGTATTTCTTACGTTATATTGATCCTCATAACACAGAAGAGCTTGCCTCTCCTGAGAAGCTGAAGAAATGGCTTCCAGTTGATGTGTATATCGGCGGAGCAGAACACGCTGTACTGCATCTTCTATATGCACGCTTCTGGCATAAGTTCTTGTATGATATCGGTGTTGTTCCAACAAAAGAACCTTTCATGAAATTGTTCAACCAAGGTATGATTCTTGGGGAAAACAATGAAAAAATGAGTAAATCAAAAGGAAATGTGGTCAACCCAGATGATATTGTAGAATCTCATGGTGCGGATACATTACGACTTTATGAAATGTTCATGGGACCTTTAGATGCGTCAATTGCTTGGTCTGAAACAGGACTTGATGGCGCTCGTCGTTTCCTTGATCGTGTATGGCGTCTCTTTACAAATGAAGATGGCTCACTCAGTGATAAAGTGACAGAGCAATCTGGCGGCGCATTAGAACGCAGCTATCATGAAACAGTCATGAAGGTAACGGATCATTATGAAGGCTTGCGTTTCAATACAGGCATTTCACAATTAATGGTGTTTATCAACGATGCCTATAAGGCGGATACACTGCCGAAAGAATATGCAGAAGGCTTTGTAAAGCTTCTTTCTCCAATTGCACCGCATTTAGCAGAAGAGCTTTGGAATAAACTTGGTCATGAAGGATCTATTTCTTATGAAGCATGGCCTCAATATGATGAGTCAAAGCTTGTCGACGATGAAGTAGAAATTGTCGTACAGCTTAACGGTAAAGTAAAAGCAAAATTAACCGTTCCTGCTGATGCAACAAGGGAGCAGTTAGAAGAGCTCGCGAAAAATGATGCACGTGTAAAAGAACAGCTTGAAGGGAAAACCATTCGTAAAGTGATTGCAGTTCCTGGGAAGCTTGTCAATATTGTTGCGAACTAATGATGACACCCATCGGTATGAACCGATGGGTGTTCTTTATTTCCCGGGACATAATTTTGTCGAAAACAAGGTGATTCCCGCATCGGTCTCGTATTTTAACAGGTGATCAAGAAAATGAGGAGTGACGTCAATGGAAAAGGAAAGCAAACGTGAACAACTGCTCAGTCTGTTAGGAGAAATGCCAGAACGTCATCGCGTGGAGGCTTATACGTTAAAAATGGAGGAACGTGAATCATATGTAGTGGAAACACTCATTCTCTCCATGAATGGTGTAGAGGAAGTACCTGCTTATTTCGTGAAACCGAAGGATACAGTGAAAAAAAGACCCGTTGTGCTGTTCCAGCACTCTCATGGCGGGAATTACGTGAATGGGAAGGAAGAGCTGTTAAAGGGTGCCCATTATTTGCAAGAGCCTTCATATGCAAAAGAGTTTACATCAAAAGGATATAGTGTACTGGCCATTGATCATGCAGGGTTTGGTGAGAGAAGAGGAAGAACAGAAAGTGAAATTTTTAAGGAAATGCTTTTAACAGGAAAAGTGATGTGGGGCATGATGCTGTATGAAAGTATGTGTGCGATTGATTATTTGCTGTCTCGATCTGATGTGCTGGCGGACAGGTTAGCTGTCTTTGGGATGTCAATGGGCGGTCTTCTTTCCTGGTGGACGGCTGCACTTGATGAGAGGGTCAGTGTGTGTATTGATCTTTGCGCACAGGTGGACCATCATACATTAATTGAAACGAACAATTTGGACAGACATGGCTTTTATTACTATGTACCGAGTTTGGCGAAGCATTTTACAGCAGCGGACATTCAAGAAATGATTTTTCCAAGACCGCATTTAAGCTTAGTTGGAAAACTTGATCAGCTCACGCCTGCTGAAGGCGTTGGAAGGATTCAAAAGGTATTGAGTCAAACCTATGAAGCTGCTTCATTGAAAGAACGATATCAGCTTACCCGTCTTCATGCAGGTCATTTTGAAACAGCCGCTATGCGTCACGAGGCGACACGATTTTTGAAAAAGTGGCTGTAATCAAGAAACGCTTGGACATACTACGTCAAAAGAAAGGAGGAGACTAGATGAAAAAAATCACCATCATTGGCGGATGCGGTGTGATTGGACGTATTTTAACAAAAGTGCTCTCTACTGAGTACAGCGTCACGATTATTGATCTAACGAGCTGTGTAGAAGGAGTCATTTTAGCCGATGCAGCGAATGAACAGAATGTATATGAGGCAATTCCGCGGGATACAGATGTCATTTTGCATCTTCTAAACATGGACATGACGCATGATGTGATGGATCATGAAGAATTTGCAAAAATGACTGATATTTTTTGGAGGAGTACCTATTATATGTTTCGTTCAGCCGCCCGGCATGGCATACGAAAAGTCATTTTTGCAAGCAGCAACCATGTGACGGATCGTTATGAAGAGGATGGACGCTCCTTACTTGGACGGCAGATTACAACTGACGATGTGCCTGCGACTAAAAATGTCTATGGCATTTTAAAGTTTGCTTCCGAACAGCTGGGACGTTTGTTCCACGATCAATCGGGAATGTCTGTCATCAATTTAAGAATTGGAACAGTTGTAACAGATGAGATGAAGGCATTGCACAAAAAGCAAAGAACAAAAAGAACTCTGCTGTCACATGAGGATCTTACAGGTATGATAAAGGCAGCGATTGAATCGGATATTCCCTTTGGGACCTATTATGCTGTATCAGAGAATGAAGAAAAGCCGTGGTCTACTGAGAAAACGAAGCTGGAGTTAGGCTATGAACCAGATGTCAATACGACGGAAATCCTCGAAGAAAATGATCGAGCATAAGGCATAATCATGTCATGAGTTAATGATCTTATTCTTTTGTTTCATGAGCACAAAAGCACGGCTGATATGATCTATCCAGTTGGTCTGTCAAAATGATTATAGACGCTTTCTTCCCCCGTTTGTTACATTTTAATCACGATATCGTCACAGGCTGCAGCTTACTTTCAGATGAAATGATAACGCTTTCAAGGAAAGGGCGTGATGAACATAGATCGTTCTATTAAAGGCCGATTGTTCAATTTATTTAATTACTCTTTTCTACTCATGTTCGCATTAATATGTGTGCTTCCGTTCATCCATGTCATTGCTGCCTCTTTTGCAACAGTAGAAGAGGTCATCACGAAGAAGTTTATCTTGTTCCCGACGACGTTTTCTTTAGAGGCATATCGATATATTTTTTCTACAGATATTGTGTATCGCAGCCTCATTGTGTCCATTCTTGTGACGCTTGTTGGAACAGCTGTCAGCATGTTTTTGTCCTCGCTTATGGCATACGGTCTGTCTCGCCAGGAGCTAAAAGGCCGGAGAACACTGATGTTTCTCGTTGTTTTCACGATGCTGTTTAGCGGGGGTATGATTCCGACGTTTATTGTGGTGAAAACACTTGGTCTGCTTGATACCTATTGGTCACTTATTCTTCCGGTTGCAATCAATGCGTTCAACTTAATCATTTTGAAAAACTTCTTTCAAAACATACCGGCAAGCCTTGAGGAATCAGCGAAGATGGACGGTTGTAACGATTTAGGGATTTTCTTTAAAATTGTGCTCCCACTTTCTTTGCCTGCCATTGCAACCATTTCACTTTTTTATGCTGTGACGTATTGGAATACGTACATGACCGCCATTTTGTATTTAAATGATTCAGTGAAGTGGCCGATTCAGGTGCTGCTGAGACAGATTGTCATTGTCTCAAGCGGAATGCAGGGAGATATGTCGGATATGGGCTCATCCACACCACCGCCAGACCAGACGATTAAAATGGCTGTCATTGTTGTGGCAACCATTCCGGTTCTGCTTGTCTATCCATTTATACAAAAGCATTTCAACAAAGGGGCATTACTAGGTTCTGTAAAGGGTTAAAAAGATGGAACAACGGAGGGATCTTATGGGGAGAAAGAAATTATGGCTGATTGCGTTTGTCCTGTTATTTGCAGCAAGCGGAATTTTGTCAGCCTGTTCAAGTAAAGGGGCAAACTCATCAGATGAGAAGGTTGATTTAGACAAAAAGGTAAAGCTGACATGGATGGCGATTTTATATCATCAGCAGCCGCCGAAGGATTCCGTTTTAAAAGAGATTGAGAAGCTCACAAATACAGAGCTTGATATTACATGGGTGCCTGATGCAGTGAAGGAAGATCGTTTAAACTCCGCACTTGCAGCAGGGAATTTGCCGCAAATTGTGACGATTCAAGACATTAAAAATTCGTCTGCGATTAATGCGTTCAGATCAGGCATGTTTTGGGAAGTCGGTCCGTATTTAAAGGATTATCCAAATTTAAGTAAGATGAACGAACTGATTAATAAAAACGCCTCTATAGACGGTAAGCTTTATGGCATCTATAGAGAAAGACCACTTTCAAGACAAGGGATTGTCATTCGAAAGGATTGGCTTGAAAATTTAAATTTGGATACACCAAAAACATTGGATGATTTGTATGAAGTAGCCAAAGCCTTTACGGAAAAAGACCCGAATCAAAACGGAAAAGCCGATACAATTGGCTTTACGGATCGGAACGATTTAATTTATGGCGCATTTAAAACACTTGGTTCATATGAAGGAATGCCGACAGACTGGAAAGAAGAAAACGGGAAATTCACGCCGGACTTTATGACAGATGAGTATATGAATACAATGAAATACATGAAAAAGCTGCGCGATAATGGCTATATTAACAAAGACTTCCCAGTGACAAGCAAAACACAGCAGCAGGAATTATTCTCACAAGGAAAAGCAGGTATCTATGTTGGAAATATGGTAGATGCCGTGAACCTGAGAGATGATGCGACAGATAAAAACATGAAAGTAGATATTATCAACCGAATCAAAGGCCCAGATGGCAAAGAACGTGTGTGGGCATCAGGGGGGCATAATGGCATCTTCGCATTCCCTAAAACAAGCGTGAAATCAGAGGCGGAATTAAAGCGGATTTTGGCCTTCTTTGACCGTATTGCCGAAGAAGATGTATATGGTCTCATGACGTACGGTATAGATGGCAAGCATTATAAGAAAGAAGAAGGAAATACATTTGTCAGGGAAGAAAGCCAAGTGAAAGACTGGCAGACAGATGTACAGCCGCTTGTCAGTCTTGTAGGAATTGATAAACGTTACTTGAAAAATAAAGGGGATGCAGTTCGTTCTAAATATGAAGAGCTAGAAGAAGACAATCAAAACATCATCGTTGCCAACCCTGCTGAAAGCCTTTATTCAGAAACAGCATCAGAGCGTGGAAACGAATTGAAGAAAATCATCGATGATGCGACGTATAAGTTCATTCTTGGAGACATCAGTGAAGATCAATTTCAGAAGGATGTAGAGAAGTGGAAATCCAATGGTGGGAATAAAATCATAGAAGAATATGAAGCTTCCTTTAAAAAATCAAAATGACCAATAGGAACACCCCCGCAAAGCAAAAAAGCGGGGGTGTTTTCATTAAAAGTCGAAATTATCTGGATCTGGACCGATACGTTTGTTTTCATTTAAGTCAGAAAGACGTTTCATATCTTCATCAGATAAGACAAAATCAAATATATCAGCGTTTTCCTTTAAACGATGTGCTTTCGTTGATTTTGGGATGGTGATGACACCTTTTTGTACATCCCAGCGCAAAATAATTTGAGCAGGTGTTTTACCGTATGTGTCTGCGAGCTCTGTGATCAGCGGGTGATGCAGCAGTTCACCCTGCATCAGCGGTGACCAAGCTTCCATTTGAATGCCGCGAGAGTTCAAATACGTAGAGAGTGTTTCCTGCGTTAGTTTTGGATGAAATTCTACTTGGTTGATCGCTGGTTTGATGTCTGCATCTTTTAATAGCTCGTCTAGATGATGCGGCTGGAAGTTGCTCACTCCGATGGCTCTGACCTTTCCTTCACGATACAAGGTTTCCAGTGCACGCCAAGCTTCTTTGTATTTTCCTTCAACCGGCCAATGGATTAAATACAGATCAAGGTAGTCAAGCTGAAGTTTTTTTAAGCTTTCTTCGTATGCATTTAGAGTAGATTCATATCCTAAATCGGCATTCCACACTTTTGAGGTGACAAAGATGTCCTCACGGCGCAGTCCTGTTTCTGCTAAACCAAGCTGTATGCCTCGTCCAACACCTTCTTCATTTCCGTAAATAGCCGCTGTATCAATACTGCGATAGCCTATTTGAATGGCTGTTTTGACAGCATCAACTAATTCTGCTCCATCTTCCACCTTAAATACACCAAGGCCAAAGCCTGGCATGAGAACCCCATTGTTTAATGTTTTTGTACTTTGTAAATGTTCCATCATAAAAACTCCTTTAAATGGTTTGTGTTTGTTCTTTTTGTTCTATTTGATAACTGATCATCGTAAGAATGGCTGCGATGAGGACCATGATGCCGCCGACCCAGCCTGTATGCACAAGCCCAAGTGTATCTGTCACGATGCCGCCTAAAAATGAGCCAATAGCAATACCGGCATTAAAGGCAGCGATATTCATAGCAGATGCGACGTCGACCGCTCCAGGTGTGTATCTTTCTGCAAAATCAACGACGGCTACTTGCAGCCCAGGCACATTCATGAAAGCAAACAGCCCCATCAGCATGACGGTTCCAATGCCTAACACTGTGAATCCTGCAGTGAAGCTAAGGATAAACAAGATGATGCTTTGGATAATAAACATATAGATCAGTGCTTTCATTGGCTGTTCATTAGCAGCTTTTCCGCCAATGACATTTCCGGCTGCGATCGTGATTCCGTATAAAAGCAGAATCAAGGCCACAGCCCCAGGCGCAAGACCTGTCACATGCTGCAAGAGAGGAGATAAATACGTGAAGACGACAAAGGTTCCTCCATACCCTGTGGCTGTAATGACAAATAAAAGCAAAATTCTTTTTGTTTTTAATAGGACAGCTTGATCTTTAAAAGATGTTTTCACACCCTGCTTTAATTCAGACGGAACAAGAAAATAGTTGGAAATCAGTGCAATTAGACCAATGATCACAATCACACCAAATGATGTCCGCCAGCCGAACTCGTGACCAAGAAATGTCCCGAATGGCACACCTGTCACAGTTGCTACTGTTAAACCAGTGAACATAAAGGCAATCGCGCTTGCTCGTTTTTCTTTCACGACAAGGCTTGCAGCAATCGTAGAACCGATGGACATGAAGATTCCATGGGACAAGGCTGAAATCACCCGGCCGATTAACAGCACTGAAAAAGTCGGGGCAACGGTGGCAAGTGTATTACCAATCAAAAAGACGAGCATAATGAGCAAAAGCAATGTCTTTCTTTTCATCGTGGAAGTAAGGGAAGTCAAAATAGGCGCACCAAATGTCACACCAAGTGCATATAAAGAGACAGTCCAGCCCGCCTGACTGACGCTCACTCCAAAGTCTTCTGAGATCATTGGCAAAAGACCGACACTAATGAACTCAGTTGTTCCTATAGCAAAAGCACTAATCGCTAGTGCGAGAAGAGCAAAATGGTTTTGCTTTTTCTTCATAAGTAAGTTCACATCCTTCTGTGATGACATTTTGATAGACGAAGCCGATCGGCAAGAGTTATTATCTAACATAGATGACGAAAAAAAAAGTACGTACTTTTTTGTAATATAGGTACTAAAAAGTGCCTGTTCGTACAAAGAGGAGTGAACATTCGATGGAAAAGAAAAAATATAATATCTCTGTGGAAGCAACGCTTGAGGTCATAGGCGGGAAGTGGAAGTGTGTGATTTTATGTCATTTGACACACGGGAAAAAACGGACGAGCGAATTGAAGCGGCTCATGCCAAACATCACACAGAAAATGCTCACGCAGCAGCTGAGAGAGCTTGAAAGTGATGGGGTCATTAATCGAATTGTCTATGAACAGGTGCCGCCTAAAGTGGAATATGAATTAAGTGAATACGGACAGTCGCTCGAAAGAATTCTCAATGCGCTATGCGATTGGGGGGCAGCTCATATTGAACGTGTGTATGGAGAGCCGCTTTCCGTGCTGGAAGACAGCATCTTAAATGAACAGTTTAAATAAAAGAGTCCCGCTTTCTTGTGAGAGCGGGACTCTTTGTCTTACATGCCTTTTTTCTGGTCGCGGTATTTCCCAGGAGTAGTACCTTCCAGCTTTTTAAAGGACCGGATGAAATTTTGCGGGTTTTTATATTTCAGTTTTTCCGAAATTTCTTTGACGGACATATCGGTTTCTACTAGCCAGTTTTTAGCGACATGGTGTCTGTAGGAAGAGAGATATTCACTAAAGGAGATATCCATTTCCTTTCTGAAAATGCTGCTTAAATAATTGGGATTGTAATGCAGACGTGTGGCGATTTCATCCAATGTGAGATCTGAGTCGAATTCTTGATGAATAATATGAATGATTTTTTCTGAGATGTTTTTGTATTGTGAGTCTTCACGTGCAGCAAGCTGGTCAATAATTGGCCGGATGATCTCATGTTTGAGCCATGCTTCTGTATCTTCAAAGGTTTTAAATTCAAAAATCGTATCATAGAGCATTTTGTTATCTTCGACCTCAAATAATTCAATGCCCAGCAAATGCATCAGCTCAATTAAATTGTTTAAAAAACGAGCGAGGGCAATATGATATTCGTGCGGTCCTGCATTTTTAGAAAAAATGGATTGCAGGAGCACATGTAAATAGTGATCCGCTTTGCCTTGATCGCCAGCTTTCATCGCATCAAATAAATCATGCTGCAGCTGCTTTGGAAAATGGGTTTTGAACGTCTTTCCTTGCTGGATATGCTCATATAAGATAATGGACTTTTTCTCTGCTTTGAGTCTGTATTTTAAGGCTTCTTTTCCTTCAATGTAAGCATGTTTTGCCATCGTGAGTTCCTTAAACTGACGGCTGATCCCAATGCTGATCGATAAACCGAGCTCTTCTTCAATACGCTGCTGAATGCTTTCTGCTAATTGATTTAAATATTCAGTAAACTCTTCATCTGAATTTGAGTGGTTGAGGATAATCGTTGTTTGATGCTGATTGACAACGGTTGGCTGAAGGTGCTCCTCTTGCGGAATAATCTGCTCGATCAGTCCATTGATCGCAAATAAAAGCAAGTCAGCATCTTTTTTTTCATAAGGTGTTCCTTTTAATGTATCGATTTGGGTCACAAGCATGGACAAATGAGACCAGCCCTGAGGAAAGCCTAAGCTTTGGAACCGGTTGTTTACTTCTTCATCTGTCAGCTTTCCAAGCAGCAGCCGTACCATAAAGTATTGCTGTAAGTGTGTCACTTGTTGCTCAATCCGTTCCTCTAAATCATTGTTTTGATCTTTCATTTGTTTAATACTCGATTCAATCAACTCAAATTCATTTTGAAAAGGCTGTTTTTGCAAAAATGATTCATTGCGTGCAAATGACTCGTATAATAAGCGGATTGGTTTATAAAAATGTCTAGAACCAAACCATGAAAATAGTAATGAAAGCGCTAACAAAATAGTGCAGATAATAAAGGTAATCCACCCAATTGATTTCGTTTGCTGTTTAAGTTCTGGAATAGAAACAAAGGATAGGTACGTCCATTCATTATAATCTGATTTTTGAAATGTGATTTGATAGTTGAGTTCGTCGACCTTCATATCAAATTGGCCTGATCGTTTTTCAAGTGAGAGCACATGTTTGACGATATCTTGATGTTTCAGCGATTCACCAATTTGTTCTTTGCGATTATGTAGCAGCACTTTTCCGTTTGTATCGATGACAAACATACTATCCGATTGAGAGAAGTCAGGCATGTTATCAGCAATTACGCAGCTTGGAATGCTGGCGACAGCGATTCCCTTTTTTTGAACGCTGTTCATAGGCAGTTGTTTGATTAAATTCACATTGTACTTGCAAAAGGATGCTTTTCCTTCTTTGGTTGCAACAAGTGGATTATTCTCTTCAAGTGCCCAGCTGGAGTGACTTGGTATATTGAGGTAAGAGGTCAGCGCTTTTTCTTGGTCTTCGCTTGTGACATGATAAAGCCCCGAATTGTTCATGTACCAGTCTTCCATTTTACTGACGAGTGTAATATTGGAAAGGTCGGTGTCAAAGGTTTGCAGGTAGTTCAGTTCCTGCTGTACTTGATTATAAAGCTGGAATTGGTCTGGATTTAAAGGTTCTGCCAGTGTTTGAAGGAGAGGCGGCGAACTGACATAGTGAGTGAGAGAATGATCAACAGTTTTTAAAATATGCTCAATATTGGATTGCGTTTGTTTTACGCTGTCGAGCTTTTCATTTGAGATATTTTCAAGTGCTGTTTTTTGCGAATGCTGATAAGAAAAAATGCCGACAATGATAACAGGAATCGTACTAAGTATGAAAAAAAACGTCACTAGCTTGTAATAAAATTTGTACTGCCTTCTTTTCATAAAACCCCCCATTTCAAACGAAACAATCTTTTCCCCTTAATTTATTAATCCAAAAATCTGGTAGGTTTGTCAATAATCATTTTCTGAGATCAGGATCATTTTCTTATGTTTTATGTAACGTTTTGAGTAGCATCACCTATGAAAATATGATCTGTTGATATGATTGTAGACGGATTTTTCATCCTTAAGATACAGTTAACACATGCATTAGCATGAGGGGAGGCTTTATCAATGAAAACAGAGGATGTCACTGCCAAGGGTGTGCCTGCGGCAGCTTTGAAAAGCGAAAAAAGAAAGCGCTTACTTAATCAATTACTTAGTCAAAAGTTTTTGTATTTAATGATTTTGCCGGGGCTCATTTATTTTATTGTTTTTAAATATGTGCCAATGTGGGGGCTCATTATTGCCTTTCAAGATTACCAGCCGTTTCTCGGCATTCTTGGCAGTGAGTGGGTTGGCTTTAAACACTTTATTCGATTGTTTACAGAACCAACATTTTTCATCTTATTAAAAAATACGCTGATTTTATTTGCCATGAATGTCGTGATTTTCTTTCCAATTCCGATCTTATTAGCCCTTCTTTTAAATGAAGTGAGATTGGCATTGTTTAAGAAATTTGTACAGACGATGATTTATATCCCTCACTTCATGTCATGGGTAATTGTCGTGTCCTTATCTTTTGTTTTGTTAACAGTAGATGGCGGGTTAATTAATGAATTGATTGCTTTCTTTGGAGGAGAAAAGATTAACTTCCTTCTTAGTCAGGAATGGTTTAGACCGATGTACATTTTACAGGTAATCTGGCGGGAAGCAGGATGGTCAACAATCATTTACCTTGCGGCGATTACAGCGGTAGATCCGCAGCTATATGAAGCAGCAAAAATGGATGGGGCCGGGAGACTGAGACAAATGTGGCACATCACACTTCCTGCCATTAAAAGTGTCATTGTGGTTCTGCTTATTTTAAAAATCGGTGATACGCTTGAGCTTGGCTTTGAGCATGTCTATCTATTACTGAACGCAACGAACCGGGAAGTAGCAGAGATTTTTGATACGTACGTTTATACAGCAGGTCTTAAGCAAGGACAATTCAGCTATAGTACCGCTGTTGGTTTATTTAAAGCAGCCGTTGGACTTATTTTGGTCATGCTGGCAAACCGTTTAGCGAAGAAATTCGGGGAAGAAGGTATTTATTAAAAAGGGAGATGAGGAAGAATGACATTATCAATTGAAAAGGGATCACCACTTGAGCATGCAGAGAAATTAGCACAAACCATTATGAAAGCGTATACACCGATTGAGCTGCCGCCAGCTGGAAGATGGCATTATCATCAAGGGGTTTTCCTTTGCGGTGTCATGAAGCTATATGAGGCAACAGGGAACGAGGCGTATTTCGATTATGTGAAAAACTATGCGGACTCCCTCATTGATGAGTACGGAAATTTATTATTTCGCAGGGATGAGCTTGATGCCATTCAAGCAGGACTCATTTTATTCCCTCTTTACGAACGAACGAGAGAGAAACGGTATGTGCTGGCGGCGGAGAAACTGCGCGGACTTTATCGTACGCTAAACCGCACGTCTGAGGGCGGATTTTGGCATAAAGACAATTATGCTTATCAAATGTGGCTCGATGGTCTCTACATGGGCGGTCCTTTTGCCTTAAAGTATGCTCAGCTTAAAGGTGAAGAGTCACTAGTGGATATGGTCATTCATCAAGAGCATCTCATGAGAAAGCATACGAAAGATGAACAAACAGGTTTGTATTATCATGCGTGGGATGAACGAAAAACGATGCCATGGGCTGATCAAAAGACCGGCTGTTCCCCAGAGTTTTGGGCAAGATCGTTCGGCTGGTATGTCCTTGCATTAGCAGATATGATCGAGGACCTGCCCGAGCATCATGAAAGGCGGAAGGTATGGAAGGAAACGCTGACAGACATGCTGGAAAGTGTGGCAAAGTACCAGGATCAAAAGACAGGTCTCTGGCATCAAATCATTGATAAAGGAAATCACAGTGACAATTGGCTTGAAAGCTCGGGGTCGTGTTTATTCATGTACGCCATGGCAAAGGCCATGAATGAAGGGTATGTGAGCCTCCGTTATGTTGATCATGTGGTCAGAGCATATCAAGGCTTGATTCAGCATAAGACGGCTGAGAAAGAAAATGGTGATTTTACCATCAATGATATTTGTATTGGAACATCTGCGGGATTTTATGATTACTACGTTGGAAGAGAGCGGAGCACAAATGACTTGCACGGGGCAGGCGCTTTTATTATGGCGTTAACTGAGCTAGAAAAGCTGTCTGTTTTTCAAAAGGCATGAGGAGGCAAAAAAGAGCCGCCGTATGGCTCATCAGTTTCATCGCTGCCATTTGTTTATCTGCCTGTCAGGGGAAAACAAACGGGATCGATGTCCTGATTTTTTCTGATATGTCAAAGGGAATGAAGGATCAATTAGTGGAGAAGGCTTTTCAGCCGAAACAAGAGACTTATAGCGTCCACATCTTTCCGGCGATTCCTGAAAAGCTTCTTGTTGAAATTACCTCAAAAGAGGGGGACGTGATGCTTGTTCCAGAAGAAATGTTTAGAACGTATGATGATCCTGAAAGCTTTCAGCTGCTGGAAGAGATGGAAATAGGCGATCAAGCAGCAGGACCATATACGGTCGAGGACAAAAAGACAGGGAAAACGGTCGATTATGCAGTTCAAATCAATAAAGGAAAGAAAAAACTCAACGGCTATACCTTTCAATTACACCGAGATATGGTCGCTTTCATTCCCGTGTATGCTGATAAGACGGAAGAGGCGCTGTCTCTCATGAAACAGCTTCGTGAAAACCAATAGAAAATGGGGTGGGGAATGTGAAACGGGTCGTGATTTGCGGGCTGAGCCATCGTGCGTTCAATATGTTTATTCAACCGCTCATAGAGGATTTCAATGAGCATTATCGGATTACAGGGCTCCTAGATATAGATCATCAGCGGTATATACTTTGTCAGGAGCGTTTTCCGTCACTCCGGGGCGTTTCGTTTTTTCATGAAGATGCATTTGATCAGATGGTCAAAGAAACAAAACCAGATATCGTCATTGTGGCAGGCAGGGATGACACACATGTCACATATATCATGCAGGCACTTGACCATGATCTAGATGTCATCACTGAAAAGCCGATGGTGACAACAGCAAAAGACGCCAAAAAAGTGATGGAAAAAGAGGCGGAAAGTAAAGGGAAGGTCACGGTCACCTTTAATTATCGCTACAATCCTTTCCATCGAAAGGTAAAAGAACTGATTCTAGACGGGAAAATTGGAAGGGTCACATCTGTTGAACTGAGCTGGCTCATTGATACATATCATGGTGCTAGTTATTTCAAAAGGTGGAACCGCACACGTCAATTCTCTGGCGGACTGTCCATTCATAAGTCGACGCATCATTTTGATCTGGTCAACTGGTGGATTGATCAAAAGCCGAAGCAAGTATTTGCTTACGGGGCGCTGAACTATTACGGCAGCGAAAGCCCTTGGAATCCCTTGCAGGGGGAGGAAAATAGATTTTGCGGAACATGTCATGTGAAGGATATATGTCACTATGAAGCAAGGTGGAATCCGCGGGTTGAGCGCTCGAAGGTGGAGGACGACCATATTGAATCCGGTCAGGAGCAAACGCAGCAGTACTCAAACTATCGCCCGGATGCGTGCATTTTTGATCAGGAAATAGATATTGAGGATACATATGTGGCGTCAGTCGCTTATGATCAAGGGGCTCTGCTCAGCTATTCGATTCAATTCTCAGCCCCATATGAAGGCTACCGTCTGGCTATTAATGGGACGAAGGGGCGTATTGAAACAAATGAGTTTCATGTGCCATCAAGAATTCCTTTTCAATTTCCAGAACAAACAATTTCTTATTACCCGATGTTTGGATCAAAGGAGACGATTGAAGTAGTAAAGCAGCCAGGCGGACATGGCGGCGGAGATCCTCTGCTTTTGGCTGATTTATTTATAGGAAAAGATCCCTTGATTCACTATGACATCTTAGCAGGAGCAGAGGCTGGTGCTTATTCGATTGCTCTTGGTGAAGGCATGTGGCGCTCTGTCACAGAAAAACGCCCAATTGAAATCGATGAATTGTTTCATAAAGAGAAGGTGTAAAGAGAGAGGAGGGGAAAGAGATGGATCATGATGGTTCAATGAGCAGAATGCTGAGGATGTGTGAGTGGGTGATGAGACTCGCCTATACGAATTTGTTATGGCTTTTGTTCACCATTCTAGGGCTTGGCGTTTTTGGCTTGATGCCCGCGACCACTGCGTTATTTTCCGTGATGAGAAAGTGGATTCAAGGTCATGAGCAAGTCAATGTATTCCGCACTTTTTGGAAGGTATTCAGGGAGGAGTTTGTACGCTCTAACGTCATTGGAGTGGTGCTGTTCATCATTGGAACGATTATTTATGTCGACCTTGCTTATATCTATCCAACGAGCTGGCTCTTACATGTGCTTCGCTTTGCTATATATATTTTCGGTTTTCTGTTTATTGTGAGCTTATTTTATATTTTTCCGCTACTGGCTCATTACGATTGGAAAAAACGTCTCTATCTGAAATTCTCTCTTCTGCTTGGTATCTCATATTTGCAATATACACTCTCTATGCTTGTTTTCTCGGCTGTGCTGTTTGTTCTGTTTGCTTATTTACCGGGAATCGTGCCGTTCTTTAGTGTGAGCATACTCGCTTACGGTCATATGTGGCTGGCCTATCAAGTCTTTAAAAAGGTAGAGTTTGAAAGTGAGCACGAGACAGCCGAAGTGAAAAAGCGGCTGCCGTCTTTCCTTCAATCAAAGCGGGTGAATACGCAGTGAAGTGAATCATTTGCTATAATGGTGTCACCGTAATGAAAAGGAGAGATGAGAGTCGTGTCAGTGAAAGAAATTTCAATAGAAGAATTAAAACAAAAGCTGGAGCAGGAAGATGCCATTCAGCTTGTCGATGTACGTGAGGATGAAGAGGTAGCAGAAGGCATGATCCCGGAAGCCATCCACATTCGAATGGGCGATATCCCTGAGAAGCTGGATGCATTCGATCAAACGCAGGAATATTATATTATTTGCCGCTCTGGTAAACGTAGTGAAAATGTCTGCTATTATCTAGAAGATCAAGGCTACCAAGCGACCAATGTCGTTGGCGGGATGCTTGCTTGGACAGGAGAAACAAAACCGAAGCTGTAAATAGAAGGCCTTTCATCTTAACGATGAAAGGTTTTTTTGTTCATATGCCTCTCTCTATGTGCATAAAGATAGAGTAGCGAGAGAAGGGAGAGTGGCATAGGTGCTAAAGGTAGCTGTATTTGATGAAGAGCATGAGAAAGATTTGCAGAGTGAAATCAATCATTTTTTAAAAGGAATGGATGACGACCAAATCATTGACATCAAGTACAATGTAGCGGTGATCTGTGAGCAGGGAGGGGAACAGCTCTACTGTTTTTCTGCACTCATTTTATATAAAAAATAGACGGCATCAAAAAAAGGACCTGCTTGAAGGGTCCTTTTACTTTGGTTAGCTGGCGTCAATATATAACCGATGCTTGTTGCAGTGAACACATTGAAAAAGGTAGCCTTGTAAGTCTCCTCCGTTGACGAGCCATTGCTTTAGGTTCTCTTTTGTTAATCCTTCGCCGCTGCAAATGTCTTCGATATCCTCGGCGAGTTCTTCCTCTAGATGTTCAATCTCTTTCCAGCCGACATACTGGACGATTGCGCAAAAATCTCCGCAATGACTTAACCAATATTCTTGCTGCCATCCGCGATAGCCTGGCGTTCTGAAGATCAGCTCATCGATATATTCCTCTTGATCGACATCATCACAGCTTGCATCGTCTTGAAAGGTTCCATTGTATTTTTTCGCTGCTGATCCATCTTTAATGCACCAAGGACAAATTCCCTCTACATCTTCAACAGTATAAAAAGGGCCATGGTACACATAATCTCTTTCTTTCTCACAAACAGGACATGTCGTATGCTCTTTTTTGATCACGTTTAACGAAACTGGATCTGGGTTGTACTTGAACGTAGGTAACGTCATATAAACCTCCATTATGTAGAAAGTGATGATTCATCACTATTTTAAAGGAATCCTCAAGCTTACAACAATCTTAAATTGTTTATATAGAAAAAAGCCGTTCGGATAAGGAACGGCTTTTTCTCGCTTGCGATTATGCTTTTTTTACTCTTGGACTTCTTGGTTTATTGACTTTATTGGCTTGTTTGATGATTCTTCGTTCATCATTTAGTGATTTATACAGTGAGACAATCATCAATATAATGACAACGGAGAACGGCAAGGCTGCGAGCTTGGCTGTATTTTGCAAGGCTTCAAGTCCCCCTGAAAATAAAAGCACAGCAGCAACAGCCGATTGGATAATGCCCCAGCTGACTTTGACACTGCCAGAAGGATTCAATGATCCGTAGGTTGTCTGCATTCCAAGCACAAATGTAGCTGAATCAGCCGATGTAATAAAGAATACGGCGATTAAAATGAGTGCCAGTATCGATGTAATCATCGCCAGCGGATATTCATTCAGTACACCGAAGAGCATCGTTTCAGTTGAAAGACCTGCAACATCGACAATATTCTTTTGCTGTAAGTCCATTGCAGATACACCGAAAATCGAGAACCATAGGAATACTAGGATGGAAGGAGCGACTAAGACACCCACTAAAAATTCGCGAATTGTTCGCCCGCGTGACACTCTAGCGATAAAGATCCCGACAAATGGTGCCCAAGAAATCCACCATGCCCAATAAAAGATCGTCCATCCATTAATCCATTCTCTCTTTTCAGGATCATTGGGAGATAGACGGAAGCTCATTTGAACGATATTGGATAAGTATTGTCCAATCGAGTCAGTAAATGAATTTAAGATAAAAACAGTTGGACCTACCAAAAGTAAGAAAAACATCAGAACAGCTGCTAATACCATATTGATATTACTTAAGTATTTAATGCCTTTTCCAATCCCGCTTAAAGCAGATGCAAGGAAAAGCACCGTCACAATGATAATAATGATCAATTGTGTGCTAAAGGTATTTGGAATATGAAAAAGATAATTCAATCCACCATTTATTTGTGCCGCACCTAATCCTAGGCTTGTTGCAACACCAACCACAGTTGCAAATACCGCAATACAATCGATGGTTTTACCGATCCATCCGTGAATTTTATTTCCTAAAACGGGCTGCAGCGTTGCACTGATTAAACCAGGTGCATCTTTTCTAAATTTAAAGTAAGCAATGCAAAGTGCAACAATGGCATAAATAGCCCATGCATGAAGCCCCCAGTGGAAAAATGTATAGCGAAGGGAATCGCGGAAGGCCTGCGCAGTTTCAGTCTCCCCTGTTGGTGACTGAATAGCATAGTGGCTGATTGGTTCAGCTGCTCCGTAAAAAACAAGACCAATTCCCATACCGGCACTAAATAGCATAGCAAACCAAGAAAATAAACCAAATTCAGGCTCTTCCCCCGGCTTTCCTAGCGTAATCTTACCGATTGGGCTAAAAATAAAGAATAGACAAAAGCCGACAAGCAGTGATACCACTAACAAGTAATACCAGCCAAAGTCATTTGTAATGTATGTTTGAATTTGATCTGTGACATTTTGCAATGTGTCTGGAGAAAACGCTCCCCACATCACGGCAACAAATGTGATCGCAATCACAATCCAAAATACACTTGATACGTTTTTCACACCATCTCACTCTCCTGTTGTTCTACACGTTTAAGCAGAGGACTTTTGCTTAATATCCCCTAACTCAACTTATTTCAAACAAAAAGAGGCGAGCTTCTCACTCGACCTCTACTTTACCGTAACATGTTTTGCTTCCATTTATCAACTATCGATATGGGAAGACGATTTTTCCTCAATTCGTTTGCGAAGACGGTAGACATATTCTTTTAAACATACTGCAAAAATGGTAAACGCCAATACAATGGCGACTTTTAACGGGGTAATGGACAGCTTCAAGAAAACAGCGGCTGTCAAACTGATAACGACCGCAAGAACAATCGGTAATGCACGTCTGATCATTGATCTCTCTCCTTTGCTTCTAGTGCAGCATTCATCCCGGCAAGCCTGCCTGTCACAAGTGCTGACGTGATATTGTAGCCGCCTGTGTAGCCATGGATGTCTAAAATTTCTCCGCAGAAATAAAGACCGGGCATTTTTTTAGACGCCATTTTCTTCGGTTCAATTTCCTTCACAGAAACGCCGCCTCCTGTCACAAACGCTTTGTCCAAGGATAGCGTACCATTTGCATGCACAATAAAATGTTTGCAATCATGGGCAAATGCACGCAGTTTATCCTTGGCTAGACCAGAGAATGTGTCTTGTGGATCAATCCCGTTCCGTTCTAACAGAAACAATAAATAGCGTTCTTGCATCCAAGACTTGAGGACATTTTTAATGGCTTTCTTCGGTTCATCTTTAAGGTCACGATGAAGCTTCTGGAACAGCTCCTCGTCATTCAGCTTCGGATATAAGTCAATTTGAAGACGGACACTCGGCTGTTTTTTCAATTCCTTCACAACAAATCCGCTGCATCTAAGAACAGCTGGACCTGATAAACCAAAGTGAGTAAAAATCATATCCATGACATGTGTGACGACGGGTTTCCCTTTTTTATTTAAAACACTGACAGCCACACTTCTTAAAGAAAGACCTTGAAGCACTTTTTCTTTAATAAATCGTTCATCGGATGTGACCGGTACCTCTGTTGGGAAGAGCTCTGTAATGGTATGACCGGCTGCTTCTGCCCATGCATAGCCGTCTCCAGTAGAGCCGGTATGCGGCACACTTTTTCCGCCGACAGCAATGACGACAGACTTACTTGAAATTTTTTCATCATTATTTGTAACAATTCCAGCTGCTTGTCCGTCTTGATACAGAACTGTTTTAATTTTTTCGTTCGTTCGAATGGTGACATTGAGGGCGCGGAGCCTGTCTAGAAGGGCATCCACAACAGATTGTGCTTTGTTTGATACAGGGAACATACGTCCATGGTCTTCTTCTTTTAGTTCAATGCCAAGGTTTTCAAAAAACGAAATAATATCCTCGTTGTTGAACTCAGAAAATGCACTATATAGAAAACGGCCGTTTCCGGGAATATGTTTGATGATTTCTTCTACTGGAAGGCGATTGGTGACGTTACAGCGTCCGCCGCCAGAAATGGCCAGCTTTCTGCCAAGTTTGTTTCCTTTGTCAATTAACAGAACAGTCGCACCGTGCTCTGCTGATGCAATCGCGGCCATCAGCCCAGAAGGTCCGCCGCCAATGACAATGACATCATAATGTTTCATGTTACATTCCTCTTTCTACTTTCAGTCATTTTTCTATTATAACGAAGATTAGGGAAGGCTGAAATATGAATTGATTGGTTTTGTGACTTCCGTATTGGATTTGTTACCTGTGTGTTGAATTGATGTGGTAAAATAGTTAAGTTGAATATTCATTAGAAAAATGGTGGTTAAGCGCATGTCTAATAAACTGCTTCGTGGTACGTTGGTTTTAACGATAGGGACGTATCTCTCTCGTATTCTTGGTATGATTTATTTAATTCCATTTAGCGCAATGGTTGGAGCTACTGGTGGTGCGCTATTCCAATATGGATACAATCAGTATACGATCTTTTTAAGTATTGCTACGCTTGGTTTTCCAACAGCGGTATCAAAATTTGTTTCCAAATATAATGCGATCGGCGATTATGAGACAACAAGAAAAATGTTCAGGGCGGGTATGTCGGTCATGCTTGTCACCGGGATGATCGCCTTTTCTATTTTATATTTGTCCGCACCGATTTTTGCCAAGATTCAGCTTGGCGGATCAAATGAAACAGGCGGTTTGACTGTCGATCAAGTAGTATATGTGATTCGAATGGTCAGCTTAGGTCTTTTGGTTGTACCGATCATGAGTCTTGTACGCGGGTTCTTCCAAGGACACTCCATGATGGGACCGACAGCTGTTTCCCAAGTGATTGAACAACTTGTCAGAATCATCTTCCTATTAACGGCGACGTTTATTATTTTAAAGGTGCTTGACGGCGGGCTTGTCATTGCTGTCGGATATGCAACATTTGCGGCACTGATCGGTGCATTTGGCGGTTTATTCACGCTTTATTTATATTGGCTGAAGCGGAAGGATCGGCTCTTAGCTATGCAGCCGAATACAGGCGCTCACTCTGATTTATCTTATAAGCAAATGTTTACAGAGCTGTTTAGCTATGCGGCGCCGTATGTATTTGTTGGACTTGCGATTCCAATTTATTCTTATATCGATACAAACACAATTAACAGAGCCATGATTGCATCCGGACATCAGGATATTAGTACAGCGGTATTGTCCATTGTGACGTTATATTTACCGAAGGTCGTGATGATTCCTGTGTCACTTGCAACAGCGTTTGGCTTAACATTGATTCCGACGATTACGGAATTATTTACAGCACGTAATTACAAGCTGCTCAATAGACAAATTGATCAGACGATGCAAGTCATTTTATTTTTCGTGCTGCCTGCTTCATTTGGTATCTCGGCATTGGCTGGACCGGCTTATTGGTTTTTCTATCCGTCTGTTCATCCTGAGATTGGGATTTCCATTTTGTTCTGGTATGCACCTGTTGCATTATTGTTTTCTTTATTCACCATTAATGCAGCGATTCTGCAAGGGATCAACAAACAAAAATTTGCGATCGTCAGTCTTTTGTTAGGGATCATTATTAAAACGGTTCTGAACATCCCGCTGATCAGCTGGCTGCAAGGAAATGGTTCTGTATTGGCAACAGCATTAGGCTACAGTGCGTCCATCTTGTATATGTTTATCATGATTAAACGCCATGCCGGCTATTCTTTCCGCAGAATTTTCAAACGTTTTATTCTCATTGGTATTTTAACGGCGATCATGGCTGTCGTGGCATATTTGACAAGTCAGCTTGTGAACCAAGTAATTTCTTATGAAGACGGAATTTTACAAGCGGGTATCGTCATATTGATTTCCATGATCACTGGCGGCGGTGTGTATATGTACTTGTCTTATAAGGTGGGATTACTAGAGCGTGTACTGGGCAGCCGTATGCCGAAATTTTTAAGAAAAAAGAGTTAAGAAGAGGTAGATATTCATGAGGCTTGATAAATTACTTGCTAACAGCGGCTTTGGTTCAAGAAAAGATGTGAAAAAGCTTGTCAAGGCCCGGGCGGTCACAGTGAATGGAGAAGTGGCAAAGCAGGTGAAAGATCATGTTGATCCATCAAATGATGAAGTGCTCGTACACGGAGAGCGTGTAGAATATAAAGAATTCATTTACTTAATGATGAACAAGCCGGACGGAGTGATCTCAGCAACTGAAGATCTGCGGGATGAAACGGTTGTCGATTTACTCGAGCCGGAGGATATCGCAAGGGAGCCATTCCCTGTGGGGAGACTTGATAAGGATACGGTCGGTCTCCTTCTCCTCACAAATGATGGACAGCTTGCTCATCAATTACTTTCTCCAAAAAAGCATGTGCCAAAAACGTATGAGGTTCATTTGAAATATCCTTTAGGAGATCAAGACATTAAGCGTCTTGAAGAGGGCGTTGTCATCTTAGATGATTATCACACGAAGCCGGCGAAGGTGGAAGTAGATGCAAATGAAGAGGAAGATACACGCATCCGTTTGACGATTACTGAAGGGAAGTACCATCAAGTGAAGCTGATGGCCCAAGCGGTGGGAAATGAAGTGATCTTTTTAAAAAGGCTCTCGATGGGGGTTGTCTCTTTAGATGAAGATCTAGCACCGGGAGAGTACCGTGAATTGACGGATGAAGAATTAGACAGCTTAATGAATCGTGAATAACATAAGAACAAAAGACGAAGGGCTAAAATAAAAATCATTTTAGCCCTTCGTCAACAATTTGCAAAAGAAAAGAACCGGCATATCGCCGGTTCTTTTTGTTATATGGACAATTCATTATACGCTTAAGATGATATTTTTACTTTTTTTCTCGTTGTTTCCCATTTGCCTCTGCTTGGACTATGAACAAGATCGTTATAGGCAAGCACGTTTAAGTCTCTTTGAATGGTTCTAGGTGTGATCCCGAATTCATCAACCAGCTCTTGTGTCGTCACAAGACCTTTCTCTTGAATGAACATATAGACTGATTTGATTCGAGTCATCATACGGTTTGTTGAAGGTTTCAAAAAACCACTCCCTATCAATAAGATCGGATGGACTTGACTAACCACAACTTACTACACTAAAACTGCGAAATAAGGACAAGCAACAATGGTAAATGTTCGTGTTTCTTAATGTTTTATTCTATTATACACGTTATTATGCATCTAGTTCCACCAAAAAGTCAACTTTACGTGTTTTTAAACTTGTCTTCATGAAATGAAATATGGTATATATCATGATTTGAATCCGGTTACAACCCAATAATGATAAGGGATGCGATGGAAGCTGACATTTTCAAATTCCGAAAAATAAACACAGAAAATTTACAAAATAAAAAATTCAGTGAAGGCAAAAAGGCACATTCCATGTGAGGATGTGCCTTTTTTGTTTCTGTTATCCTTCTAAGAAAAAGAGCTGAATGAAAAATAAGACCGCAAAGATGAGAACAAGCACATGTACTTCTCTCCATTTCCCTTTCGCCAATTTCACAAGCGGATAGGAAATAAATCCAAGTGAAATTCCTGTAGAGATACTAGAAGTCAGCGGCATCGAAAGAATAACAAGGAAAGCAGGGAATGCCTCGTCTAGTTCGTTCCAGCGAATGCGTGACACCGAATTCATCATCAAGCAGCCAACAATGATTAAAACAGGTGATGTGATCGATGGTAAAGAGGAAATTGCTTGAACGAGCGGGCCAAAAAATAGTGCCACAATAAACAGCGCAGCGACCGTTAAAGACGTCAGCCCAGTTCTTCCGCCAGCAGCTACTCCTGATGATGATTCAATATAAGCAGTGGTTGGGCTTGTACCAAACATAGAACCAACCGTTGTTGCAGCCGAGTCAGCGAGCAGGGCTCTGCGCACTTTTGGCAGCTGGCCATTTTTCATTAATCCCGCTTGTTCGGCAACGCCGATCATAGTGCCTGTTGTATCAAAAATCGTCACCAGTAAGAAGGAGAAGACGACAGCATACAAATGATGAGAGAACACGTCACCAAAGGCAGCGATTGGATTTGTAATCAGCATGCCTTCAGGCAGTGCAGGGATGTCCATCAGTGTTTTAGGGAAATGAAGCTGGCCGGTTGCGAGCGCAATCAATGTGGTCGCTAACATGCCGATAAACAGTGCACCATTTATTTGAAGAACCATTAAAATAACCGAAATCATTAAGCCGACAAGCGTTAAAATGACAACTGGCGAGCTTAAATTGCCAAGCTTCACAAGGTTTTCTGGATCAGCAGCGATGATCCCAGACTGACGGAGGCCGATAAATGCAATGAAAAGCCCAATTCCTGCTGTAATGCCGTACTTTAAATTATCTGGAATGGCTTGAATCAGTTGTTTTCTAAGGGATGTTAACGATAAAATAATAAAGAGTAGACCAGCAACAAATACCGCACTAAACGCTGTTTGATAGCTGATGCCGCCACCGCCGACAACGGTAAAGGTGAAATAGACATTCAGCCCCATGCCTGGTGCAATGGCAATCGGATAATTTGCAAATAGTGCCATCCAGAGCGTACCGACAACAGCAGCGATGATTGTTGCAGTAAAGACTTGGTCAAAAGGAATACCTGCTTTTGAAAGAATTCCCGGGTTGACGGCAACAATATAGACCATGGTAAAGAATGTCGTCATACCAGCGATTATTTCTTTCTTTATGTTGGTTTGATTTTCTTTTAACTGAAACATAAAATCCTCCATTTACGAACATTATTACAAAACAATTAATATAATATTCGTTTTAAGGGTGGATTGCAACCTTTTTTCAAGGAGGAATGGAAAAATGAATTGGGAAGCTGAAGTAATACGAAAAAAAGACGACTTGATTCAGGACACACAATCTTTTTTACAAATTGAAAGTGTCCTTGATGAAGAAGGCGGCAAAGAAGGAAAGCCATTTGGTGAAAAAGTCGATGATGCCCTGCAGTATATGCTGAAAAAAGGGGAAGACGAAGGCTTCACAGTCAAGAATGTCGACGGCTATGCAGGTCATATTGAATACGGGGAAGGCGAAGACATTGTAGGTGTGCTGTGTCATGTGGACGTGGTTCCTGCTGGCGACGGCTGGACAACCCCGCCATTTTCAGCTGACATCAGAGAAAATAAAATCTTTGCACGCGGGGCTATTGATGACAAAGGCCCAACCATGGCGGCATTTTATGCGCTGAAAATCTTAAAAGATACTGGCCTGCAGCTGTCGAAAAAAATTCGAATGATCATTGGAACAGATGAAGAAAGCGATTGGCGCTGTGTGGATCATTATTTCAAGCATGAGGCGATGCCGCAAATCGGATTTGCACCAGACGCCGATTTTCCAATTATTCATGCGGAAAAAGGGATTATTGATGCCACCCTGTCATTTACATATCAACAAACAGCGAATCATCAGCGCTATACGCTGAAGCAATTTACATCGGGTATGAGGCTCAATATGGTGCCAGATGAGGCAGCTGCTACTGTGACTGCTGCACAGGAACACGATGCTGAATTAATAAAAACAGCTTTCAAAGCCTATCTTGCTGATCATCAATTATCTGGTGAGGTAAAAAGCGCAGCGGATGGACTGCATTTTACATTAAAAGGGGTATCTGTTCATGCCATGGAGCCGGCGCATGGGACAAATGCGGGCATTCATATGGCGAATTTCTTATGCGGACACGAATTAGATGAGCAGGGACTTGCCTTTACTTCCAAAATCAACGCTTTATTTGATCAGGATACAAGAGGACAAAAGCTGGGGATTGCTTGCAAAGATGAGATTAGTGGAGATTTGACGTTGAATGTTGGGACAATCCGCTATAAACAGAATGAGGAAGCAAAGGTAGGGTTAAATGTCCGCTATCCAGTGACAGCAGACGGCAAGGACGTCAAAAAAGGAATTGAAAGCATCAAAGGGGCGGCTCTTCTAAAATTCGAAGACAGTCCTCCGCATCACGTCTCAAAAGATCATCCGCTTGTGAAAACCTTGCAGCGGGTATATGAGGAACAAACGGGAGATCCTGCAACTCTTATTGCCATTGGGGGAGGAACGTATGCGAGATCTTTAGAAGCAGGCGTTGCCTTCGGACCTTTATTTCCTGGCAGACCAGACTGCGCCCATCAAAAGGATGAATATATTGAAATTGATGACTTACTGAGAGCAACAGCTCTTTATGCACAAGCCATGTATGAATTAGCAAAATAGAAATTGGAAAAGAGAAGAGGGGATTCACAGTGAAAAAAATGTTCTTATGCTCTTCATTCAAAGACAGTTATTCTCTCTTATCTGACTTTGCCGGTGAATCTTTAAAAGGGAAGTGCGTGACTTTCTTTCCAACGGCAAGTGCTGTAGAAGAAGTCACGCACTATGTGGAGGCAGCGAAGGAAGCTTTTCAGGAATTAGGGATGCAGCTTGAGACTGTACAGATAGATGAACAGTCCGCTGAAGAGATCGCGCAGATGATCAAACAAAATGATGTGATCTACGTTTCAGGAGGCAACACTTTTTATTTATTGCAGGAGTTAAGAAAGCATCGTCTCGATGACGTTTTGAAAGAAGAAATCAACAACGGCAAGCTGTACATCGGAGAGTCTGCGGGGAGTATCATCATGGCGCCAAGCATTGAATATATCTCCCTGATGGATGATCAAAAGAAGGCGCAGGAGCTTTCATCATTTCAAGGTGTCAATGAAATAAGCTGCTATCCAGTACCGCATATGCACAATGCCTATTTAGGCGAGGCTGCGCAGCTAATCACAGAGAAGTATCAGCAGACGCTCGATTTATGTCCGCTTACTGATGAACAGGCTTTACTTATCAGAGGGGAACAGGCTGAAGTGAAATCTGTCAAAACATCTTAACCGTGAAATGAAGAAAAAGGAACAGGGATTCATCGCCCTGTTCCTTTTTTAATCTTGAAAAACATCACTTGATAAGTATCGTTCGCCCGTATCTGCTGTCATACAGATCACAATTTGATCTGCCGGCAATTGTTTGGCTGTTTCAATGGCTGCATAGCAAGCCGCCCCAGAGGATGGGCCTACTAAAATTCCTTCAAGCTTAGCGAGCTGCCGTGTGATGTGATAAGCATCTTCGTCACTTACTTGCACGATGTCATCATAGACGTGCTCGTTTAAAATATGGGGGATAAATCCTGGGCTTGTGCCAACAAGTTTATGCTTCCCAGGTTTCCCGCCAGATAAGACAGGGGAACCCTTAGGCTCTGCCACACGGATGGTTAAATGAGGGAATGCTTTTTTTAATTCCTCTCCAGTTCCTGTAATAGTACCGCCTGTTCCAGCTGTTGCGACAAAGGCTCCAAGTGGCTGTCCAAGTTGTTTCACAGCTTCCATAATTTCGACTGCTGTTGTTCCTCTATGTGCATCTGGGTTCGCTCTATTGTCAAACTGCATGGGAATAAAGCTATGAGGAATTTGAGCAGCCAGTTCCTCAGCCTTGCGGATGCAGCCTGGCATTTTTTCTTCTCCTGGGGTTAAGACGACCTGCGCCCCGTATGCCTTCAAAATATTGATTCTTTCCTTTGTCATCGTATCAGGCATGACAAGGATGGCTTTGTAGCCTCTTGCGGCGGCATTCATGGCTAAACCAATCCCTGTATTCCCGCTCGTAGGCTCAATAATGGTTGCTCCTTTTGTGAGTTTCCCTTGTTTTTCTGCTTCGACGATCATATTGTAAGCCGCGCGGTCTTTTACACTTCCGCTGGGATTAAATGATTCCAGTTTTAAGTAAACAGCCGCCGCATTTTCTGGCTGGAGCCGCTGTAATTTGACAAGCGGTGTATCGCCAATCAGCTCAGCTATATTTTGTGCAACTTTCATCAGATGACACCCTTTCTTCTCATTCCGCATTTCTTTAGTTATACTATCATCAATGGGGATTCGTAAAGTTTGTTAAAAAAGGACAGGTGATATTGTGTCAGAAAACCGTCATTATTTTATAGGGATTCACATCCCTGAACAACTTGCGCATCAAATCAAACAAGACATTGATCAAAGGAGCGGACTGTTCTTTCAAAAATGGACAGCACCACATGATTATCATGTGACCCTTGTCTTTTTAGGCGCCATTCCAGAAGAACGTTTAAAAAAGATCATCCAGCTGCTTGACATCCTTTCAAATGAAGCGTCTGCATTTCCACTAGAGCTGAATGAGGTAGGGCAGTTTGGTGCGAAGGAACGCCCAAGAGTCTTTTTTGCAAAGCCTCATGAAAGTGAGCCGCTCATGCATGTAAGAGAAAAGGTAAAGGAAGCCGTCTTGTCAGCAGGACACCCTGTTGAAAAGAGACCGTTTCATCCGCATATGACGATTGCGCGCAAATGGAATGCGGATGACCCTTATGAAAAGCAAGCACCTTTACGCAAAGAGCCATATGTGATGGAGGTTTCTCGTATCACTTTATTTGAAATACGTCCGAAGGAAACCCCTCGTTATCACGCAATCAAACAATTTACACTACATAAATGATCCTAGAAGTTGGAGTGAGCAGCAGATGGCGCAAATTATCAAAATTCAAGATTATATATCACGATATGAACAAGACCCGCATCACTATATCAATCAATTCAATCGGTTGAAAAAACAAAGATGGGACGATTTAAAAAAGGCTTCAAAAGAGGAGGCGCAGCAACCGGTTGACCAAATTCCTCAACAAGCGCCTGAACAAGAGGAAGAAAAGAGAAAGAAATTCTCCTTAAAGAGAAAGCAAAAAGAAGCCGATATGAAAAAGGAACGGGACCTGAGTCTTTTTAACGAGCCGACAGATATAGAGCAAGGGGTTTTCAGAAACGTCCCTACCGATGAAACGAAGCTGATTCACTTTTTTAAGGATCATCTCTTTGAAGTGCAATTAAAATGGGCGAGTTCGACGATTTCACATATTTCAACCGTTTCCCATCATATTCGGTATGATGAAAAGCTGCGGATGCTTGCAAGGCAGCTTCCGGATTCTTATTTTGTGATGTACAAGCCGGTGCTGCTCATTCAAAAAGCTGAGATGGAATTATGTCCGATACTCATCACGCCGCTCGAAGTGATCTGTTTATCCTTCTTAGAGGCCGAGCCAGACAGCGTCTATATTGGAACAAAGGAACGTTTTTGGGAAAAACGGGCGACTGGGAAAGCTGTTCAGTCCGTCTTGAATCCTTGTCCAAGCCTTTTGCGTTCTGGCACCGTCGTGTCAAAGATTTTACAGCAAAGTGGTGTAGACCTTCCTGTGAAAAAAATCCTCATCAGCCGAACCTCTTATATTGATTTACCTGAAGTTCCATATGGGATGGAGGTTATCGATAAGAAGAAGGCAGAAGAGTGGTTTGAAAAGCAGCGGAAAAATTCGGCGCCGACAAAGCATCAGCAATTTAAGGCGACAAAGGCATTGCTTGCTTATGGTGAATCAGACAGCAAAAGAAGACAGGAATGGCTCGATTAAAGGCATGATGGAAGGTCACGAAAAATGAGACCTGAGTGGAGCTAATATATGAATGAATGGTACTTTATCGTTAATCCAGAAGCAGGACATGGAAAAGGACTCCGCACATGGAGGAGCATAGAGAAAGAATTACAAAAGGTGGAGATCTCTTATCGATCATTTCTCACCCAGCATGAAGGCCATGCAGAAGTTTTGGCAAGACAAATCAGTGCCATGCAGGATGACAGGCTGAAGCGATTGATTGTTATTGGCGGTGACGGCACCATTCATGAAGTACTGAATGGCTTAAAGGAAATCGATCATGTGCAGCTTAGTTTTGTCCCTGCTGGTCATTGGAATGATGCTGCGAAGGGTCTCGGTATCCATCGTCATGATGTCCTAAAAGAAGTGAGAAAGCAAAAGAGAATGCTCACCAAAACATTTTCTCTCGGCTCCTTTCAAGATCATGCCGAAAGTCCGCAATCTGTTCTCTTTCTCAATCACATCGGTGCGGGGTTTGACGCACATGTACTGAGAAAAACGGTGCATTTTAGAGGGAAAAAGTGGCTGAAACGGCTGGGGCTTGGCTTTATCATCTACCCGATGTCATTTATCCATTCTTTATGGTCGTTTAAGCCGTTTGATCTTGCGTTATTTATTGAAAATGAGAAGAAAGTCTTTCGCCAAGTGTGGTTTGTGATCGTCTGCAATCACCCGTATTACGGGGGAGGGCTGGCAGCGGCACCGGAAGTGAGTGCGAGGCAGCCAGGTTTTCAAACGATGGTTGTCACAGATTTGAATCCATTCAAAGTCCTTTTGTTTCTAAGTGCGATGGTGTTCCGAAAGCACCTTGGAATAAAGGGGGTTACCCTGTTTCAGCATGAGGAAGCGTACTTAGAAGCAGATGAAAAAATCTTATTTCACGCAGATGGAGAAGTGATCGGCGCAACGCCTGTCTTTGTGAAGGCAAGTGAACGATCCTTAAAATTACGTGCTTAAATAACTTGCGGTATATCCGAAGTCAAAGAACCGTGAAAAAAGCCTTCTTTTTCGTAAGGTTCTTGTCCTGATTTTTTAGTTTTGCTTGACGAGTATAAGAAGGTAACGATAAAATCTATAGGACGGCTATTGTTTAGCATCTCATTCTCAATAGCTGTCCTTTTTGTTTTTATGATCATATAAATAAAAAAAGAAACAGCCAATTGATCCTCAATCGGCTGAATTTTGTCGACTAAAAAAGCAAGATTTAAAATATTTTAAGAAATGATGGGTTGAAAATTGATATGAACTGGTTGGGACAAATATTAGGTAGCGAATGGCACATCTCTCCGGCTGGAGGCGCTACGGGAGATGCGTACTTCGCAACACACAATGACCAAAAGCTATTTTTAAAACGCAATACGTCACCGTTTCTTGCGGTTTTGTCAGCTGAAGGCATTGTGCCGAAGCTTGTCTGGACAAAACGGATGGAAAATGGAGATGTGATTACTGCACAGCACTGGCTGAGCGGCAGAGAGCTGAAGCCAAAGGACATGAATGATCGTCCTGTAGCAGAGCAGCTAAGAAAAATTCATACATCAAAAGAATTGCTCGATATGCTGAAACGATTAGAGAAGCACTCTCTAGACCCAGAATCCATTCTGATGCATCTGAAACAGTCCATATTAAACGAGCAAATTGATTCACAAGACATTTCGCGTGCCATCCAGTATTTAGAGAAGCATGTGGAGGCTGTCCATTTTGAGGACAAGGTCGTCTGTCATTGCGATCTCAATCATAATAATTGGCTGCTGACAGATGAAAATCAGCTCTATTTGATCGATTGGGATGGGGCGATGATTGCAGACCCAGCGATTGATCTTGGACCGCTTTTATACCATTATGTTGAGGAAGAGAACTGGGAAAGCTGGCTCTCTATGTACGGCGCCCCGCTGACGGACAATTTGCGAAAGCGCATGGCGTGGTACGTGCTCGCTGAAACCGTATCGTTTGTCGTTTGGCATAAACGAAAAGGGAATGAAAAGGCGCAAAAAGAAGTGCAAGCGGAGCTAAATGCACTCTTAAAACGATTAAATATCCATTAAGACAGTGGAATGTTCTCGACCCACTCAGACAGATGTGATTGATGCTCCTCAATATGTGCATCAATTGAACTGACAGAGGTGCCCTTTTGGCTGTAATCATAAATATCTGTTAATAGCTGACGAATGTCGGCATCCAGATCTTCTTTTGCCAGCATTAATTGAATCACGCGTCCCACCTGTTCATACTCTGCAACAGTCCCGCAGCAATCCAGCTGGTGATCGGTTAATATATCTTTGATTAATTGAAGCTGATGTTGACGGTTTAAACCCATACGAATGCTCCTTTCCTGCGTGTCATTTATGAGGTTAAACTGTGCATTCAGCGTCCAATTTATACATGCGGCAGACCAGCTCAAGCGAAGGGCTGGTCTTTTTATATGGACATAGAAGATGCTGTCTTGCGGGTCTTTATGTTTCATGGTATCTTGATAAAATGTAAAGAAAATAGAGGTGTATCAAATTGAGAATGCGACATAAACCATGGGCAGATGATTACTTAGCTGAGAATGCTCATATTGCTTTAGCAAGTCCCGAGCAATATAAAGGGAAATGGCATGAGCTATTTGGAAATGATCATCCAATCCATATCGAAGTTGGGACAGGAAAAGGGAGCTTTATTGCTGGAATGGGCAAGCTTCATCCTGATATCAACTATATTGGCATTGAATTATTTAAAAGTGTTATTGTGACGGCAGTAGATAAAATCAAAGAGACAGATGTTGAAAATGTAAAGCTTTTGAACATCAATGCTGAGACGCTGACAGATGTGTTTGCGGAAAATGAGATTGACCGGGTGTATTTGAATTTCTCTGATCCGTGGCCAAAAGCAAGACACGAAAAGCGCAGATTGACGTTTAAAACCTTTTTAGAGCGATATGAACATATTCTCCGTCCAGGCGGTGAGTTACATTTCAAAACAGATAACCGCGGGTTATTTGAATATTCCTTAAAAAGTTTTTCTGCATATGGCCTTCTTTTAACGTATGTCAGCCTAGATTTACATGAGGACGGCTTAGAAGGAAACGTGATGACTGAATATGAAGAGAAATTCTCGTCTATGGGACAACCGATCTATCGTTCAGAAGTCAAATTCCCAGAATAACAAGTGATATCAAGCTGGCTGCAAAGAAAAATGGCAGTCAGCTTTTTTTATGAAAAGATTGGTGCATGCGATTTTTGGCTGTATTTGCTACGATAGAAAAAGGAGGGATGACAGCAATGGAGACAATGAAAATAGGTGAAATGGAACTGTTTTGGTTAAACGGGGGAGATACGCACATGGACGGCGGAGCGATGTTCGGTGTCGTGCCAAAGCCATTATGGTCAAAAAAATACCCGGTAAATGACCGCAATCAAATTGAATTACGATGTGATCCAATTCTCATTCGGTGGAAGGGTCTTCATCTGTTAGTGGATTCCGGTATCGGATCAGGGAAGCTGACAGATAAACAAAAACGCAATTACGGCGTGACAGAGGAAACCAAATTGGAAGAATCTCTAGCAGCCCTTGGTCTGCGCCCATCAGATATTGATTACGTATTAATGACACATCTGCACTTTGATCATGCCAGCGGATTAACAAGACGTGAAGGCGATATGCTCGTGTCTGTTTTTCAGCACGCAAAAATCATCACATCGAAAATCGAATGGGATGAAATGAGAGCGCCAAACATTCGCTCAAGAAATACATATTGGAAAGAAAACTGGGAGCCTGTGGCAGATCAAGTCGTCACATTTGAAGAAAGCATCGAAGTGACAGAAGGAATCGAGCTGCATCATACAGGCGGACACAGCAATGGTCATAGCATTTTAACGCTCACAAGTGAGGGCGAAACAGCGATTCATTTAGCTGATATCATGCCAACACATGCTCATAAAAATCCACTTTGGGTTTTGGCTTATGATGATTACCCAATGACTTCGATTCCAGCCAAGCAAAAGTGGCAGGCATTTGCAGAAGAAAAAAATGCGTGGTACTTGTTTTATCATGATGCCATTTATCGTGCTGTAAAATGGGACGTAGACGGGCAGATCACACACGAAATCAAAAGACAAATAGGAAGATAAAAGATCATCTGTATGTTTTTTTCGCCTTTCACACAAAATAACGACAAAATGAACTTGTGAAAGGAAGAGTGCAGGTGAACCAATTTTATCGTGTACATGGTGATGTGATCGAAACACCATTAAGAGGGATGGAAGTCATGTCAGTCCCTTATTTAAACAAAGGGGTTGCATTTACAAAGGAAGAGCGTGAGGAGCTCGGGTTAAAGGGATTTCTTCCGCCTAAGGTCTTAACCTTAGAGGATCAAGCAAAGCGTGCATATGAGCAGTTCAAGGCACAGCCTGATGAACTGGGGAAAAATGTGTATTTAACATCACTTCATGATAGAAACGAAGTGCTTTTTTACAAATTACTTAATGAGCACTTGGCGGAAATGCTTCCGATTGTCTACACGCCGACTGTAGGAACGGCTATTCAGCGTTATAGCCATGAGTATCGAAAGCCGAGAGGGCTTTATTTATCGATTGATGATCTGGAAGGCATGGAAGAGATTTTTGCTTCTTATGGTGTCGATGAATCAATTGATTTAATCGTTGCAACTGATGCAGAAGGTATTTTAGGCATTGGAGACTGGGGTGTTGGCGGGATTGCCATTTCAGTTGGGAAACTTGCTGTTTATACAGCTGCAGCAGGCATTGATCCTAGCCGCGTGCTGGCAGTAGTGCTTGATGCCGGCACGAACCAGGAAAGTCTCTTGAATGATCCGCTTTATGTTGGAAATCAGCACTCCCGTGTTCGAGGAGAGCGCTATGATCAGTTCATTGATCAATATGTCGAGCTTGCCCGTGCTACTTTCCCAAATGCACTCCTTCACTGGGAAGACTTTGGCACAAAGAATGCCCGTGCGATATTGGAAAAATATAAGGACCGTATTTGTACATTTAACGATGACATTCAAGGGACTGGCGCCGTTTCACTTGCTGCAGTTATGGCATGTGCAAAAGCTTCGAAAGTTCCGCTGAAAGATCACCGTATCGTCATTTTTGGAGCGGGTACGGCAGGTATTGGCATAGCCGAGCAAATCCGTGATGCAATCGTCAGAGACGGAGTCAAAGAAGAGGAGTCCTACGATCATTTCTGGTGTATTGATAAAACGGGGCTGCTCACAGATGATTCACCTGACATTCAGCCATTTCAAAAGCCATATGCAAGGCGTTCTGACGAAGTAAAGGATTATGCCCGTAATGGTCCAAAGCATTCGATTGATCTATTAGAGGTCGTCAAGCAAGCGAAACCAACGATCTTAATTGGCACCTCGACTGTCGGAGGCGCTTTTACAGAGGAAATTGTAAAAGAAATGGCGTCACACGTGGAGCGCCCTGCGATTTTACCGATGTCGAATCCGACACCTCTTTCAGAAGCAAAGCCGCAAGATCTGATCGAGTGGACTGAAGGACGTGCCCTTGTGACAACAGGAAGTCCATTTGATCCTGTCGAATATGGCGGCGTCACTTATGAAATTGGACAAGCGAATAATGCCCTTGTCTTCCCAGGCCTTGGTCTAGGCACAATAGTGTCAAAAGCACGCCTCATGACAGACAGTATGTTTGTTGCGAGTGCTGAAGCCATTGCAAGCATGGTCAATGTTGGGAAGCCGGGTGCAGCGATGCTGCCAAGTGTCGATCAGCTTCGAACCGTTTCAGCGACAGTGGCCGTCCGTGTGGCGCAGGCAGCAATTGATGAAGGAATAGCAGAAGAAACGCCTGATGATCTTATTCAGGCTGTGCAGGACGCTATGTGGCATCCTGTGTACAAAAAAATCAAAGCCATATAAAAAAAGCTTCGCAAGGACACGTCTTTGCGAAGCTTTCTTGATCAAGCAACGGAATCAATTACATCCACGATCATGCCAGTTTTGGCATCAATCATCACTTCATACTGTTCAAGCTCGCCAAAGGCAGAGCGGGTAATGCCAGATTTGTATACATCAATCGTTTCGCCATTTACGGTATACGGTTCTGGTACAGTATAAATCCAAGAGCCATCAATCGGGCCGCGCTGTTTAAAAGCAGATTTCACAATTTTTAATGCTTTTTCAGACGAGATATACGTAGGGAAAAATACTTTCTTTGCAACAATTGCAGCGGCTACGCCAATACTCGCACCAATCAGAACATGTTTTAACTTCAACGTGCTGCACCTCCGTATTGCTGTTTTTTCCATTATACAAAACTTGTCCATTGATGTTAAGGAATCCGAATACTTGAAAGCATATTCAAAATTTCTGGAGAGATACTTGGAAAACCGAAAGAATTCTTATAGTATAAAGTGAGTGTAATTTTTATAGGAATATATATGGTCATTACATAGAAACGAGGTAAACTGTAGAATGAACGAAGAAACATTGTCGCTTTTCCGAAATTTAACAGAATTACAGGGAACTCCAGGAAATGAGCACCATGTGCGTGCTTTTATGAAAAAGGAAATTGAGAAATATTCTGATGAACTCATTCAAGACCGTCTTGGCGGAGTGTTTGGCGTACGCAAGGGGCAGGAAAACGCACCGAAAATTATGGTAGCGGGTCATATGGATGAAGTCGGATTCATGGTCTCATCCATTACAAAAAACGGGATGATTCGTTTTCAAACACTTGGCGGCTGGTGGAGTCAAGTCATGCTGGCGCAGCGTGTGGACGTCCATACCGATCACGGGCCAATTCCTGGTGTCGTCTCTAGTACACCTCCTCACCTTCTGACGCCAGAACAAAAAAGCAAACCTGTGAAGCCGTCAGATATGCTTATTGATATTGGTGCAGACAGTGAAGAAGAGGCAAAAGAGCTTGGCGTTCGTCCAGGACAGCAAATCGTTCCTGCAACGGTTTTTACCCCAATGGCGAATCCAAAAAAGATTTTAGCGAAGGCTTGGGATAACCGCTATGGCTGCGGCCTTGCAATTGAATTATTAAAAGAATTAAAAGACGAAACACTTTCATGTCAGCTGTACTCAGGAGCAACTGTTCAAGAGGAAGTAGGGCTTAGAGGGGCTGAGGTAGCTGCGAATATGATTCAGCCAGATCTTTTCTTCGCTTTAGATGCGAGTCCTGCAAACGATGTGACAGGTGACAAAACACAGTTCGGCCAGCTAGGAAAAGGTGCACTTCTACGTATTTTTGATCGGACAATGATTACGCACCGCGGTATGAGAGACTTTGTGCTTGATACTGCTGAGACAAACAACATTCCATATCAATATTTCGTATCACCGGGTGGTACGGACGCTGGACGTGTTCATATTTCAAACCAAGGTGTGCCTTCTGCTGTCATTGGGGTTTGCGCACGCTACATTCATACAAGTCATTCTGTTTTGCATGTGGATGATTACGCAGCGGCAAAAGAGTTAATTGTCCGCCTTGTGAAAAATTGTGATCAAAGTACAGTGGATTCTATTTACCAACAAGTATAAATAGAATAGAAAAAGGCTACTTCTTCAATGAGAGCAGCTTCAGCGTGTAGACAAACCCTCGCATTCGTTGTCAGTCCTGCGTGCCGGTGCTCACGAATGTACAATTCGCTCCGCTCCGGTACTCGTCCTTCCTAGACTGCAAAGGTTTTCTATCACGCTGAAAAGAAGACAAAGGGCTAAAATAAACATCATTTTAGCCCTTCGTCAATAATCTGAGGCTGCTTCTTCAATGAGAGCAGCCTTTTTTCTTATTGCTGTTCAAACACATAAGATAACGCCTTGATCGCTTGGTTTACGGTTTCCACAGTGATATTTGCTTTGTTTGAGAGTTCTTTTAATGGATGGTGCAGCTCTTTTGGACGGATTAAAATAAGAGGTTTACCTTTTGCAATCGCAGCAGATGCATCCATGGCTGTGTTCCACTGCTTATATTTCTCACCAAAGCGCGCAATGACGACATCTGCTTTGTTTAATAAAATTTCAGTACGAAAATTGTTCAAATCAGAAGCTGCATCATCTTTGAAAATGGCATTCGGCTGCTCACCTAAAATATCCTCACCGATGTTATCTGAGCGGTCATGATTTTCCATTGGACCGACAAATGTCACTGGCAGCTTCAAAGATTGGCTTTTCTCCTTGATTTCATCACGCCACTGGCTATGAATTTCTCCAGCTAAATAGACAGTTAATTGCATAACGATCTCCTCCTTTTGTACAAACTTAGTAAAGGTTTGTCCTGTTTCTTTTCATGTTACACAAGAAGTGCTTGATAAAGCAAAAAAAATATGATTATGATATTCATGGTAGAGACTATTTTTCATCGCAAGAATACTACATATAATGGGAAGGACAGGCCTCTTCGTCTTTCCTATGAGAAAGCAGGAAGACGACGTTGATGACTTATTTAAAAAGAAAGGGGATCTCCCTTTCGCCAAAGGTGTATTTCATTGATGCACTTTCTTATATGGCTTTAGGTCTATTTGCTACATTAGTGGTAGGTCTGATTTTAAAAACAGCAGGCGGTCTGTTATCACTTCCACTCATCATTAAAATGGGAACCCTCGCCATGGGGCTCATGGGACCGGCGATCGGCGTAGCGGTTGCGTACCGTTTACATGCATCTCCTTTGATCATTTTTGCAAGTGTTGTCTCAGGCGCTGCA
Source organism: Bacillus sp. F2HM (assembly GCF_019266135.1). Lineage (NCBI taxonomy): Bacteria > Bacillati > Bacillota > Bacilli > Caryophanales > Bacillaceae > Bacillus > Bacillus sp. F2HM. The sequence goes on from NZ_LRMO01000011.1 coordinate 86,762, forward strand.
GGAGCAGAGCTTGGGGGGCCTGCTGGAAGCTTTGCCGCAGCATTAATTGGTGTGGAACTCGGCAAGCTGGTCAGTGGTGAGACAAGAATTGATATTATTTTAACGCCGCTTGTCACCATTATCACTGGCTTTTTCACCGCTGCTCTAATCGGACCTGGGATTGAAGCCATGATGACAGGGCTCGGCAGGCTCATCATGTGGGGGACAGATCAAAGCCCGCTGATCATGGGCATGCTGGTAGCGACCATTGTTGGACTTGCTCTCAGTTCTCCGATCTCAAGTGCTGCACTTGCGCTCATGCTTGACTTAAGCGGGACAGCTGCTGGTGCTGCAACGATTGGCTGCTGTGCTCAAATGGTCGGCTTTGCCGCTGCAGGCTTTAGAGAAAATCGCTTTGGCGGTCTTGCGGCTGTTGGCATTGGAACGTCAAAGTTGCAGCTTTCGAACATTGTGAAAAATCCCCTCATCCTGATTCCGCCGACAATTGCTGGTCTGATTCTCGCGCCAATTGGTATTATTGGCTTTGGGATGGTCAATAATGCGGCAGGAGCGGGAATGGGAACGAGCGGGCTTGTTGGACAGCTCATGACGCTGACCGTCATGGGGTTTCATCCATCTGTATTTCTGGCGATCGCTCTCTTGCATATCGTTGGCCCGGCAGTGATTAGTTTGGTAGTATCAGAATGGATGAGAAAGAAAGGCTATATACAATTCGGAGATTTAACCATACAAACTGGAGGAATGAAACATGAAAAAAATTGAATCAAACGAAGAATTACAAAAAGTGATTCAAGAAGACTTAACGGTATTGCTATTTTCAGCTGACTGGTGCCCGGACTGCACATTTATTGAGCCATTCTTGCCAGAGCTTGAAGCAAACTACCCAGAATTTGAGTACTTCTATGTCGATAGAGACAAGTTCATTGACACTTGTGCAGAGTGGGAAATTTACGGTATTCCAAGCTTTTTAGTCTTTAAAAACGGACAAGAGATTAACCGCTTTGTCAGCAAAGATCGTAAGACAAAGGAAGAGATTGAAGCATTTTTAACAGATTCTCTTTCTAAATAACGAAAGGAGAGTCTAAAACGATGGCAAAAATGACATCAAGGCAGCTTGCGAATGAACTCAAAAGCCGTCTGACGAACGACAGCTGGTCACACGAGTTTGACCGGGAAAAAGATACGCTTCGTATTGAAGATAAACAAACAGGCAAAGGCATCACACTAGAGCTCCCGCCAATTATTGCAAAGTGGGAAGTAAAGCCTGATGAAACCATCGATGAGATCGTTTATTATGTGAAAGAAGCGCTGAGTGCCATGAAAGGCGAAGCGCAGCACATTTCAGGAAAAGAAAAGCAGATCTATCCAGTCATTCGTTCCACTTCCTTTCCTGAGGCATCCAGTGATGGGATTCCGCTCGTGTTTGATGAGCATACAGCAGAAACGAGAATCTACTATGCACTTGATCTTGGAAGCACCTACCGATTAATTGATGAAAAGATGCTTCAAAAGGAAAACTGGACAAAAGAGCGAATCAGAGAAACCGCCAGCTTCAACGTCCGTTCGCTTAAAACTGTAGTGAAAATGGATGAAGTGGCAGGCAACCGGTTTTATTTCTTCCGTGCAAATGACGGGTATGACGCCAGCAGACTTTTAAATGAGTCGTTATTACAAGAATACGCGCAAAAAATAGAAGGACAAATGGCGATTTCTGTTCCCCATCAAGATGTATTCATCATTGCAGATGTTCGCAATGATTCAGGCTATGATATTTTAGGACAGATGTCGATGAGCTTCTTCGCCAGCGGTACGGTTCCGATTACCGCATTGTCATTTTTATATGATGAGGGTAAGCTTGAACCGATCTTTATACTTGCAAAAAGCAGACCAAAACAGCAGTAGAAGGGAATTTTGAAGAATGAACGTTTTTTATAATGCAGAAGGTGTAGGCGACACACTCCTTATCTCATTGAAAGATGTAACGAGAGAAGAAGTAGGTCATGAGACGTTTGGAGATGTTGTACGAATCTTCAATCAAGAAACAAAAGAAACAACAGGCTTTAATATCTTCAATGCATCCACTTACATGAAAATTGAAGAAAACGGATCTGTCCCGCTTTCTGAAACCATTGTTCAAGATATCAATGAAATTTTAAACCGTAACGGTGTCAGTGAAACGTTGACTGTGGATCTATCACCAAAATTTGTTGTCGGCTATGTGAAGGAAAAAGAAAAGCATCCGAATGCAGATAAATTAAACATTTGCCAAGTTGATGTGGGCGATGAAACCTTACAAATCGTGTGCGGTGCACCAAACGTTGACCAAGGCCAATATGTCGTGGTTGCGAAGGTCGGTGCAGTGATGCCAAGCGGTATGGTCATCAAAGATGCTGAGCTAAGAGGCGTTCCATCAAGCGGCATGATCTGTTCAGCGAAAGAGTTAGATCTTCCAGATGCACCTGCTGAAAAAGGGATTCTTGTTTTAGATGGAAGCCATCAAGCTGGTGAACCCTTTAAAGCGTAACCTCCCATAAACGGGCACATAGGAGCGAAGAATGTGTTATACCAAAAGTCACTAAGTACGTACTTAGTGACTTTTTTTCATCTATAACAGAGATGTACAGCATAAAGCGGCACTTTTCTCGCTTTTCTGCATGAAAAAGCAATGGTATACTAAAAATCGCCCAAGAAAACGTAAGGGGAGTTAAAGTGAGTGATAAATGATGAGTTGGTTAGATAAATTTTTTAGTGTATTTTTAGGAGAAGAAAAGAAAGAAGAAAAAGCTGCAAGACCTGAAGAAGATCTAGCTGCACCAAAGCAGCCAGCTTTTGAACAGCATAAAGAATATAAAAAAATCGAAGATACGAAAGTGTATTATGAATATCCAAAAGGCAACTTTCGCTTTCCTCTCGTTCCTGATGAACCTCAGCGTGATGGAGTGAAGCAGGAGAGAAGACGCGTGAAACCAAGTCAGCCAAAGACCAAACAGACAACCTATCAGCCTAAACAAACGCTTCAGCCTGATATGAATAAAAAGCCATTCAAACCAGAGCAAATTCCATCACCGATCTATGGCTATCATCAGGATATGCGTCCAAAACGGGCAGATGCAAAAGAAGAAACAGCTTCAGTTCAAAGGAAAGCAGCAGAAGAAACGGCGCAGCGTGTCACACTGTTATCAGAAGAGGCAGAGCGTGAACGGAATGTCAGACAGCAAATGAACATCCCGTCAATACAGAAAGAAAAACGTATCAAGGAAATGGTTTCAGCGTCAGCAGAAGAGAGAGCAGATAAGGAGCCTGCAGTAACCCCGCCGCATACATTGCAAGAGGAACTCGCTTATCAAGATCATGTTCAATCGACGATGGAACGTTTAACTGACGAGCCTTTCATCCAGCCGGAAGAAAACGAGCCAGAAGATCATCATGAAGCTGATTTACATAAGCAGCAAGCAGAAGTCTATCAGGAGCAGGCGGTACAGTCCGAGCCGGAACAGGCTGTCTCCAGTGATGAAGAAGAAATAAAAGACGAGCCTGTCCATCAGTTTGAAGATCATACTGAGGAAATAGACATGTTGACCTTCGAAACACCGGAACCTTCGCAGCCAGCGATTGAAATGGAAGCAGACCTTCCAGTAGAAGAAGCGGCGTTAACAGAAAATATGTCAGCAGAACCAGTGGAAGAAGTAGAAGCTGATCCAATAGAAGACAAACAAGAAGAAGCGCCCGCGACAGCATTTGAAGAAGCTGAGCCAGTCAACCTGCAGAAAGAGCAGCTGGTTCAAGAAGCTGAAATTGAAGAAGAAAACTTGATGCCAGTAGAACAAGTAAGAGAGGAACAAACTGCATCTGAACCGGCAGAAACAGTCATAGAACAGACAGAGCAGCAAGAACAAACGCACGAAGTCAAGAAAGAAGAACCAAAACAGACATCTCCGCAGCCACCACGCGCAAGCGGTCAAACCTCTACGGTTCCGTTTAATGTCATGATGTTAAAAAGCGATCAGCGCGTGCAAGGGCAAAAGAAAGCAGCCGACACACAAGGGTATGTTTTTCCAAGTCTCGCCCTATTAGATGTACCGCCAGCTCAAAAAGAAGAGGACGGGACATGGGTGAAAGAGCGGGCAGAGCTGCTTAATGCGACGCTTAAAAATTTCAATGTAAGAGCAAGTGTTGTTCATGTCACGCAGGGCCCTTCTGTGACAAGGTTTGAAGTACATCCAGAACCAGGTGTCAAAGTGAACAAAATCACGAACCTGTCAGATGATATTAAACTTAGTTTGTCCGCAAAGGATATTCGAATTGAAGCACCGATTCCAGGAAAGAACACAATCGGGATCGAAGTGCCAAACCTGCACAGTAAAATGGTGTTCTTAAGAGAAATGATCAGAAGCAGTGCGTTTAGAGACAATCCATCTCCTTTAACAGCGGCACTCGGATTAGATATCTCAGGCCAGCCTGTCGTGGTTGATCTGCAAAAAATGCCGCATGGCTTAATTGCTGGAGCAACTGGTTCAGGAAAAAGTGTCTGCATTAATACTATTTTAGTGAGCCTCATGTTTAAAGCATCACCAGATGAAGTGAAAATGCTCTTAATTGACCCTAAAATGGTTGAGTTAGCGCCGTATAATCACATTCCGCATCTTGTGAGTCCTGTTATTACGGATGCCAAGACAGCAACTGCTGCTTTGAAATGGGTAGTGGATGAAATGGAAAGACGCTATGAACTATTTGCACACTCTGGCGTGAGAGAAATTAAACGATTCAATGAGCTTGTGAAAGAAAAACAAATGGGTGAAAAACTGCCTTATCTCGTCGTGGTGATCGATGAGCTGGCTGATTTAATGATGGTCGCACCAAATGAAGTCGAAGAAAGCATCTGCCGAATTGCACAAAAAGCAAGAGCATGCGGCATTCACTTATTGATTGCGACACAAAGACCGTCTGTTGATGTCATTACAGGTCTCATTAAAGCCAATATCCCCACAAGAATTGCGTTTTCTGTTTCAAGTCAGGTTGATTCAAGAACGATCATTGACATGGCAGGTGCAGAAAAGCTTCTCGGAAAAGGAGACATGCTCTTCTTAGAAAATGGCTCCGGCAAGCCGACAAGGCTGCAAGGGAACTTTGTATCAGACCGTGAGATTGATCAAGTGGTGGCACATGTGAGAAAGCAGCGCAAGCCCGTGTTCCTTTTTGAACAGGAGGAACTAATGCTGCAGGGCTCCGCGATTACAGACGAAGATGAATTGTTTATGGATGCCTGCCGTTTTGCCATCGAGCAGAATAGCGCTAGTACATCAAGTTTGCAGCGAAGATTTAGGATTGGCTACAATCGTGCAGCCAGACTGATTGATATGATGGAGCGCGAGGGCATGATCTCTGGTGCGAAAGGCAGTAAGCCAAGAGAAGTGCTCATGACACTGAGTGACTTAGAACAGTTGATCTAAACAAACCACTTCATTTTTTTCATAAACATGGTATGATAGCACATAGGTGCAATTTTGTAATTGGACGCTTTTCGCATGTCTGCCAGAACGCTTTTTTATGTAAAATAAGCGGAAACAGGTGTTAGAAATGGGAAAGTTGTCGGATACTAATCATAGTTAATATTGATTAGAATAGGAAGATCGGAAAAAAATCTTTATTTGGAGCTGCGATCTGTGATCAGCTAGAGGCAAAAATCACAAGTTGCAAATTGAAATGAGCGTCATATACTGTAAGTCAGATAGACGTTTGTTGGAGGTACAATTATGACTGTTTATCATTTTGTTGGAATAAAAGGGACAGGTATGAGTCCACTGGCCCAAATTCTTCATGATACTGGGTATACTGTCCAAGGATCGGATATCGAAAAACATATCTTTACACAAAAAGCATTAGAAGAACGAAATATTAAAATTCTACCATTTGACCCAGATAATATTCAGCCAGGGATGACGGTCATCGCAGGAAATGCATTCCCTGATACACACCCTGAGATTGAACGTGCCCTTTCTGAAGGGATTCCTGTCATTCGTTACCATAAATTCCTTGGAGAATACATGGATTCATTCACAAACGTTGCGATTACTGGTGCTCATGGCAAAACATCGACAACAGGACTGCTTGCTCACGTCATGCAGGCAGCCAAACCTACTTCGTACTTAATCGGTGATGGATCTGGAATGGGGAAAGAAAACAGCGAGTATTTTGTCTTTGAAGCATGCGAATACCGCAGACACTTCCTCAGCTATCATCCAGACTATGCGATCATGACCAATATTGATTTTGATCACCCTGATTATTTCTCGGATATTGATGACGTGTTTGATGCGTTTCAAAACATGGCGCTTCAAGTGAAAAAAGCCATTATCGCCTGTGGTGATGACGAGCATCTGCCGAAGATTCAAGCGAAGGTACCTGTTGTGTACTACGGTTTCAACGAAGAAAATGATTTCCAAGCACGCAATGTTGTGAAAAATACGGAAGGTACCACATTTGATGTATTTGTACGCAATACGTTTTATGATACCTTCTACATTCCTGCCTACGGAAATCATAATGTCCTCAACTCGTTAGCTGTCATTGCATTATGTCACTATGAGTCCATTGATGTAGAGCTTATCAAAGGCGCATTAACGACATTTGGCGGTGTGAAACGACGCTTTAATGAAAAAGTGGTTGGTGAGCAGGTCTTAATTGACGATTATGCACATCACCCAACTGAAATTGAAGTCACGATTGAAGCAGCTCGCCAAAAATATCCGGACCGTGATATTGTGGCTGTCTTCCAGCCGCATACGTTCACACGTACACAGCAATTCTTAAGTGAATTTGCTGACAGTCTAAAGAAAGCCGACTATGTCTACCTTTGTGATATTTTCGGTTCAGCCCGTGAAAACATTGGGAAGCTGAGCATTGAAGATTTACGAGAAAAAATCCCGCAGGCCCAATTGATTGAGGAAGAAGATACATCTGTGCTGAAAACGCACGAAGATGCGATTCTGATCTTTATGGGAGCAGGAGACATTCAGAAGTATTTGCGTGCTTATGAAAAAGTCGCTGTATAAATCCTTTAAAAAAGTGCCGTTTCACACGGCACTTTTTTTATTTTGAATAAAATGTGACAAAAGGGCTAAATGTGTCAACATGTGGCGCTTTTTTTCGTTCGCTGTGGACAGGAATTAGCGAATAAGTGTAGAATTATTATTCAATCGGTCATTCTAGGCGATGTTTGAATGATACAACGAGAGGGTAATGAATTGAATATGCCCGCAGCAAAGGAGGTATCAGATGATTATTATTCTATATCTAAGCGTTGCACTGATCGCAATTGCTTTCCTCATTCTTGTCATCTATTTGTCCAAAACATTAAAATCCTTACAGCTGACTTTAAAGAATGTTGCATCAACTTTAGAAGGTCTTGAAGGTCAGATGCAAGGCATCACCACAGAGACAGCACAGTTGCTACATAAGACGAATCAGCTTGCTGAAGATATTCAAGACAAATCAGCAAAACTTAACACAGTTGTGGATGCGGTGCAGGGAATTGGTGGCTCGATCAACCAATTTAATACAAGCATAAAGCAGGCAGCTGGTGCGGTTTCTTCATCCGTTGAAAGAAATCAAGAAAAAGTGACGGATGTGGTAAGCTGGAGTAACGCAGCACTTGAAATTTATAAAAAATGGAAACAGCGTAAACACCAAAAATAAACCATATTCGCATAGGAGGAATAATCATGAGCAAAGACGGAATCAATAGCAAAGACTTTTTGATCGGAACACTTATTGGTGGAATTGTTGGTGCAACAACAGCATTATTTTTAGCACCGAAGTCAGGGAAAGAGCTTCGCGATGATTTGAACACCCAAGCGAATGCGTTAAAAGAAAAAACAGACCGGCTCACAACAGATGCAAAAGAAAGAGGCACTGAATATGTGACGATTGCGAAAGATAAAACGTCTGAATTGTCTCAGCTTGTAGCAGAGCAGTCAAACCAGATTTTAGACAAAGTGAAAGACATAAAAGAGCGTGCGGCTGGAAAAGCTAATCACGTGAAAAATGAAGCAGAAGATGCGGCAGCGGATTTGGCAAGCGAAGCATCTGATGTAGCAGATGAAGCAAAAGTAAGAGCACAAGAAGCAAAATCAGAAATTGAAGACGGCATCAAAGATGTCAAAGAAAAAGTAGAACAATCTACTAAAGGCTAACTCTCACTGCTCGAAGTGAAGAAGGAGAACATCATGTCAAAACAACTCATTGAAACAGAAGAACAGTTTGATCAACTAACGAATCAAGATGGGACCTTTGTCTTTTTTAAGCACAGTTTGACATGTCCGATCAGCCAAGCGGCTTTTCAAGAGTTTGAAGCATTTGCGTCTGCACATGAAGACGTGCCAACTTATTTCTTGCAAATTCAAAACACGAGAGAGCTTTCATCCTACGTGGCTGAAAAATCGGGTGTAAAGCACGAAAGTCCGCAGGCACTCGTTTTTAGCGGTGGAAAAGTAAAATGGCATGCTTCTCACTCAAGCATTACAAAAGAAGCGCTTGAACATAATCTGTAAAAGAAAGAAACGTCAGCAGCGGCTGACGTTTTTTTTATAAAAAAGGTTTACTTGAACGAAAAGTATGCTATAATCTTACATACAATACTTTATCGCTTAAAAGCGTTTGGGTAATAAAGAAAATTTTCGTGACAATTCCGAAATCTTTGTTTATAATAAACCCTATCATGCAAGAATGAAAAAATAAAAAGCGAGAACAGGCAGAGGAAAGGATGACAAAAATGAGCAACAATGAACTAGAAAAATTGAGGCAGCAAGCAGATGAACTAAATCTTCAAATCTTAAAACTGATCAATGAAAGAGGAAACATTGTAAAAGAAATTGGAAAAGCGAAAGAAGCGCAAGGTGTCAACCGTTATGATCCTGTCAGAGAGCGCACAATGCTGAACCAAATTCTTGAAGAAAATGATGGACCATTTGAAAACTCAACGATTCAGCATATTTTCAAAGAGATTTTCAAAGCAGGTCTAGAGCTTCAAGAAGATGACCACAGCAAAGCACTTCTTGTTTCTCGTAAGAAAAAACCAGAAAACACAATCGTGAACATCAATGGGGAAGCGATCGGTGATGGAAAGCAGCGCTTCATCGTTGGACCATGTGCCGTTGAAAGCTACGAGCAAGTTGCAGAAGTAGCTGCAGCAGCGAAACAGCAAGGGTTAAAACTACTTCGTGGAGGCGCATTTAAACCTCGTACAAGTCCATACGATTTCCAAGGACTTGGTGTAGACGGTCTCAAGATTCTAAAGCGTGTAGCGGATGAATACGGTCTTGCTGTCATTAGTGAAATTGTTAATCCTGCTCATATTGAAGAAGCGATTGAGCATATTGATGTCATCCAAATTGGGGCGCGTAACATGCAAAACTTCGAACTGTTAAAAGAAGCAGGTTCCGTGAAGAAACCAGTTCTTTTAAAACGCGGTCTTGCAGCGACCATTTCTGAATTCATCAATGCAGCTGAATACATCATCGCCCAAGGAAATGATCAAATCATCCTTTGCGAGCGCGGTATCCGCACATATGAAACAGCGACAAGAAATACACTAGATATCTCGGCAGTGCCAATCTTGAAACAAGAGACACATTTACCAGTCTTCGTTGATGTGACGCATTCAACTGGACGTAGAGATCTTCTCCTTCCAACAGCAAAAGCAGCTCTTGCGATTGGAGCTGACGGTGTTATGGCAGAAGTACATCCAGATCCATCTGTTGCTCTATCTGATTCAGCGCAGCAAATGGACATTCCACAATTCGAAAAATGGTTAGATGCGCTAAGACCACTTGTCAACATTCACGCGTAATCATAAATAGAAATAGCCGCCGGATGACTGCCCGGCGGTTTTTTTTTGGAGAAAATACGATGAAGTTTGGAAATGAAAGGAAGAAAGCGCATTGCAAGCTCAAAAAGAGCTTGTTCACAATGTTTTCATTTTTAAAAATCGATAGAATCTGTTAAGATCATTGTCATAGCTGGCGTTCTCGATGGTTTTTTATGAAATATGATTCAAATTACAGGTAACAAGCTGTTTAAAGTTTGTTTAATTTAGTTATAAAAAGAAAGGGAACGTTTTCATATGACAAAAAAACGTGTATAATTTCATAAAAGAATGTCATTTTGATGTAGATTGAAAAATTATGTGTCTCTTTTCATCGTTTTAATGACAAATAGGATATTATTTTCCTCGTATCTGACATGTCTCTATACAATTGGTGAATGCTATAGATATGAAGTGTATTTGAAGGAGTGATTTATGTGAATAATGTTACAATATATGATGTAGCAAGAGAAGCAAATGTAAGTATGGCAACGGTATCACGCGTAGTAAATGGTAATCCAAACGTAAAACCAACAACAAGAAAAAAGGTGCTTGAAGCGATTGATCGCCTTGGGTATCGTCCGAATGCAGTGGCACGAGGCCTTGCAAGTAAAAAAACAACGACAGTTGGGGTCATCATCCCTGATATTTCTAGTATCTTCTATTCGGAATTAGCACGCGGTATTGAAGATATCGCCACGATGTATAAATACAACATCATTTTGAGCAATTCAGATCAAAATACAGATAAAGAGCTTCATTTGTTAAATACGATGCTCGGTAAACAAGTAGACGGAATTGTCTTTATGGGCGGAAACATCACAGACGTGCATGTGGAAGAATTTAAGCGCTCTCCTGTTCCGATTGTTCTTGCAGCATCTGTTGAAGAGCAGGCTCAAACACCATCTGTCAACATCAACTATGAGCAGGCCATTTATGATTCAGTTCAGCTGTTAGTTGAAAAAGGACATAAACGTATTGCGTTTGTTTCTGGTCCAATGTCAGAACCAATTAATTCCGTGAGAAAACTTGCAGGTTATAAGCGTGCGCTTGAAGAAGCGGGCATCGCGTTTGACGATGCACTCGTTGCTGAGGGCGATTACTCTTACGATTCTGGAATTGAAGCACTTGCTCATCTGCTTGAGCAGTCTGACAAGCCGACAGCTGTTATCGCAGCTACAGATGAAATGGCGCTAGGTGTCATTCATGGAGCACAAGACAGAGGGGTATCCATTCCTGAAGATTTAGAAGTGATTGGCTTCGATAACACAAGACTTTCTCTCATGGTGCGTCCTCAGCTGACAACAGTTGTTCAGCCGACATATGATATTGGTGCTGTTGCCATGAGACTGCTCACAAAGCTGATGAACAAAGAACAAGTGGACGATCAAATTGTTGAGCTTCCGCACAGAATTGAAGAAAGACAATCAACAAAATAAAACAAAAAAGCAGGCTTACCTTATGAGGGAAAGCCTGCTTTTCTTATGCCTTTTTCTTTTCTCTTCTAACAGGCATGAGTGCTTTTTCTACTGTTTGAGCATTTTTTTCTGTGATTTCTGCTTTTCTTGGGATCGGTGGATATAAATCGTCAGGATCTTTCCATGTAGGTGGAAGGGTAACAGGCGATTGCTTATTCCATGCCCGAATCCAGTCCTGAGGCAGCTCATCTGGCGGTGTAATGCCTTTCATCTCAAGCCAAATACGGCTCCAGGCTCTTGGAACGACGCGCCAAATATCATATCCCCCTCCGCCAACAGCGATCCATTTGCCATCACAATATTGATGCGCAAGCTCATGGGCAAGTCTAGGAATTTCCTCATATATTTTCATGGTGGCAGATAAATGAGTTAACGGATCATAGTAGTGTGCATCAGCCCCGTTTTGCGTCAAAATCACATCTGGTTTAAAAAAAGCAGCAATCTCAGTCACTGCTGTTCGGTATGCTTCGAGGAAGGATTCATCTTCCGTAAATGCATCTAGCGGAATATTATAGGCGTAGCCATAGCCTTTATCGTGGCCTCTTTCCTGTACTTGTCCGGTTCCAGGGAACAAGTAGCGTCCCGTTTCATGAATGGAGACTGTACATACCTCTGGGTCGTCATAGAAGCTGAACTGGACACCATCGCCGTGATGAGCATCCGTATCAATATATAAAATTCTAGCGCCATATGTCTTTTGAATATATTGAATCGCCACAGAGCTGTCATTATAAATACAAAAGCCAGATGCACGCCCTTTGAATCCGTGGTGAAGCCCGCCGCCAAGATTGAGTGCATGCTGCGAATGACCGAGCATCACTTGATCAACCGCTGTTAATGTTCCGCCAACAAGGAGAGATGCCGCCTCATGCATGCCTGCGAACATCGGTGTATCCTCAGTGCCAAGACCGTAGCGTTCACCCTCTTCTGTAGACAGCTTTCCTTCACTTGCTCGCTGCACAGCCTGGATATAATCTGCTGTATGGACGAGCTTTAATTCCTCCAGAGTAGCCATACGCGGTGCGACGATTTCATCCTCTGTTAACGCCTTCATTTTTTGAAGAAGATCATAAGTTAAGTAGACACGAAGCTGATTGAAGGGATGATCTTGGTTAAATTGGTACGTTTGAAAAGATGGTGAAAAAACAAAGGTCGCTTCCTTCATTTGATCGTCTGCTCCATAGGCCAGAGCACCTTATAGCCTTTTGCGCGAATCAGCTTCGTCACATGATCTGCATGAATGGTTTGAAGGCGGAATACGAGCACTTTAGAAGCCTCATTGGCATGAGGGTACACAAGTACACTCAGCAATTGAATATGCTGCTCCTTTAAAATGGCCGTAATGTCTGCGAGGCCTTCAGTCATCTGCTCCACTTCAACCTCTAAGTGCGATCCAGGCTGATCTGCACCTGTCAGTCTTACAAACGTACGAAGCAGATCTGTTTTTGTGATAATGCCTACAAGCTTGCCGCGTCTCACCACTGGAAGACAGCCAATTCCGTGCTCAAAAAAGACACTTGATATCTCCTCAACGAAATCAAGCGGGTGAGCAGTGATCGTCTCTAATACCATGATCTCTTCGACTGGCCGCTGAATAAAGAGCTTTCTTTTCTCTGTTTCAAAAATACTTGGACTGGCATTTTTAATATCTCGATCTGTCACCATCCCAATGACAGATCCTTGATCAGATACGATCGGAATATGCCGTATGTGGTGTGCACTCATTTTTTGAATGGCTTCTTCAATCGTATCGGTTTTTCGCAGCGTGATCACATCACGCTCCATAATTTGTTCAATCATCATTGTTTACCAATCCCCTTTGCCAAAAAAACGAATTGAACGTTAATACATAAAGCGCTGATGGAAGCGAAGACGATCGAAACGCTCGATCGAATCAGGACTCACATGTTTCCCAATTCTGGCCATTAAACAATTGGCTGGATGTGAGCTAATCTCTGGCTCGTCTGTTGCAAACCAGACAAGACCGCCTGCGTTCATCATTTTCTCCATCATTTTGCGGTACTCCCAAACGTTTTTATTTGTCCCCTTTAAATCCCAATGCCAGTAATATTCGGTTGTAATGATGATGTAATTCTCCATTTGTTCATCCATCATGCTCACATCAAGCAAATGCTTGCCAAGTGAGCATCCTCTAAATGGAGGAGCGACCTCAATCGCGCCAAGCTCAATTAAATTGTCCATTTTGCCCTCTGACCAGCGCTCAAGTGGATCAGGATACAAATACGTGACATAGCCTACGACGAGCTCATTCGCTCTTGCAATGATAATACGTCCTTCTGGAAGATCTGCTATTTCAACAAGTGCTTGTTTCTGTTCCTCAGGCGTGCGAAATGCCGTTAGTCCTTCATGAAACGTATAGTTCGCAAGCTCTGATGCAGGTACCGGTCCTTCAATCAGGATGAAACCTGTTTCTCGCTCAATGGTTTTTGAATAATAAGTTTTAGGATGCTCCACGTATCCACCGCCCCTAATTCTAGTGAGTCGTCTCTATTCTATCTTAAATCTTGCAATAATTAAAACGGTTTCATCAGAAGTTTTTTAAAAATTGAGAAAAAAAGTCATCTATACTATAATGGTCATTGTAAACGTATGCAAAGGGGGACTGTTTGATGAAATTGGAAACGCTACCATCAGTAAAAGGGGATTATCATTTAAATGATTATGAGCAGGCATACAAAGATTTTTCATGGGAGGAAGCTAGAAAAAACTTCTCCTGGTATGAAACAGGAAAAATAAATGCAGCCTATGAAGCGATTGACAGACATGCGGACTCGTTTCGTCAGAACAAGGTGGCGCTTCACTACAAAGATTCACAGCGGGATGAAAAGTATACGTTCAGGGATATGAAAATCAACACAAACAAAGCGGGGAATCTATTCAGAGAAAAGGCACATGTGGAAAAAGGGGATCGCGTGTTTATCTTTATGCCAAGATCACCTGAGCTCTATTTTCTTCTGCTTGGTGCGGTTAAAATTGGAGCGATCGTTGGCCCGTTATTTGAGGCATTTATGGAAGGTGCTGTCAAAGACCGTTTAGAGAATAGCGAGGCAAAGGTAATCGTGACAACACCTGATCTGCTCGAGCGAATTCCATTTGCAGAGCTTCCGAAGCTTGAATCTGTCGTCATTGTCGGCGGTGAAAACGAAGACGTCGATGGTGTGCGGACAATTCACTATGAAAAGGCGTTTGAGGAGGCAGCAAAGGAGCTTGAGATTGAATGGATGGATGAAAAAGACGGCTTCCTGCTTCATTACACATCAGGATCTACTGGTACGCCAAAAGGTGTGCTTCATGTCCATGGTGCAATGGTCCAGCAAGGTCAGACTGGTAAATGGGTGCTTGACTTGAAAGAAGATGACGTTTACTGGTGTACAGCTGATCCAGGCTGGGTTACAGGCACAGTGTACGGTATTTTTTCACCGTGGTTAAATGGGGCGACGAATGTGATTTTAGGCGGCCGGTTTAATCCTGATACGTGGTATGAAACCATTGAATCACTCGGTGTAACCGTTTGGTACAGTGCCCCGACCGCCTTTAGAATGCTCATGGGGGCAGGGGATGATCTTATTCAAAAATATGACCTCAGCTCGCTCCGACATGTCTTAAGTGTGGGAGAGCCACTTAATCCAGAAGTCATCCGCTGGGGAGATGCTGTTTTTGGCAAACGGATTCACGACACTTGGTGGATGACAGAAACCGGAGCACAGCTGATTTGTAATTATCCATGCATGGACATCAAGCCAGGCTCGATGGGAAAACCGATTCCAGGCGTAGAAGCGGCGATTGTCGATAATGCAGGAAATGAACTTCCGCCATACCGGATGGGCAACCTTGCGATTAAAAAAGGCTGGCCTTCTATGATGCATACGATCTGGAACAATCCTGAAAAATATGAATCTTACTTTATGCCGGGAGATTGGTATGTTTCAGGAGATTCAGCTTATATGGACGAAGACGGATACTTTTGGTTCCAGGGACGTGTCGATGATGTCATCATGACGTCAGGAGAGCGGGTCGGTCCATTTGAGGTGGAAAGTAAACTGGTCGAACATCCAGCTATTGCGGAGGCTGGTGTCATTGGAAAGCCAGATCCGGTCCGCGGTGAAATTATTAAAGCATTTATAGCGCTTAGAAGTGGATATGAGCCGACAGATGAGCTGAAAGAAGAGATTCGTACGTTTGTGAAAAAAGGACTCGCAGCACATGCGGCACCGCGGGAAATTGAGTTTAAAGACAAACTGCCGAAAACGAGAAGCGGAAAAATTATGAGACGTGTGCTAAAGGCGTGGGAGCTGAATTTACCTGCTGGCGACCTTTCGACAATGGAAGATTAAATTTTTCATCAGTTGACTTGATATCAAAAGTGTGTTAAAAATGACATTAGTTGAATATGAAAAGGTTTTGACTGAGATTCAGTAGAATGATCTTTCCCTGTTGAAGAGAGCTGACGGCTGGTGCAAGTCAGTACAAAGAGATATTCGAATTACCCTCACGAACCGCTTTTACGAAAAGGAGCATGCCCTGATTAGTGAAAGAACGGATCTGTCCGTTATCAGTGTAAGTGAAAAGACGAGATTTTTTGTCTTTTAAGCAGGGTGGTACCGCGATATATATCGTCCCTTCGTTCATTCGAAGGGGCGTTTTTTATGTTGAATTGTAAAAAAAGGAGATTTGGAAATGAGTCAATTGATGGAAGAGCTATCGTTCAGAGGATTAATTCAGCAGCAAACTGATGAAGAAGGTTTAACAAAATTGTTAGCAGAAGAGAAAATCAAACTATACTCCGGTTTTGATCCGACAGCTGACAGCTTACACATTGGTCATCTATTGCCAATTTTAACATTACGTAGATTCCAAGAAGCAGGTCATCATCCGATTGCTCTTGTTGGCGGCGCAACTGGACTCATTGGTGACCCTAGCTTCAAAAAAGCAGAACGTTCACTCAATCCAGCAGAAATCGTCGAACAGTGGTCAGAAAAAATCAAAGGACAGCTGTCTCAATTTCTTGATTTTGAAGCAGGCGAGAATCCAGCTGTCATCGTGAATAACTACGACTGGATCAGCCAAATGAATGTCATCACGTTCCTTCGTGATATTGGAAAGAACTTCGGTGTGAATTTCATGCTGGCAAAAGATATCGTGAGCTCACGTATCGAAACAGGGATTTCTTACACAGAATTCAGCTACGTCATCCTGCAGTCTTTAGATTTCTTAAACCTTTACAGAAATGAAAATTGTAAGCTGCAAATCGGCGGAAGTGACCAGTGGGGAAATATCACATCTGGACTTGAGCTGATCCGTAAGTCTGAAGCAGAAGGGGCAAAAGCATTCGGTCTGACGATGCCGCTTGTCACAAAAGCAGACGGCACAAAGTTTGGTAAAACAGAAGGCGGCGCCATCTGGTTAGATAAAGAAAAAACGTCTCCATACGAGTTCTACCAATTCTGGATCAACACAGATGACCGTGATGTCGTGAAATACTTAAAATACTTTACGTTCTTATCAAAAGAAGAGATCGCATCGTACGAAGAAAAAGTGCAAACAGCACCTGAAAAGCGTGAAGCGCAGCGCCGTCTAGCAGAGGAAGTGACAACACTTGTACATGGCCGTGAATCACTAGAACAGGCTGTTAACATCTCAAATGCGCTATTTAAAGGTGAGATCAAATCTCTTACAGCTGAAGAAGTGAAAGTAGGCTTTAAAGATGTTCCATCAATGGAGAAAAGCAGCACAGAAGAATTAACACTTGTCGATATCCTTGTGGAATCAAAGCTGTCTCCATCAAAGCGTCAAGCACGTGAAGATATCACAAATGGTGCTGTCTCCATCAACGGAGAGAGACAAACAGATAAAGATTATGTTCTTTCAGCTGACGACCGAATTGAAAACCAATTTACTGTTTTAAGAAGAGGGAAAAAGAAATACTTCCTCGTGACGTATAAATAAAGTATGAAACAGTAAGCATCATGGAAAAGCCCCTCAAATGTTCGTGTACATTGAGGTGCTTTTCTTTTTTATGTAGAAGTAGCTTATTCGTCTGCTTCTTGTTCAAGGAGTGAATCTTTGTTTGTATAAGCATGTTCTACCTTACAAATTCGAGTTGTATAGGATTCATACCAATCTTTTTTCCCCTTTTTTTGAACACGTTGATGTGCTGTGTGTGCTTTCCATTCTTTGATGGCTTCTAATGAATCCCAATAAGAGACAGTGATTCCAACACCATGTTCATCTCGTACACTTTCTATTCCAAGAAACCCATTTAGATCTTTCGCTAATTCTTCCAATTTTTGAGCAGCCGCATCGTATTGTTTCTGTTCGACATTTGTTCGTTTTGATGTGAAAATCACGGCATAATAGGGTGGTGAAGGTGTTTGAGTAAATAGCATTTAGTAGAACCTCCTTTTGTCTATTTGACATTATATATGAAAGAAAGAGGGTCTCGTAGTCTTTTTGTTTTAATTTAAAAAAGTCCAAGGTGCTTTTTGATTATTTATATTTTTGTAAAATCATCTCATAAACATTACCTTGTTCACTTTTCTGACATATTTTTCTTGTATAAAATAGAGTCGTATAAGATGAATAAGGGGGAATGAAAGTGATGTTCGTTAAGAAAAGGAGTTTGCAAATTCTCATTGCGCTTGCATTGGTGATTGGTTCAATGGCTTTTATCCAGCCGAAAGAGGTGAAGGCGGCTGAGCATAATCCAGTTGTGATGGTGCACGGCATTGGTGGTGCCTCTTATAACTTTTTTTCTATTAAAAATTACTTGATTGGACAAGGCTGGGATCGAAACCAATTATATGCTATTGATTTCATAGACAAAACAGGAAATAACCGCAACAATGGTCCGCGTCTATCGAGATTCGTCAAAGATGTGTTAGACAAAACGGGTGCCAAAAAAGTAGATATTGTGGCTCATAGTATGGGCGGGGCGAACACGCTATATTATATTAAGAATCTAGATGGCGGCGATAAAATTGAGAACGTTGTCACAATTGGTGGAGCAAACGGACTCGTTTCAAGCAGAGCATTACCAGGCACAGATCCAAATCAAAAAATTCTTTACACATCCGTCTATAGCTCAGCAGATCTTATTGTCGTCAACAGCCTCTCTCGTTTAATCGGCGCAAGAAACATCCTGATCCATGGCGTTGGCCATATCGGTCTATTAACCTCAAGCCAAGTGAAAGGGTATATTAAAGAAGGACTGAACGGCGGAGGACAGAATACGAATTAAAAAACAAAAAAAGACAGCGGCATATGCTGTCTTTTTTTATGTCAGTTGGCACATGGCGGCTGCTAGGTAAAAGAGATATTGATAAAGGAGGCAAAACGATGATGCAAAAACAGACAAAACATCGTACATAGCCAAATAAAAACATGTACAAAACGATCCTCATTCCTTACACTACATGTAGTGAATGTGAATATTCGGAGGTGGGCGTTTGTGAAAACGAATCAAAAGGCTTTTATCATTGTAGATGTACAAAAAGCGTTCGAGCATGAAAAATGGGGAGAACGCAATAACCTAGGGGCAGAGGGAAATATCAGCAGGCTATTGGCGTTTTGGCGAGAGAAAGGCTGGAAAGTGATTCATATTCAGCATACATCCGACAATCCGGACTCTGTATTTCATCCAGCAAATGAAGGGCACCTTTTCAAAGATATGGCTAAACCGCTAGAGGAAGAAACAGTGATACAAAAGAAAGTCAACAGCAGCTTTATAGGTACAAGCTTGGAGGAACAACTAAGGTCAAATCAGATTGACACGGTCGTAATTGCAGGATTAACAACCCCTCACTGCGTATCAACGACCACAAGAATGAGCGAAATCTTGGCTTTGATACGTACTTGATCTCAGATGCAACAGCCGCATTTGGACTAACAGATCAAAACGGTACATATTTTGACCCAGAAACGATCCACCGGCTCTCACTTGCAACCCTGCATGATGAATTTGCGACTGTCATGACAACAGAGCAGCTCATCGCAAAATGGACAAGTCCAGAATGAACGTTTGAAAGCTCCTAGGAAGAAATCTAGGAGCTTTTTTTATGCTAAGTATATGTGTCCAGCGATTGTTTTCGTTGTTTCTTACGTGAGTAAACGAGATCAATCTCAATAAATAAAAAACTGACAAAGAATGATAAAATCAATACGCCGTCATCCCCTATCGATACATTCATTAAGTTTAAGTAAAGGACATACTTGATAGAGAGATATAAAACGATCCAAGAACTCACCCATTCCAAAGCATAAGTGAGCCATACAGGAAGTTTAAGGAGATAAGCCAGTCCTTTTCCTATGAATAGAAGGACAGGTGACCAAAAAACGACGATAACACTCACGAACAAAGAGAAAGAGATCAAAGAAAAAAACGAATCATACGTGATGGTTTCTCCAAAAAGAAAATTCACGCCTAGAACGGTGATGTATAGCAATACACTTGAAACCGCGATCACAAAGCAGATAGAAAAAAAGAGCAGGAAGATAAACAGACTTGCAGCAAATCTATTGGGTGGCTCATCTATAATCTGTTTTTTTCTTAGAAGAGAATAGGCAATCACTGATAAGGTTAAAAGTAAGAATAGAATAATCGTGATACTATACATGGAACTCCTCCATCTAAGTACTATAGAAGACCATACGACTGATATGTCATCTATCATGATTGTACCAATAGAAAAAAGGAACTTCAATGAAATATTTCCTATATTTGTATATAAAAATAGAGACAGGTTTGATTGAAGTAGAAATGGAGGGGATGGTCGAGGAAAAGTGGTTTTTGAAAATGGGAGGTTTCTTCCAATAATCTCATGTATAATAGAGAATGTACAAATGTACGGCTTACTCAAAGGTGGTCTTGGCTAAATCCCCTTGAAAGGGGGTGACGCCTATGTCAACTTTTCAAGCATTATCCCTTATGTTTTTATTTGGGATGTTTATACTTGCTTTGTTGACGTATATAGACAAAAAGAAATAGACCACCCTTTGAGCCTAGACAACTTGTAGGGTAGGTCCATTTATTGCGTACCTTCTAGCCAGCTCACTTTGAGCCAAGCATTTGTGCATTGCCGGGATGTGACAGCATCCTGGCTTCTTTTATTTTACGCTAAGTCTATTTGTATTATAACATAAAAAGGATGCGGTTAAACACTGTCATACATTTGCTTTTACTTTATATGTTTGACCCGAAACAAAAAACCCTAGAAATCCTTGAACAATCAAGGGATCTAGGGTTTGTTTGCTCTGTCTTAGAGAAGTAATGAAATTAACGAGAGTAGAACTCAACGATTAGTTGTTCGCTGATTTCAGGCGCTAATTCAGAACGCTCTGGAAGACGAGTGAAAGTTCCTTCAAGCTTTTCAGCATCGAAAGAAAGGTATTCAGGAACGAAGTTGTTTACTTCAACTGATTCTTTCACTACTGCAAGGTTTTGAGATTTCTCACGAAGAGCAATCGTTTGACCTGGTTTCACAGAGAAAGATGGGATGTCTACACGGCTTCCATCAACAAGGATGTGACCATGGTTTACTAGCTGACGAGCTTGGCGGCGAGTGCGAGCAAGGCCAAGACGGTATACTAGGTTGTCAAGGCGAGTTTCAAGAAGGATCATGAAGTTTTCACCTTGTTTACCAGGAAGTTTAGCAGCTTTGTCATATAGTGTACGGAATTGACGTTCGTTGACACCGTACATGTGACGAAGCTTTTGCTTCTCTTGTAATTGTAAACCATATTCAGAAAGTTTTTTGCGTTGTCCTGGACCATGTGGGCCTGGAGCGTAAGGGCGTTTTTCAAGTTCCTTACCTGTTCCGCTTAATGAAATGCCTAAACGGCGGGAAATCTTCCAACTTGGACCTGTATAGCGAGCCATAATGTGACTCCTCCTTATTGTTTTTATTTGTGAAAAATAAAAACCGTCTGTTCTTCCTCTTTTTCGTCATTATGTTTTCATGCATCCTCGCTCCAGCAGCAGGGAGTTACAAGATACACCTTCATAATATAGAAGGAACAAAATGATACAAAAAAGCCGAACAAAAAGGCTGCCATATTTCACACAAACTCTATTATATGACGCTGGGTAGGAGAAGTCAACCTATTTAGAGGCAAAGGTGACGTTCTTCATTATATAAAGAAACATAAAAAAGCAGACAATGTGCCTGCTTTTTCTGCATGATTACGCATCCGTAGAGACGGATAACGCCTGTTGGAGAATTTCTGTAAATTGAATAAGGTAGGTCTCATCTACTTCACTGAAGCGGTCTTTCACAGGGCTGTCAATATCGAGTACCCCAATGATCTGTCCATTGACCTTGAGCGGAATGACTATTTCAGATTGCGATGCGGCATCACAGGCAATATGTCCAGGGAATGCATGGACATCAGCGATACGCTGCACTTCACCTGTCGCAAAGGCTGTACCGCAAACACCTTTTCCAGAAGGGATGCGCACACATGCAGGCAGTCCGTTAAATGGTCCAAGCACAAGCTCGCCGCCCTTTGCTAAATAAAACCCTGCCCAATTGACTTCAGGAAGTGAGTGATAGAGTAGCGCAGCTGCATTTGCCAAATTGGCAATCAGATCAGGTTCACCATCTGTAATGGCTTCTACCTGTTTGACAAGCAATTGATAGTCTTTTGAAGGATCGCCAGACTGTTTTTCGACATGAAACATGAAAATCTCCTACTTTCTATCTTAAAAATACATAACTTGCGTCTCGCATGTGGGATTTGTCGAGCAAATGTAAAAGGAACTTCCGCCTTCATCTTGAAGTATGTACACATGAAGAGGGGTGAGCGGATGAAAACATCAACAACCGTACAAACAAAAGATCGTATTATGGAGGCTGCCATCAGACTTTTTAACCAAAAAGGATTTTCTGGAACCTCTGTCCGTGAGATTGCGAAGGAAGCAAACGTCAACGTTGCCCACATTTCTTATTACTTTCAAGGAAAAGGAGGGCTGCTTGAGCAGCTCGTATCCGATTTTTATGAAGGCTACATTCACATGATTGAATCACATCTCCATCACATGGAAACCCGTCATGCAAAAGAATGCTTACTACATGTGGTTTTTGATATTTTATCTTATCAGCACAAGCACCGTCAATTAACCCGTTTCGTTTATCGGGAGGTGACGATTGATTCGACACTCATCAGAGAAATCATGTCGACATATTTAACAAAAGAAAAGTATCTGTTTCAGCTTATCATTGAAAAAGGAAAAAGCACCCATGTTATTTGTGAGCAGCTTTCACTCGCATCCTTTATGATTCAGCTAAAATCACTTCTCATGATGCCATATTTACAGCCGCAATATTTAACAGAGGTGCTTTATTTGAACCCAAGTGAGCCGTATTTCTATCAAATGTACTTTAAGGAGCTGAGCCGCTCGCTTCATTATCTGTTAGAACCAAAAGAGCCGGCACTAGATTCTCATCTGAACCTCATGATGTCCTCGAATTGATCATACGCATATCCGAGATCTTCCGCTTGATGGGCATCAGAGCCGAATATGAGCGGAATTTTTTTCTTTTTTGCAAGGTCAATCATCCATTGATCTAAATAGATACTTCTGGCATATGTTTTACGAAGACCTGATGTATTAAAATCTAAGGACATGCCTTTTTTTGCCGTTTCTTCAAGGCAAAGGGTGACCTTTTGACAAAGTTCAGGTGACATTTCATATGGAAAAAGCTGTTTGAATTTCTGGACAAGGGTGATATGACCGATTCTCTTTGGCTTATATTGGCCTAAAGATGATAGAATAGAAGAATGAATTTGGTCATAGTAGCTTTGATAGACCTGTTCGATGCTGCCATAGATGCTTATTAGCTGCTGGAAGGCATGCTCGTCAAAATCAAGGCAAATATAATCATCGCCAGCAGGAAGAAAGTGAACAGATAAAATGGCGTCGTCTAGTTCTGGACCGTAGCAGTCTAAAAAGGTTCTTGTTTCCTCTTCATACTCTTTGATAAAGTCAACCTCAAGCCCAGTTTTTACTATTAATTGTCCTTTGTATTCTTGTTTCAGCTGAGCCAGTTTCGTTATATACGCTTCAAGGTCTTGGCGCTTCATGGCACTATCCTGCTCAGGTGTTGGATCTTGAAACGATGGAGGCAGCGGGGCATGCTCGGTAAAGGTTATGGAATCAAATCCCTTTTTGATGGCTTTTTCAATATAAGAATGAAAAGAATCAAGCGAACCGTGCGGGCAAAACGGTGTATGTAGATGTGCATCTTGTTTCAGCATGTCGTCACCTCTTGTCGATATTTTGAAAAACGTGATGTTTATCAGCGAAAATAATGAAAAATCATGACCAAAAATGCTGGTTACATGGTATCATAATAACAATGAAAACGACAGCTTCCGCATACATAAAAGCAGGTCACATTGATACGTGTGATCAAATGATAGAAAGCGCACAAATACTTTCTTGAAAAAACATACATAAAACCGTGAATGGATGGTATTGGAAAACATACGATCCTGCTTATAAAAAACAAATGCAAAGCGGACACGAAAGGGTTCTCAGGTCTACTCGGGACACTTTTACCCTGACATCACTTAGATCACAACAAGGGGGCTCATTATGGAGTTAATCATCGGTTTAATTGTCATTTTGCTTGCTTTGTTTTCAGTCGGTTATTTCCTGCGAAAAAATATATATAAAGAGATTGACCGATTGGAAGCATGGAAAATTGAAATTTTAAACAGATCAATTGTAGAAGAAATTTCAAAGATCAAACATTTAAAAATGACCGGAGAAACAGAGCAATTTTTTGAAAGATGGCGTGCAGAGTGGGACGATATCGTCACAGCCCATCTTCCAAAGGTAGAGGAGCTATTATATGATGCAGAAGAGTATTCTGATAAATATCGATTCTCCAAAGCCAAGCAGGTTCTTACGCACATTGAGGACTTGCTGAGTGCTGCTGATTCGAACATTGAAGACATTTTAAAAGAGATTGCAGACCTTGTCACAAGCGAGGAGCAAAATCGCAAGGACATTGAAAAGGTCAAAGAACAATATCAAACAGTTCGAAAAAATCTGCTTGCGTACAGCCATTTGTACGGCACCCTTTATGACAAAATGGAGCAGGACTTAGATGAAGCCTGGGAAGGGATCAAGCAGTACGAGGAAGAGACAGAAAACGGCAACTATATGAAAGCAAGAAAGATTTTGCTTGAGCAAGACCGCAGACTCGATCAGCTTCAGCTGTATATCAATGATGTACCGAAGCTCATTGCAGACTGTAAACAAACCGTACCAGGCCAGCTGACGAAGCTGAAAGACGGATATAAAGAAATGACAGACAAAGGCTACAAGCTCGAGCACATCCAGATCACTAAAGAGCTTGAGAGCTTAAACAAACAGCTGACCCGTGCGGAAAAACTACTGATTGATGAACTCAATCTGGAAGAAGCATCAAGCATTTTGCAAATGATTGATGATGCCATTCAGACGCTGTATGATCAGCTGGAAGCGGAAGTAGAAGCAGGTCAGGAAATCAAAAGCAAAATGCCTGAGCTGACGGAAGCATTTGAAAAGCTCGAGCAGGATCACACCCAAACAAAGGCAGAAACAGCTCTTGTAAAAGAAAGCTACAAACTGACAGCCGGAGAGCTTGATCAACAGAAGGCGTTCGAAAAACGCTTAGAAGAAATTGAAAAGCTCATGAAACAAATTCGCGAGAAGCTTGATCGTGACCATGTCGCATATTCATTATTAATGAATGAAATCAATCAGCTTGAGACCTTTATCGATGATGCAAAAGCATTGCATGATACATTTAAGGATCATCTTCAATCATTAAGAAAAGAAGAGCTGCAAGCGAGAGAAACACTGGCTGAGCTCAAAACGATGCTGACAGATACAGTGCGTCAGCTGCAAAAAAGCAATATTCCAGGTGTACCTGCTGATATGAAAGAGCAGGCTGAAAAAGCGCAGGAGATGATTCAGCAAGTGCACGAGCAGCTGGAGAACCTGCCGCTCAACATGCCAGCTGTGAATGGGCAATTAAAAGAAGCCTCCAACACAGTGAGACATGTTGTGAATGAGACGGAAGAAATGCTCACTAAAGTGGATCAAATTGAACGAATCATTCAATATGGCAATCGTTTTAGAAGCCAAAATCATATTCTTTCAGAACAATTAAAAGAGGCAGAGCGAAGATTTTATGCGTATGATTATAACGGTTCATTTGATGTAGCAGCAGCAGCTGTTGAAAAAGCATCACCTGGAGCCGTTCAGAAGTTATTAGCTCAGCACGAAAAAGAATATCAGCATCAATAAAAAAGCTGAAGTCCATTGATAGGACTTCAGCTTTTTTTGTATTATGATGCCTGTTTCTGGCGTTCTTCTGAAGCAGAAGAAGTGAAAAGTGAGATCACGAACCCAATGGCGACTCCAAGTATCGCAGGAACAAGCCAGCCAATGCCAAGGTCATAAAAAGGCAGCACTGTTTGGAAAATGTCTTTTACTGGACCGATTGGAAGCTTTGCTGCTGCTAAGCCGTCAAATAAGCTGACGCACCCTGTTAAAATTAACGAGAGGACATATACAGGTCTTCTATGTCCAAGCCATTTATCTGCAAGTGATAGAACGATGATCACAATCGCCAGCGGATAAATCGCTGTTAAGACTGGAACAGAGAAAGCAACAATATGAGCAAGTCCAAAGTTAGAAATGATGAAACTAAATAATGTAACAAGTGTCACGACCATTTTATATGAAAGCTTAGGAAGTAACTTCGAGAAATACTCTCCACATGATGTGACAAGACCGATACTTGTTGTTAAACAAGCGACTGTGATGGCAGCACCTAATACAATATTTCCTAGACTGCCGAAAAGGAACTGAGAAGACTGTGCTAAGATTTTGCTTCCATCTCCAACGAATCCAATGGCATGTGTACTAGAAGCACCTAGATATGCAAGTGACAGGTAAACAAAGGCTAATCCAGCAGCTGCAATCAAACCTGCTTTGATACAAGCAGAAGCCAGTGCCTTTTTACTTGTCACACCGCGTCCTTTAATCGCGTTGATGACAACAATTCCAAATACAATAGAAGCAAGAGCATCCATCGTTTTATAACCCTCTAAAAACCCTTTGAAAAACGATCCGTTGCTATAAGATACATCTGGTGTACCAATGACGCCCATCGGTGTCAAAATGGCTTTGACAATGATAATAAAAATGATCGTAAATTTAATCGGTGTTAATATTTTCCCTACACGATCCACGATTTTCGTTGGATTTAAAGCAAGGTAATACGTAATACCGAAAAAGACGAGTGTAAATAAAAGAAGAGACAGCCAAGCTGGCACACTTGATAAAAATGGTAATGCTCCAATCTCATATGAAACTGTTCCTGTACGCGGAATAGCGAAAAGCGGCCCAATGGATAAATATAAAATGACGGTGAATGCTGTTCCAAACACTGGGTGAGCCTTATCTGCAAGTCCTTTTGCATCACGCCCTGTTAAAGCAATCGCAATAATCCCGAGTAGAGGTAAACCGACACCTGTTAATAAAAATCCGCCCATTGCTTTCCATACATTTGTTCCGGCATATTGCCCAAGCTCTGGTGGATAAATCATATTTCCGGCGCCGAAGAATAAAGCAAATAACATAAAACCTATAATAATCGTATCTTTCGTCGACAATGTTGCCTTCATTGAATATAAAGCCTCCAATATTATGTTGAAATATTCTGTTAATTAGCTGCTAAAACGGTTCTTCATTAACATTCACTAATTATAAAGGATGTACGCCTGATGTCAACATGTGTTTTCGTACAAAAGTCATGAATTTTTCTATTTTAGTATATGAAGAACAATAAAAAAACATCCCCTTCCACAGAAGAAGAGGATGTTTTGGTTCACGATAACTAGGAGGCGAGCTGTTTCGACGGATTGGTAAACATCGAAATAAGTAAACCAATCACAGCACCGAGAATAGCTGGTACGATCCAGCCAATCCCTAAATCATAAAACGGAACGATTGAACCTAAGATCTTAGGCAAGCCGCCTAGATTGACTTCGGCTGCTAATAATCCATCAATAATGGCAAAGAAACCAGTAAAGATGAGAGATACGATATAAATGAGTCTTCTGCCGTTAATCCAGCGGTCAAGGAATGACAATAAAATAATGACAATGGCCAATGGATAGATGGTTACAAGAACAGGAACAGATAGAGAAATAATTTGTGCCAGCCCAAGGTTTGCAACCAGTGTACTAAATAAAGAAACAATTAGAACGACTGTACGATAAGAAAAGCTAGGGAAAAGCTTTGAAAAATATTCCCCGCAAGATGAAATAAGTCCAACACTCGTCGTTAAACAAGCAAATAAAATGGCTGCGCCAAGAACAATGTTACCAGCAGAACCGAATAAAAAGTTGGCAGAGAGTGAAAGGAGCTTTCCACCTTCATTGGCTCCAACAATGCCCGTCGCATCAGGACTTGAAGCACCCACATAAGCAAGTGAAATGTACACGAGTGCCAGTCCAATAGCAGCCACGAATCCTGCTTTAATACAAGCTGCTGCAAGAGATTTTCGCTCCGTAATGCCTCTGTCTTTAACAGCTGTTACCACGACGATTCCAAAAACGATAGAAGCAAGAGCATCCATTGTTTTATAGCCTTCTAAAAAGCCAGTGAAGAGCGGGTTTGCTTTATATGTTGCATCAGGAGCACCGATCATTCCCATTGGCGTAGCAATGGCTTTAATGACAATAATAGCAATAACTGTTAATAAGATCGGTGTTAAAATTTTACCAATTCGATCAACCAGCTTTGAAGGATTTAAAGCGAGCAGATATGAAATGGCGAAAAACACAACGGTAAAGATGAATAGCGGTACCCATGAAGTAGATTGGGCACTTGACAAGAAAGGAGCTAATCCTATCTCATACGAAACCGTACCTGTTCTCGGAATAGCGAAAAATGGTCCAATGGACAAATACAGAATGACGGTGAAAATGGTGCCGAATTTAGGATGAGCTTTATCAGCAAGGCCTTTTGCACCGGTACCTGTCAGTGCGACTGCAATTACCCCTAGAAGCGGAAGACCTACTCCTGTGAGTAAAAATCCACCGATGGCGAGCCATACATTCTCACCAGCATATTGTCCAAGAACAGGTGGGAAAATCATATTTCCAGCGCCAAAGAATAATGCAAAAAGCATTAGACCAATGGCTAGCGTCTCTTTTATACTTAAACTATTTTTCAAAATAGTCCCTCCTCAATCTCAATCAGTGTAGTGTGCCAAATTAAAATATTCTGACAATTTAAATGTTTATGTGACAATTGCACTATGGATGATATAGTGAAAATGAAAAGTTGTCAACTGCCATTTTCAGAAAATTCTCTGTCTGACTTCATTATGGTAACATATAATTGCATTTATTTTTTAAGCTTTTTGTAAGGAGTTACATTTATGATCTATCTTGATAATAGTGCAACCACAAAACCGTACCCTGAGGTTTTACAAGTATATCAGCAAGTGAGTGAGCGTTATTTTGGAAATCCATCTTCGCTTCATCAGCTCGGAATAGATGCAAGCCGGCTGTTAAATGAAACGAGAAAACAAATGCTTCACTACACGGGCTTGAAACATTATGAGATTATTTTTACTTCTGGTGCAACAGAAGCGAATAACATTGCCATTAAAGGGGCAGCACTTGCCAAAATGAACCGGGGCAAGCATATTGTGACAACAGAAATAGAGCATCCTTCTGTTATTGAATCGTTTGAACAGCTGAAGGCGTTATTTGGCTTTGACATCTCCTATATTCAAGTAAATGAGCATGGCCATGCAGATATGACTCATTTAAAAGAAGTGCTTCGCCCTGATACAGTGCTTGTCAGCATGATGCACGTCAATAACGAAACCGGTGCCATCCAGCCGATTGAAGAGGCTGCTGGTATCATTCGAGAACATGCCGAAAACGCACTTTTTCATGTCGACGGGGTGCAGGGAATGTGCAAGATAGCACTCAATAAACAGCTGGATGTAGACCTTTTGACGATGTCAGGCCATAAAATTCATGGATTAAAAGGCACAGGAGCTCTCTTTTTAAAGAAAGATGTCACTCTCGCCCCTTTCATTACTGGAGGAGAGCAGGAATTAGGGCTTCGTTCAGGTACTGAAAACCCTGCTGGAGCTGTCAGCTTAGCAAAAGCCATGAAACAATCATTTGAACAGCTTGACAAGCATCATGATGAGATGCTGAACTTAAAAACGCAGCTGCAAAAACAGCTTGGAGAGATAGAAGGTATTGTGATGAATACACCGAGGGCACAAAGTGCGCCGCACATTGTGAATTTTTCAGTGCCGGGTATTCAAATTGAAGTCCTCCTCCATATGCTTGAAAAAGAAGGTATATATGTTTCTACAACCTCTGCCTGCTCAGCCAAGAAAAAAGAGCCAAGCCGTGTACTGCTGGCAATGGGAAAACCAGAGGAAGTAGCCAAAAGCAGTATGAGAATCAGCTTGACGTATGGACAAGGACCAGAGCTTGCAACGCAAATCATCACATCGATCGCACAAAGTGTGAAAAAATTAAAAGGAATGAGATAACAGCATGAAATATGATCATATTTTAGTCCGTTTTGGTGAAATCTCAACAAAAGGGAAGAATAGAAAGAAATTTATTGAAAAACTAAGAAAGCACATTCGGTTCGTCTTAAAGGATTTTGAAGCATTAAAGTTTGCATCTGATAGAGACCGCATCACGATTATGCTAAACGGAGAAGACCCTGAACCGATTTCAGAACAGCTCAAAAGTGTATTTGGTATTCAGAGCTTTAGTCTTGCGGTTAAATGTGAGACGAATCTAGATGCGATTAAAGAAGCAGCACTAACAGCGGTACAGGAAGTGTATGAACAAGGAAATACATTTAAAGTCTCAACGAAACGCTCTTATAAACAATTTGAACTTGATTCAAATGAAATGAACCGAGAAATTGGCGGACATGTTCTAAGTAATACGGAAAATTTAACGGTCAATGTGAAACAGCCGGATGTGCATTTACGCATTGAAATCAGAGAGCAAGCCACGTACATTACATTTAAAGATGTCAAAGGTGCAGGCGGACTGCCGGTCGGTTCTAGCGGAAGAGCGATGCTCATGCTTTCAGGCGGCTTTGACAGCCCAGTTGCCGGCTATCAAGCAATGAAACGCGGAATTGAAATTGAAGCTGTGCATTTCTTTAGCCCGCCGTATACAAGTGAACGTGCCAAACAAAAGGTCATTGATCTTGCAGAATGCCTGGCAGCATATGGAGGCGAAGTGAAGCTTCACATCGTACCTTTTACAAAAATTCAAGAGCTGATCCATAAACAAGTACCTGAAAACTATACGATGACATCAACAAGAAGAATGATGCTGAAAATAGCTGACAAAATAAGAGAAAAGCGCGATGCCCTTGCGATTATTACCGGAGAAAGCCTTGGTCAAGTGGCAAGTCAGACACTTGAAAGCATGTATGCTATTAACCATGTGTCCAATACACCAATCATCCGCCCGCTTATTGCTGTCGATAAAAATGACATTATTGATGAAGCGAGACGAATTGGCACATACGATACAAGTATTCAGCCTTTCGAGGATTGCTGCACGATCTTTACGCCGCCGTCTCCTAAAACAAAACCAAAGCTTGAGAAGGTAGAACGCTACGAAAGCTTTGCTGATTTCGAGCCGATGCTGGACGAGGCAGTAGAGCAAATTGAAACAATTATTGTGACAAATGAAAAGAAAGCGGCAGACGAATTCGCTGATTTATTCTAAAACGAAAATTTCATAATAATTACCATAAAATCAATCGCATGAAGTCATGTGTTTCTACACATTCTATATTCACAAGGAGGTGAGAACACATGGCTCAACAAAACAGACAAAGCAGTTCTAACCAATTACTAGTACCAGGCGCTGCACAAGCTATCGACCAAATGAAGTACGAAATCGCTTCTGAATTTGGTGTAAACCTTGGTGCAGAAACTACATCTCGCGCTAACGGATCAGTTGGTGGAGAAATCACTAAGCGTCTTGTATCTTACGCTCAACAACATATGGGTGGCGGATCTTTCTAAGACACACAATTTAAAAGCTATGGCTTATGAGCGGGATCCTTCCCGCTCTTTTCTTTTTGTACATATAAATAGTTAGAATATTTTAAAAAAAGAAGACGGATGAAAAAAATTATGGCATAATACTAGGAGTAGGTCCTAATTCAAGCATTTTTCAGTTATGAGTGTTAGAATAGGTAAATTGAAACATGTTTCGTTTCATAAGAAAGAGGCTAAAAGGAGCTGTACCATGAAAAGAGAAGACTTAATTGCACCAGAACAATATAACTTAGTCAGCGAGATTGAAGCGTTCAGTCATGACAAGGAGAAAATGGCCCTGCACTGGCAGGACGGCAATGGCCACGAAGCGCATGTGACGTATGCAGCATTAGTGGAAGAGGCAAATAAAATTGGACATGTTTTATTAAAAGCAGGCTTCAAAAAAGGTGATAAAATCATTGTGATGGTGCCGCGCATGCTCGAGGCATACAGCATTTATTTAGCAATTTTGAAAACAGGAATGGTTGTGATTCCTTGTTCTGAAATGCTGCGTGCGAAAGATATAGATTACCGAATTGAACATGCAGAAGCAAAGGGAGCGATCGTTTACTCTTCATTCATTCAATCGTTCGACGGAACCAAACAGCCAAACGATTTTAAAACATTCTCAATCGGTGAAAACGATCATGGCTGGAGAAACATTCTAGCGCAAAAGGAAGAGCAATCAAACGAGCTTGAGTTGGCAGATACAAAGCGCACAGACATGGCGTTTTTATCCTATACATCAGGTACAACAGGGAACCCAAAAGGGGTTGTTCATACACACGGATGGGCGTATGCACATTTACGCACAGCTGCAAAAGCATGGCTCTCCATTAATGAAGGAGATAAAGTATGGGCAACAGCAGGACCAGGCTGGCAAAAATGGGTGTGGAGCCCTCTCTTATCTGTGTTAGGAAGTGGAGCAGAAGGCTTTGTATATGGAGGAAAATTCAACCCAAATACATACTTAGAGCTGCTTCAAAATAATGAAATCAATGTCCTATGCTGTACACCGACAGAATACCGCTTTATGGCAAAAGTAGATGATTTAAGTCAGTACAAGCTGCCAAATCTGCATAGTGCTGTTTCTGCGGGAGAGCCGCTGAACCGTGAAGTCATTGATACATTCAAAAAGCATTTCGATATAGAAGTACGAGACGGCTATGGCCAAACTGAAAGCACACTGCTCGTAGGGGTGCTAAAAGGAATGGACATCAAGCCAGGCAGTATGGGAAAACCAACCCCTGGCAACGAAGTAGACATCATTGATGAGGATGGAAACGTCTGCGCACCTGGAGAAATTGGTGACATTGCGGTCCATCTTGAAACGCCGGCTTTATTTAAGGAATACTACAAAGACGAAGAGCGTACAAAGGCGCAGCGCCGCGGCAATTACTTTATTACGGGTGACCGCGCGAAAAAAGACGAAGATGGGTACTTCTGGTTTGAAAGTCGCAGAGATGACATCATTGTCAGCTCAGGCTATACGATTGGACCGTTTGAAGTAGAAGATGCGCTGATCAAGCATCCAGCAGTGAAGGAATGTGCAGTTGTGGCGAGCCCAGATGAAATCAGAGGATCAATCGTGAAAGCATACGTCGTCCTTCGTGATGGAACTGATCAAAGTGATGAACTGATCAAAGAGCTGCAAACACATGTGAAAAACACAACAGCACCGTACAAATACCCAAGAGAAATCGAATTCATTGACGAACTGCCAAAAACACCGTCAGCGAAAATCCGCCGTGTAGAGCTGAGAGAAAGAGAGCTTGCACGAAAAGGTCAATCATAAAGAAGCGAGAAGCGTTCGGATGGAAGCATTCGGCGCTTTTTTTGTACGGAAAATTAAATTTGTTGAAAGCAGGCAGGGTGCTTTGTGTTAAAATATGTAGGAATTTCTGAAAAAGGAGAATGTTAGTAGATGTCCATTGCGATCATTCATGGAATTGTGCTTGCCTTTGGTCTTATTTTACCTTTGGGCGCTCAAAATGTATTTGTATTTCAACAAGGAGCGCTGCAGCCTCGATTATATCGGGCTATGCCTGTTGTCATCACGGCTGCTCTTTGTGACACACTTTTAATTGCTTTAGCTGTCATAGGTGTTTCTGTTGTGGTGTTTACCATTCCAGTGCTGCAAATTGGTCTTTATATCATTGGTTTTTGTTTTTTAGTTTATATGGGATGGTCTGTATGGAACACAAGCTCATCATCAGGTGATCAAGAGAAGCAGAAATTAATGCCTGCAAGAAAACAAATTGTATTTGCCTGTTCAGTTTCTCTTTTAAATCCCCATGCGATTCTCGATACAATTGGTGTCATTGGTACAAATTCGCTGCAATATAGCGGGGCAGAAAAGCTGGCGTTTACACTTGCCTGTATCATCGTGTCCTGGTTATGGTTTATGGGGCTCGCCCTTTTAGGGAAGATGTTAGGAAAGTTAGATACAAACGGCAAATGGATGAACCGTATCAATAAGGCTTCGGCGGTCATGATCTGGCTGGTAGCGTTATACATTGCGTATCAATTGATTGTGTAAGATACATAGAGAATCGAACAAAGAAGCGTTTGGATGTAATGATCCTGCGCTTTTTTTGTCAAGTTGGAAGGTCGGCAGCCCAATCCTGCATGAGCGTAGTAGCGCTCATGCTTTTTTCATTGGGTCATTTTTTGAATATCGTTTGATTTAATAGACGGAGAGCTTGTACGATATCATCCATTTGTTCTATATCTGAGGAAGATAGGCTGTCTATTAGCACCCTTTCGATATGCTGGAAGGCTTCGTTCATACAGGCACGGCCTTTGTCAGAAAGCATAATGACATGCTTTCGTTTGTCATTACGGTCTTCTTCTCTAACAATGAATTGTTTTTCGTGCAGCTTTTTCAGTTCTCTGCTGACATTTGGAAGAGACATATGCTGGCAGTCTGCGATTTCACTAGGGGTAAGCGGTTCGCTGACCGCTAGCTGCTCTAAAATCAAATATTGTAAGGGTGTTAATTCTGGTGGTTTGACTTTGCTCATCAAGTCATGTTTTAACTCTGAAAAAGTAGAAGCAAATGCGACGAATTCCTTGAAGAAATGTGGATGTTGCATGATGATCACCTCCTCCGTAACATACCAAATTTATTATCGAAAAACAATTATCATTTGACAACTAGTTGGGTGGGGTGTATTATTTTGTTATCAAATGATAACTAAAGGAGAAAAATATGAATGTACTCATTATCTATACTCATCCTCATCACAATAGTTTAAATGGTGCTTTTTTAAAAGAAATTGTAAGAGGCAGTGAAGAAAATCCAATCGTTCAAGAAGTGAAAATCATCGATTTATATCAAGAAAAATTTGATCCTGTGCTTGTTTTTAATGAAGAGAAAAAAAGACGAGATATGCATAAGGACCCTGATATTCAGGTGTATCAGGATAAGATCAAGTGGGCAGACAAAATCGTGTTCGTTTATCCCATTTGGTGGGGGCGGCCGCCAGCTATGCTCCTTGGCTTTATTGACCGCATGTTTGCTGCGAATTTCGCCTATCGCCAAACAGGCGGTCTGCTACCAGAAGGATTATTAAAAGGGAAAAGCGCCGTTTGTGTATCAACAATGCAAGGACCAACCAACTACCCTTTGTTCTTTTTACAAAATGCGCACAAGATGTTAATCAAACGAGCTCTCTTACAATATGTCGGAATCAAACCTGTGAAGTTCTTTGAGTTTGGGATGATGGAAAGTCCAAAAGGGAAGCATGACATCAAATTAAAACGCACATACAACTATTTCAGAAACATCAGCTCTTAACATATTGGAGCAAGTCACTTTTCTTCTAATTTGATCCTTTTATGTTTTAAAATAACATTGAAGCGGGGTCACTCTTCCTCGTCATTTGAAAAGGGGGATATGGATGAAGAAAACATTGTTTAAAGATGCAGCTCTCTTAACACTGGATCCATCTTTAGGTTTTTTTGAAAAGGGAGATTTATTAATTGAAGGGAAACATATTTTAGAAGTTGGACCTTCAATTGAAGTAAGCGATGCAGACATCGTTGATGCATCTGATATGGTCATCATGCCAGGTCTTGTAGATACACATCGGCATGTGTGGCAGTCTGTCATCCGGGGCATAGGGACGGATTGGTCTTTGCAGACATATTTGAGCAAAATCTATTATGGCAACTATGGAGCGATGAGACGCCCATCCGACGATCGAATCGCCAATTATTTAGGGGCATTAGAGGCTTTAGATGCAGGCGTGACTACATTTTTAGACTGGACGATGATCAATTCAATGGATCATACAGAAGAGCTCATTGAAGGATTAAAAGATGCGGGTATTCGAGCTGTTTTTGCTTTTGGTTCCTCTGGAGATGCTGAATATTGGGATAGAGAGAGTACGCTCACTAATATGGAGGACGCAGCACGTGTGAAAAAAGCGCATTTTCAATCATCAGATCAGCTTTTAACAATGGGACTTGCGATTCGTGGTCCAGAGTTTTCTTCATGGGAGACGTCGGTATTTGAAATTGAAACAGCTCGGTCTCTAGATGCTCTATGCAGTATGCACATTGGCTTTGGGAATTGGGGAGCGGAGGATCGATCGATTGAGCGGCTTCACAAAGCAGGGTTACTCGGGCCGGATTTGAACATGGTGCATATTAATGCAATCGATGCGGATCAAATGAAGATGCTGGCAGACAGCGGAAGCTCCATATCCATTACCCCTGAAATTGAAATGATGATGGGTCACGGTTATCCTGTCACAGGACTTGCGATTGAACAAGGTGTTCTTCCAACGCTCGGTGTTGACGTAGTGACAGCGACAGGAGGAGATTTATTTGCCCAAATGAAATTCGGACTTCAGGCAGAGCGCGCGATCCAAAATCAATCGTTGTTAATGGATGGGATCATGCCGGGGCCTGAACTTGGGCTGTCTGCTTATCAAATGCTTGAAGCTGCGACGATCAATGGCGCTCGTGCATTACAGCTCGATCATAAAATTGGGTCACTTACACCTGGGAAAGAAGCTGATTTCATTTTGATCGATCGGACAAGCATGAATCTTCTTCCGATGACAGATCCGGCTGGAGCGGTTGTCCAAACGGCACATCCTTCAAATGTTGATTCTGTTTATGTGGCTGGAAAAGCAGTGAAACAGAACGGAAAGCTTGTCGGTGTGAACCTAGAAGAGGTCAAACGAATAGCTTATGCAGCAAGAGACCATATTTTATCACACAAGTTTGAATCGACACCTTCGTAAATAAAATAACCCCATAGGCGATGCCTATGGGGAATTGTTTACAAGGATTCTTTGATGACCTTTTTATAATATTGGACAGACAGGAATCCGAAGACAGAATAGAGGGCAGTGTAAATCGACATGACGATAAGCATTGGAGTCCACAATTCTCCGCCGAACAAAAACCAGCCTGATTGTACAGCAAAGTAGCTGTGCAGCAATCCGATGATGAGCGGAATCCCAAAGTTAAACAGCTGTTTAAGCCGGATGCCTTTTAATAGATCCTTCTCAGTAAAACCAAGCTTACGCAAGATTGTGTAGGAGCTTTGTTCCTCTTCACTTTCATTCATTTGTTTAAAGTATAAAATACAGCCTGATGTGACAAGGAAGCTGAGACCTAAAAATCCGACCACAAACATCATTAGTCCTATTGTCTGCTTTTGCTGCTGAGCTGAAGCTAATTGAGACATGCTGTTGTCACTTAGTTTTAAAGATGTAAACACGCGATTTGCTTGTTCAAGATTTTGATCATCTTTTATATTGACTGCGTTATATTGGCTATTCTCAAGCTGCAGCTTTGGATCTTTCTGCTTGTCGAGCTGCTCAAAAACATGTTGACTCACGACGGCAACAGGCAGACCGCCAAAAGTGAAGTTGTAAGAAATGAGATAATCTTTCTTCATATCCATGACTTTCAAATCAATAGGCTTCTTGATGAGAAGCTTCACATCGCCTGAGCTTTGAATTGGCATGAATTTCTTTAAGAGATCGCTGTAGCCGCTTAAAATCACTTCGCTTTTCTCTACATGAATATTTGGTGCGTTTTTCTCACTGATCACAGGCAGTGTCAATACGCCTGGATCATTATTCATATTTTTCAACTCTGTATCCATGATTTTTTTCGCATCAAAATCCGCTTTAATCACTTTGACCTGCTTTTGATCATAAGCAATATGTTTGTCAGAAAGTGCACGAGTGAAGGTTGCTGCTTCTTTTTCTGAGCCCATGACGAAATGAGCTGGAATTTGCTGCTCAGCGGTTTTTTCTGCTGAGTAATAAGAAATGTAGCTAAGAGCCAGCAAACCGATGGCAAGTGCAGATACGGTTGTAATAATCGTTAAAAGCAGTGCATTTGATTTTAGCCGGAACATAATGGATGACAAAGATAACACTTCATGAATGGCGAGATAGCCATTTTTTCTTTTACGTACGATATTGGCAATGAAAGAAACAGAGCCTTTGTAAAAAAGAAAGGTACCGATGATGACAGAGGCTAGAATATAAATCATGGCTAAAAGTAACTCAAGCATCGACGTATACGAGCCGGTAAAAAGCTTAGAAGAAATATAATAGCCTGAGCTGATCAAGACAATACCGAAAACCCCAATGATGATTTCAAACACAGAGATCTTTTTCACACGCTGTTCTGTCGAAGATGTTGTTCTAAACAAAGATAAAATCGTCTGTTTTTTAATAAAACGCCTATTTCTCAGCATAATCAATCCATAGATAATGAAAAAGACAATAAGTGTTTGCAGAAGGGCCATGCCTGAAAAATGCAGATTGGCGATGGCATTAACACCAGTCACTTTAAATAACACCATCAGCATCAGCTTTGAACCGATAAAGCCGGCAATGATGCCGATAACCATGGCTGCCACGTATAGGATAAAGTTTTCTGCATTGAGCAGTCTGGCAATTTTTTGTTTCGTCATACCAATGAGCTGTAAGAGACCTATTTCTTTTCCTCTGCGCTTAATAAAAATGCTATTCGCATATAGCAGGAAAATACCGACGATCGCAATGAGCAGAACCGAAGCGGCTTTAATTGAAGCGCCTCCTTTAATGGAGCCTTTTACACCATCAAGTGCTGGTGAGTACTGCAAGGTGACAAAGGAAAAATAGAGCGCGACACTAAACACGAGAGCAAACACATATAAATAGTAATTCTTCAAATTTTTCTTCAAGTTACGGAAGATGAGCTGATTAATGTTCATGCTTCACACCGCCTAAGACACCTTGCGTTTTCATAATATCTTCGAAAAACATTTTTCTTTCTAAAGCGCCTTTATTCAACTGTGTATAAATCTGTCCATCCTTGATAAAAATGACGCGGCTTGAATAGCTGGCTGCGACAGGATCATGTGTCACCATCACAATGGTCGCTTTTCGTTTGCGATTGAAATCTTGCAGCTTGTTGAGCAGGTCAGATGCCGATTTGGAATCAAGTGCCCCAGTAGGTTCATCAGCGAAAATAAGACTTGGTTCATGAATGAAGGCACGAACCGCCGATGTCCGCTGCTTTTGTCCGCCAGAGAGTTCATTCGGGTATTTGTCTCTTAGTTCATAAATCCCCATATCTTCTGCGAGCTGCTGAAAACGTTCAAAAGCTTCTTTTTTTGGTGTTTTGGAGATGGATAAAGGCAAAAGAATATTTTCTTTGACCGTGAGTGTATCAAGTAAATTATAATCTTGAAAAACAAAGCCAAGCTGCTTTTTTCTAAATTCCGCAAGCTGCTGATCCTTCATTTGCGTCATCTCAGCATCTGCAATACGAATGGATCCGCTGGACACATGATCGATAGACGACAATACGTTCAGAAGGGTGGTTTTCCCCGAGCCTGATGGCCCCATGATACTGACAAATTCCCCGGCTTCAATGGTCAAATCAATACCGCTCAGTACCTCTTGTTTGTTGAATTTATTTCCGTAGCTTTTATAAATTTTACGAGCTTCTAAAATGTTCATTTGCTGAACCCCTTTTTCTTTTAATTGATAACTCTAGTATAAAAAGAAGCCTGCCAGACGTCCTTCGATTTGGCGAACAAAACAGACGAGCATGTGACATTGTTGTCACATGCTCGCAATATGAACAAAATCATTCTTTTTCGGAAAGATGAAGGTGAAGGTTGTACCTTGATCTATCGTGGAGTTGACCTCGATCGTCATATGAAGAGCGTCTGCTCCTTTTTTCGTTAAATAGAGCCCCATTCCTGTTGAGGCGGTGTCATTGTGATGTCTAGTTGAGGTAAAGCCTTTTTCAAAAATACGAGAGATGTCTCTTGGATCAATTCCTCTGCCTTGATCTGTGATCGTCAGCATGACTTGTTCATTTATTTGCTTGCTTTCAATGACAATATCGGAAGAATGGCTGTATTTGACTGCATTTGTGAGTACCTGTCTGATCATAAAGGATAACCATTTTATATCACTTAATACGGTGCGTTCCTCCAGCGTCAGCTCAAAGCCGATTCCTTTTTGCATACACCAGGATTGGAGCGCTTTGATTTCTTTCGCTATGATGCTTTGCAGGTCCAGCTTTTCAATGAATAAATCATTTTCGATATGACGTACTCTGCTTTGGTGCAGCTGGGCATCAAGTAATAAATGTATTCTGAGCCACTCATACGTCATATTTGATTTCAGCGGCTGATCTGTTAAGCGGTCAATCATTAAGCGCATCGCTGTAAGCGGTGTTTTGACCTCATGTATCCAAGTGAGCAATTCATCTTTTTCTTCTTCGAGAGCAATTTTCTGCTCTGCTGCCATCTGCCGGTAGCGTGCGATTTGCTCTGACGTTGCATCATGGATGAGCTGCT
Source organism: Bacillus sp. F2HM (assembly GCF_019266135.1). Classification (NCBI taxonomy): domain Bacteria; kingdom Bacillati; phylum Bacillota; class Bacilli; order Caryophanales; family Bacillaceae; genus Bacillus; species Bacillus sp. F2HM. Next base: position 127,070 of record NZ_LRMO01000011.1, read on the forward strand.
CAAATGGGGAAGAGGGGGTTAGCCGTATTTGATGTTCAATGTCATCATCCCATTCTTTGAGCCCCTCATAATAAGCCGTTTCTTTTCGGTATCGGAAAAAGAGAAAGACAATCATGAGAAACGTAGATAATAGCACAATATAAAAAAGAGAAGCGATTGGAATGGTCGTATCCAAATAAGCAACAAACAGAATGAGGAGCTGCAAACTAAGAAAGAAAAGAATCCAGCTTCTTCGTTCTTTTAAAAATGCTTGCAGCATCATTGATCATCCTTTTCCTTTGCAAGATAGCCTTGACCCACTTTTGTCTCAATGAAGGCGCCAAGGGAGATCTCGTCTAGTTTTTTTCTGAGGCGGTTGACGTTTACAGTCAGTGTGTTGTCACTGACAAAACGTTCATCCTCCCACAATGCTTGAATGAGTGATTCACGGCTGACGATATGATTTTTATGCTGAATCAATTCCTTGAGAATAAATAACTCATTTTTTGTTAATTCAACCTCACCATGATCATTTGTTACGGTATTTTTTTCTAGGTCAATCGCAGCGCCGCACCATACCTTTAGGCTGGCCGGTTCTGCATTATAATCATGCACGCGGCGAAGAACAGCACTTATTTTGGCAATGAGCACGTCAAAATGGAAGGGCTTTTGCACAAAATCATCGGCACCGAGCTGCATTGACATGACCATATCAGCTGGATGGTCTCTTGAGGAGAGGAAGATGATTGGAACATTTGAATGATGCCGAATCATCCGGCACCAGTGAAAGCCATCGTATTTTGGCAGCTGTATATCTATAATGACGAGATCAGGCTGGACAGACGTGAATTCCTGCAGCACCTGATGGAAATCTTGAATCCCATAGACATCATAGGACCAGTTAACTAGACGTTCTTTGATTTCCTGGAAGAGGGTTGTATCATCTTCAATTAGTAAAATCTTAAACAAAATCAGCACCACACTTTTTGTATTCGCTTGTTGTCATTGTAGCGGAAAAAAGGACCTGCCGCTAGAACCAGACAAGAAAAAAGCAAGGGAAGAGGTCCCTTGCTTCAGCTTATTTACCTAAAAAGTGCTTTTTAAAGAATGATAGTTGGAATTCAAGTGTAAGTGGGTCATTAAAATAGAATTCCTCTGCATTGGCTTCATACACACGATGTTTTTTGACAGCTGGGATGGACTTGTAAATTTCACTGTTTTGATAGGAATTGTCCATTTCGCTGTTTTTACTAATGATCATATAGTCTCCAGCAAATTCAGGAATGACCTCCTGTGAAACCGCGTAGTAGCCGGCTTTTAATGCTTTTTCTTTCACTTTCTCAGGCATTTTCAGTTTCATTGCTTGATAGAGAATTTCTGTTCCGCGGCCCCATGCATCTCCAAAAACGTAAAGATCTTTTGTGCCACTTTCAAAGACAGAAACTGTTGCATCTTTACCGATTTTTGCTTTGATTTCTTTTCCAGCTTCAGCTGCGCGTTTTTTGAAATCTTTTACCCAAGCTTTTGCTTCTTTTTCTTTGTTTAAAACTTTTCCAATTTCAATGTGCTGCTGAAGGTAATCAACTTTGTTATACGTAAACAAAACGGTTGGTGCGATTTTTTTGAGTTTTTCTACATTTTTAGTATTGCTTAAGCCAATGATGACATCAGGCTTTAGCTTCATGATTTTCTCTACATTTGTATCCGATACTTCTTCCACATTTTTCAATTCCTTTTGGAAACGCGGATTCTTTTTGGACCAAGAGTCAACGCCGACAAGGTTCACACCAAGTGACATGACATTCCCTGTGTAAGAGCCGAGCACAACAACACGTTTTGGATGCGCTGGCAGCTTCACAGGTCCATTTTCAGATTGATATGTAATTTTGTCTGATGATGCTGATTGATTTCCTTTATTTGAGGAAGAGCTGCTGCTATTGCCACATGCGCTCAATGCAAGTACAAAGATGAGCATCAGAGGGAACAATATTTTCTTCATGAATGTAGACTCCTTTGAAATCGGCACATAAGCCGGATATTGGTTGTATTAGTGATAATGATAATTATTATCACTTGGATATCATATCATAGGAATGTAGGCTGTTGTCAATGACATTTTGATAGCTGGTAATAAAAAATAAAGGGGGGATTTTCAATAAAAAAAGATCAAGGCAGCATGTGTCCTGATCTTTTTTCTTATTTAAACCAGCCTTTTTCTTTTGAGCGTGTAATGGCCTCGATGCGGTTTTTCACTTCCAGCTTATCTAAAATAATGGAAATGTAGTTCCGGACAGTGCCGCTTTTGATGCTGAGTTCTTTTGCAATTTCTTTTGTGTTTTTACCGTCTGCGACGAGTTCAAGGACCGATTTCTCTCGCTCTGTTAAAGGATTTTCATCACTATATAAGTCTTCCATCAATTCAGGGGCATACACCTTTTTCCCTTTCATCACACTGCGAATCGCACTTGCCAGCTCCTCGCTTGGACTGTCTTTCAGCATGTAGCCGCTGACGCCCGCTTTTAGCGCCCTTTGGAAATAACCGGAGCGGGCAAAGGTCGTTAAAATAATGATTTTCACATCTGATCCTTTGAGCTCTTCCGCTGCATCAAGTCCGGATTTTCCCGGCATTTCAATATCCATTAAGCAAATATCAACAGGGTGTGTTTTGGCAAAATCAATGGCATCTTGGCCATTCGTCCCTTTTCCAACAACCGTCATATCGTCTTCTAAATCGAGAAGTGAACCGAGTGCACCAAGCAGCATTTGCTGATCTTCTGCGATAAAGATGTTGATCATTTCATCCCCTCCTTTTCTTTTGCTGCTGAATCATTTGGAATGCTCATAATGAGCTTTGTCCCGTCTTTTGTTTCAATACGCAGGCGTCCATTTGCAAATTCCAATCTTTCTCTTATTCCTAAAAGGCCGTGACCCTTCATTTGAGAGGGCGGATTGTCACCTTTAAATGTTCCGTCATCTTCAACGGTGATGATGGCTTCCTTTGACTTTTGGTGAATGGTGATTTTGCAAACCGTTGCATCACTATGTTTGACGACATTTGTCACCGCCTCTTTGATGCACATGCTCACAATGTTTTCGTTCAGAAGTGAGATGTGTTTCGGTGCTTCCTTTTCATCATAGATCAATTCAATTCCAGCTGCATCGAGAATTTGCTCGATGTTCGACATTTCCTCTTTGATTCGGATGCCCTTCATGGAGGAAACAATCTTCCGCACTTCATTGAGAGACGTTCTGGCGGTCTGCTGGACGCTTTTGAGTTCGGCACGAGCCTGTTCAGGGTCTTTATATACGAGTTTACGGGCAAGATCACTTTTTAACCCGATCAAAGAAAGCTTTTGTCCAAGGGTGTCATGCAGGTCGCGTGCAATGCGCTGCCTTTCTTCAAGCTTCACAAGATCAGCAATCCGCTCATTGGCATATTCTAATTTCTCCTCAAGCCGTTCACGTTCCTTCCTGCTCCGAATGCTGAGAGGAAGAAGAATGGCACTAATCAGGGTGATCACGACAAGAGGAATTTGTGTGAGAAACCAGCCCTTTTTTAAGATCAAACTAAAGTTCACCGCTATAGCAGCGCTCCCTAGATGAATATAGTATAAGATATAAAAAGGTACTTTTCTTTTAATATGCCCATTGAAATAGGCGATGCAAAAAGCGAAATAAATATAGCTGTAGAGCATCACATAACCAGTTGAAATACCGATCAATAAAAGACCGAAGACATATAAAGACCAGCCTTTTGCGACAAAGGCAAAACGATACACAGCGAAAAAGACGACGTTCAAAATAATGCCGATCACAATACCTAAAGTCGAAGGTGTCTTAAAGATAAAATAGAAGGGCAGGATGAAAAAAATGGCCCATATATAGGGAGAAATCCCATGCAACTTTTGAATTTTAAACTGTTTTTTCATCCGTGTGCCACCTTTTCCGTTTTCGTTCTTTTTCCTTACTTTATCAAATTCAACTTATGGTTGCATCCTGTAAATGACAACAAGCTCCTTCTAGTGTAAGAAAGAGCTTGCACCAATTATGCATTTTTCTTTAGAATGTCTCCTTTAATGACAGGTGCGGGCATCTTCTTAGATTGCCGTGCTTCTTTAAAGGTAACGAATGCTTTCGTTTCTTCATCCCAAAGTCTAAATTTCATTGATTCAATACTTGTTTTTAAAGTGATGGTTGGAACATTTTGAAGCGGCTCACTATGATCATGTGCATGCTCCAAGTGATAATTCGGTACCCTCGGACTTAAATGATGGACATGGTGATAACCGATATTGCCTGTTAACCACTGAAGAAGCTTTGGCAATTTGTAAAAAGAACTGCCTTCTACCGCTGCCTGCACATAATTCCAATGTTCATCTGCTTCAAAGTAAGAATCCTCAAACGTATGCTGAACATAAAACAGCCATACACCAATTGATCCTGAGATCAGGAAGATTGGACCTTGGACGAGCAGGAACTCCTGCCAGCCAAAAAGAAGACACGTTGCAGCTGCTAGCGCAATGATGCTCACGTTTGTGAAATACGTGTTCCAGCGCTCTTTTTTACGAGCATTTTTGACGTTGAAACGGTTTTTTAAGAGAAAGACAAAGATCGGACCTAAAATAAACATCACAAAAGGGTTACGATAAAATCTGTAGCGAAATTTCGTCCATGCTGATGCTTCTTGATATTCTTTGACTGTCAGGAGCCAAATGTCGCCAGTACCTCGTTTGTCTAAATTACTACTTGTGGCATGGTGAATTGAATGATCTCTTTGCCATTGAAGATAAGGGAAAAGGGTGAGTACGCCCGTTAAAAAACCGAACAGGTGATTCAGCGGCTTCTGTTTGAAAAAGGATTGATGGCAGCAGTCGTGAAAAATAATAAAGACACGTACTAAAAAACCAGCTGCAATAACCGCAAAGAAGAGGGTTAAAAGGTAGGAGATGTTCAGGCTATAATAGGCAAGAAACCAAAGCCCCAAAAATGGAATGAATGTATTAAAGAGTTGAATGATACTTTTTTTCGAATTAGCACCAGAGAATTGGCCAACTTGTTTTCTTAAAGTGGCTTGCTGCTGTGTGTTTGTTGAAGTCGTCATGAACGTTCAAGTCCTTTCCGTTTCTTTCTACTTCAAAGTATAGAAGGAAAGGTGTCATGCTCATAGTAGCACCCATCATGTATTCAATATGACATTTGTCATGTTTGTCACCAAAAAGGCTGATGGGATACGGTTTTTGAGCTTATTTCATCATAAATAAAAAAAGTAAAGGCGCTGGGCCTTCACTTTTTATGAACGAGCTTCATGTACTTTTAACTGCTTGCCTTTAATGGTAGTGTGGCGCATGGCATTCAGCACAAGAGGGCCTTTGCCGTTTAAAATATCGACATATGTTTTTGTATCTTGAATTGTAATAATCCCAATGTCATCAAAGGCAACGCCTTCTATTTTGGCAATGGTCCCAACGAAATCAACAGCCCTCAGCTTCTTTTTCTTCCCACCGTTAAAATAAAGCTTCATAATATCCTTCTCAACGCCTGCCTGTTTATTTTCCTTTTGAACAGGCGTTTCAATCTTTTCTTCAAAGCTTTCTACATGCTTTTCTGCTTCTTCTTTCGTTGGATAAGGCTGAGTTTGAAAGTCTATGCCGGCATCCTGCTTTAATTCATCAATGAGCGGCTTTGCATTCTTTGTCATAAACGCAATCGTTTTCCCGCTTTTCCCCGCTCTACCTGTTCTGCCAGTCCGGTGAATATAGCGCTCTTTTTCATAAGGAAGATCATAATGAATGACATGTGTCATATCACTGACATCAATTCCCCGGGCTGCTATATCTGTTGCGATCAGATAACGGAATTCACCTTTTTTAAATTCATCCATCACATCAAAGCGGTCTTCCTGTCTCATGCCGCCATGAATTTTGTCACAGGGCACATCCCATTCGTCCAGCTTCATCGTGAGTTCATTCACCCGGTCTTGTGTATTACAGAAAATAATGCAGCTATCTGGATTTTCAATGACGATTGTACGCTGTAAAAGAGAGAATTTCGATTCTTCTTCCGTTTCAATCACGGTGTGGGTGATTTGCTGTACAGACGTTTCTTCACGTGCAATCTCAATGACTTTTGGTGATTGTAAAAACTGTTCGCTCAATTTCTTCATGTCATCAGACATTGTCGCTGAAAACAGCATCGACATGCGCTTTGGCGGCAGATACTGAATAATAGAAGAGACTTGATCGATAAATCCCATGTTCAGCATTTCATCCGCTTCATCTAACACGAAAAATTTGAGATTTTCTAAAGAAAGGGTGCCTTTCTCAAGGTGATCCAAAATGCGGCCTGGTGTCCCGCACACAATATGGTTTTTCTGTGAAAGCTCTACTTTCTGCGCTTGAAAAGAGGCTTTTCCATAAATGGCTGCGGCTTTGATTCGTTTGAATCGCCCAAGGCTTGTGAGGTCTTGTTTGACCTGCATGGCGAGCTCCCGTGTTGGAACGAGGATGAGGGCTTGAGGTTTATTTTCAGCCCAATCAACCATTTCACAAATCGGCAGACCATAGGCTGCAGTCTTGCCGCTGCCAGTCTGAGATTTGACGATTAAATCCTGCTTTGAAAAAGCAACGGATAATGTCTCGTGCTGAACGGGTGTAGGTGTATGGAAGTGAAGCGCTTCTAACGCTTGTTTCAATTCATCACTTAATGGATATTGATCAAAATGTTGTAATGTCATCGTGTTCTCCTTTTCGTACATTCATACTTGTGACATCATACCATAACCATAAGGGTGAATGAAAAGCCATAAAAAAAAGCCCCGTAAAGGAGCTTTCAGCACGCGGACAAATTCTCAAAGGAATCTGCGTTTTACTTTTTCCCAGTAAGAGTTGTCTTTTAATTTCACCGTTTTAATGACTTTTCCTGAAAGGCCAATGTCAATTTGTTTGACGTGTTTTGTGCCGAGCGCTTCGTTATCAAGCCCGATAATTGGATGATCGTTTCCATCCTGCACTACCTTCAGCGTCAGCTTGCGGTCACTGCTCAAGATGAAAGGAGCACCTAATGTACGGTACGAGTTATTATTCAGCGATGCAAGCTCTGTGACTTGCATACAAGGAAGCATCGGATCAACCACGGCGCCGCTCACGGATTTATTATAAGCCGTTGAACCAGTCGGAGTGGAAATAATCATGCCGTCGCCTCTAAATGTTTCAAAGTGGAAATCATCTATATACACATCAATCACAAATGTTTTAATAATGCTGGAGCGGATCGACAGTTCATTTAAGCAATGGAACTGGTTTGTGCTGTCAACGCTTACATCGATGATCGGATATTTTCTCACTTCAAGCTGTTCAGTATTCATGGCATCAATCATTTTATCAAAATGTTCTAACGAGAAATCGCAGTATAGGTGCGTATTCTCTGATTTTGATACCCCTACATACAAGCAGTCATCCCGGAAGTTTGTTTTACGTACTGCTTGAAGAAATGTGCCATCCCCGCCAATTGAAGCAATAATGTGGGCATCCTCTGCACGCTTGACGACGTGAAAACCCTGATCGGTAGCGAGCTTCTCGAGAGAAGAAATGTGTCCATCCAATTCATGATCTTTTTTGTAAAAGAAAAATACATTGCGACGATTGTCTGTCATTGACGTTCTCCCCTTTGCTGTCAAAAATAATTTTCAATGATAAAGGGCTTACATGAAAACCCTTGCTCACATTTTACACTTTTTTCATATGAAAGTAAAAACTTTAGAAAGAACCACCTGATGATCGGATTGCTTTATGAGAAATGAGTCGATGTGAGTGATTTGAAATGGTTGAATCCTGAGCATAATTGAATAGCCGTTTTCTCATGAAAGAATGGTTTAGGTGTTTCGTTGCGGTGAAGATCTAGCCTATTAGGTGCAGGGAGAGGAGAAAAAAGCCAATTTTTCGTCATGCGCATGTCTAAGTAGACGACGTAAAGTTGATCGTTATTTAAGAGAGGTGCTATCATATGCCTACATGAAATGTAAAAAAACCACAATTCCTGTGAAACATTTCGTGTGGGCATTCGTATGAATGAAGTGAGATAAAAAGGAGGAGAAAAAGATGAATGCGAAAAGATGGGTAGCACTAATTATTGCACTTGGTGTTTTCGGATTTTCAATTGTGATTAGTGTCACGATGGCCTTGTTCGATAGCTTCAATGACAACAAAATGAGCTATCAATTCGGGGATGAAATAGAAGAGAAGGTACTAGAGAATGGCAGCGGTGCAGGCAAGATTGCTGTACTTGAGATTAATGGAACCATTCAAGATAATGGCGGCGCATCGAGCCTATTAGGCGGAGAAGGTTATGATCATCGTGCATTCCTCAAGGAACTAGATAAAGCGAAAGAGGATGCTTCTGTAAAAGGTGTACTTCTGCGCGTAAACTCTCCTGGCGGCGGTGTCTATGAAAGTGCTGAAATACATAAAAAATTAGAAGAAGTGAAAAAAGCGAAGAAGCCGATTTACGTATCTATGGGTTCAATGGCAGCTTCAGGCGGCTACTACGTGTCAACTCCAGCGAAGAAAATCTTTGCTTCACCTGAAACATTAACAGGATCGTTAGGTGTCATCATGCAAAGCTTGAATTATTCAAAGCTGGCAGATAATTTGGGTATTAAATATGAAACGATTAAGAGCGGGAAATTCAAAGATATCATGTCTCCTAACCGTGATATGACAAAAGATGAGCGCAACATCATGCAAAGCATGGTCGATAACTCTTATGAAGGATTTGTCAAAGTGATCTCTGAAGGACGCGGCATGTCAAAACAGGAAGTCAAGAAAATTGCGGACGGCCGAGTATATGACGGGACACAAGCAAAATCGAACGGATTAGTCGATGAGCTTGGGTATTATGAAGATGCATTAAAAGCGATGAAGAAAAATGAAAAAGGCTTAAAAGGAGCAACAGTGGTCAGCTATTCTCAAAGCTTTGGCTGGAACTCTCTTTTCAACATGAGTGCAAGCAAGCTCTTTAAAAGCGAAATTGATTTTCTGAATTTAAAAGAAACACTGGCTGGCTCAAATGGGTCTAAACCGATGTATCTCTATTCAAAATAAAGGAGGGATCATAGATGGATTCTACATTCGATGAAGTAAGCGAAAGCCGCAGCCAAGAGGAAGAATCGAAGCCGGCCTTTGTGAAGCGCGCTTCAATTGAAGCACAGGCGTTTGCAGGTTTTTGGATTAGATTTTGGGCACTTATTCTTGATTGGCTCGTCGTCTGGGGTGTAAACCATTTGACGGTTTCTCCAATCTTTAGTCTGTTTGGCTGGTCCAAAGGAGGGGGATGGTTTTCTCCGTTTTCCGTCACAACGACGATTGTATTCCTCCTTTACTTCGCCATCATGACGAAAATCTTTCAACAAACACTTGGCAAGATGGTATTTGGGATTAAAGTGGTCTCACTTCAGCCTGAGAAGAAGCTGGCATGGGATGTTATTTTCTTTAGAGAGATTGTGGGACGCTACATTAATACGATCTTTATTCTCTATGCTATCGTTGGGTTCTCACCGAAAAAGCAAGGGGTTCATGATTACTTTGCCGATACGGTGGTCGTTCATGAACATTTATATGAAAAAACAGAATCAAACGTATAATCAGAGGAGTTTGGCCGGGTACCGGTCAAACTCTTTTTTATTGATTGGGTATAAAATCCAGAATGAGAGCCATAATCGTAGGGGAAGCATCATTTGTTATGGAGGAAGTGAGCACAGTGCTTTACGTTTGGATCGCAGCGTTTTTGTTTCTTGTGATCTTGTTGATTTTCATGAAAGTAACCATTTCGCTGGACTATTCGCATACAAACGACAATGACCACATTGCACTGAAGGTCATCACCTTATATGGATTGGTCAGACTCAAAAAAGAGATTCCGATGGTGAGGGTCAATCCAGAAGACCAAACGATTGATATTCGTGAAAAGAAAATGAAGAGCGCCAAAACGCCTGATCACGAAAAAGAATCGATGCATAAAAAAGTAGGAAAACGTGATATGAAGCAGATCCTTCATCAAATGGAGCGCATCACAAAAGAGATTGTCGATTTAAACCGGATCATGCGCAAGTTCTTCATCCACGTAAAGATTGTCTCGTTTCACTGGTCGACATGGATCGGCTTTCAAGACGCCGCTTTAACAGGTGTAGCAGCCGGCGGTGTGTGGTCAGTTAAAGGAGCACTGCTTGCCTTTATGCAGGAGCATCTCACCTTTAAGCATAAACCGATATATGAAGTCATTCCGGCCTTTCAGCACAATGTGTCACAGACTCAGTTTACATGTATAGCTTATTTTCGTATTGGACATGCTATGCTTGCAGCCATTCGTTTACTTGTCCATTGGTTAAAAGGGAGAAAGGCGAGAAAAAGCGCCTCTCTTCAAGCAACGAAGAATGAATCATCTGTTTAAGGAGGAACCCGAAAATGGCAGATCATCCAATCCAAGGTCTCATGAAGACAGCGATGGAAAACTTAAAAGAAATGATAGATGTGAATACAATCATCGGCGATCCAGTCGAAACCCCTGACGGCAGTGTCATTCTCACTGTGTCAAAGGTTGGTTTTGGATTTGCAGCCGGCGGCAGTGAATTTAACGGGAACCAAAAGAAAGAAAAGCGTTCTGATGAACAGGAACGAAAAGAGCCGAGACTCCCATTTGGCGGCGGAAGCGGCGGCGGGGTGTCGATTACACCAATCGCCTTCTTAATTGTAGGAACAAATGGAGTTCGAATGCTTCATTTGGATGAACACACACATCTGCTCGATAAAATATTGGATTCTGCTCCTCAAGCAATTGAACGTCTTCAGCACATGTTTAAGAAGGATGAGCGGGAGCACCGTCACAAAGAACGAAAACTAGATGACATAGACCTTTAAAAAGTTAGCTGCGCTGCAGTTAACTTTTTTTGCAAAATGGACGATTAGGCTTTGCAGTTTTTTGCTTTCTCTACTATGATAGAACCATACATTTGAAAAGGGAGGAATTGTTTTGGCATCGATCACATTTAAAGGAAGTCCTGTCACGCTTGTAGGAAATGAAGTAAAGGTAGGCGAGCAGGCTCCTGATTTTACGGTATTAACGAACTCACTTGGAGAAGTTTCACTTTCTGATTTAGCAGGAAAAGTGACGATCATCTCAGTGATTCCTTCTATTGATACAGGTGTGTGTGACGCACAAACAAGACGTTTCAATGAAGAGGCATCGGATTTAGGTCCGGTCAATATTTATACGATTAGTGCAGACCTTCCATTTGCACAAGCACGCTGGTGCGGAGCAAACGGAATTGAAAATGTCGAAACATTATCTGATCACAGAGATATGTCATTTGGTGAAGCATTCGGAGTGTATATGAAAGAATTGCGTTTATTGGCGCGCGCAGTCTTCGTATTAGACCCTAACGGAAAAGTGGTTTACACTGAATACGTAAGTGAAGCAACGAATCACCCAAATTATGAAAAAGCCATTGAAGCTGCAAAATCACTGTTATAAAAGCAGCATCGACAAGAGCTCCGGCTTCATCCTGGGGCTCTTTTCAATGAGAACATATAGCTTTTAACAAAGCGAGGAGAGAAAAGCATTGCAGAAAGATCAAGTAAGTACTATTTTTGAACTGCTCGATACAGCTTCTATTCGATTAAAAAAGGAACAGAGCATTTCCTATATTGAAGCATTGGCAGAAGCAGGAGAAGCCTTTTTCCAAGCAAATGATCGAAACGGTTTATTAAAGGATTTAATAGAGAAAGCAGATTTTGCTTCTTATGATCATGAGCAGATTCGTAAAGCGTTTCAGCTCGCCGTATTGAAAGGTCAAAAGGATATTTCTCATCCAAATCGCCAGATGACACCGGATACGATTGGACTGTTTGTCAGTTATTTGGTGAACAAATTTTTAGACGGTCAAAAAGAGCTTGTAGTCTTTGATCCAGCAGCGGGAACAGGAAACTTACTTCTTGCTGTTTTAAATAATCTCACTGCAGAAACAAAACGCGGCTTTGCGTCTGAAATTGATGATGTGCTCATTAAAATTGCTTGGGCCCAGGCGAATTTAGAGGAGAAAGAAGTTGAGCTTTTCCACCAAGACAGTCTTGAGCCGCTTCTGATCTCACCAGCAGATGTCACTGTATGCAGTCTCCCAGTCGGCTATTATCCAAATGATGAGCGTGCAGCAGACTTTGAATTAAAGGCAAAAGAAGGACATGCCTTTGCCCATTATTTATTCATTGAACAAAGCCTTCGCTACACAAAAGAAGGCGGCTTCTTATTCTTCATCATTCCAAACGATTTGTTTGAAGGAAAAGAGAGCGTACAATTAAAGGATTTCATCAAAGATCATGCGTATATGAATGCGTTAATTCAGCTGCCAGTGTCCATGTTTAAGGATAAAAAACACGCCAAAAGCTTATTTGTGATGCAAAAGAAAAAAGAAGGGCTGGAAGCACCAAAACGAATGCTGTTTGCCAATCTTCCATCTTTCTCACAGAAGGAAGCAATGGTCGGTGTGATGAGAAAATTAGACCAGTGGTTTATAGAAGAAAAAGAAACGAAAGAATAGCCAGAGTGATTTCTGGCTATTTTACTATTCAGAAAATAACGACTTATTGATGTAAGCGATAACAGTTTGAAGGTGCACTTGAAATGCAAAGTTTTCAATGTTTAAATGAAAAAGTCAGATATTTTTCGGACTTATCGTTAAACTATAAAAGACCCGTCAAACAGGTTGAATATAGCACCGGAAAAAACGTGAAACCTTATATAACAACTGAGTAAAAGGAGCGACAGTAATGTCCAAAATTATTGCAATCAACGCAGGAAGCTCATCTCTTAAATTCCAATTGTTCGACATGCCAGAAGAAACCGTTTTAACAAAAGGGCTTGTTGAAAGAATCGGAATGGACAACAGTATCTTCACGATCTCTGTAGATGGAGAAAAGAAAACAGAAGTGACAGATATTCCAGATCACGCAGTAGCGGTCAAAATGCTGCTTGAAAAACTAACTGAATTTCACATCATCAAAGACTTTAATGAAATTGATGGCGTAGGTCACCGCGTTGTTCACGGCGGAGAGAAATTCAGCGATTCTGTTCTTTTAACTGATGAAGTGATCAATGACATTGATCAGCTTTCAGAGCTTGCACCACTTCACAACCCTGCAAACGTTGTAGGAATCAAAGCTTTCAAACAAATTCTGCCTGACGTACCAGCGGTTGCTGTGTTCGATACAGCATTCCACCAAACTATGCCAGAGCAGTCTTACCTATACAGCCTTCCGTACGACTACTACAAAAACTTTGGTATTCGTAAATACGGATTCCACGGGACAAGCCACAAGTTCGTAACAGAGCGTGCAGCAGAGCTATTAGGCCGTCCACTAGAAGAGCTTCGTCTGATTTCTTGCCACCTTGGAAATGGTGCGAGTATCGCAGCAGTTGAAGGCGGAAAATCAATCGATACATCTATGGGCTTTACACCACTTGCTGGTGTTGCAATGGGGACACGTTCAGGTAACATTGACCCTGCCCTTATTCCATTCATTATGGAAAAAACAGGACATACTGCTGAAGAAGTGCTTTCTACTTTGAATAAGAAGAGTGGTCTTTTAGGTGTGTCTGGTCTGTCAAGTGATCTTCGTGATATCGAAGAAGCAACAGAAGAAGGAAACGACCGTGCAGAAGTTGCTCTTGATATTTTTGCGAGCCGTATTCATAAATATATCGGTTCTTATGCAGCAAGAATGAATGGCGTAGATGCGATCATCTTCACAGCTGGAATCGGTGAAAACAGTTCAGAAGTAAGAGCACGTGTACTTCGTGGTCTAGAATTCATGGGCGTTTACTGGGATCCTTCCCTAAACAACATGAGAGGCGAAGAAGCATTCATCAGCTACCCGCACTCTCCTGTAAAAGTGATCGTCATCCCTACAAACGAAGAAGTCATGATTGCAAGAGACGTTATGCGTTTAGCGTAATCAAGTTTGAGAAGCTCTTTTCCAATAAGGAAAAGAGCTTTTTTCTGTTAAAAGCAGCATGCTATAATGTTGTCCAATATGAAGCAAAAGGGAGCGGTGCGAAAGATGAGCGTGACAGAACATAAACATGAGGCGAAAGAAAGGCTTTATGTGAAAGTCATTACGGTCAGTGATACAAGAACGAAAGAAACAGACAAAAGCGGCCGTCTGATGATCGATTTGCTCAAAGAACAAGGACATCTTGTTCTTGCATACGATATCGTAAAAGATAATATTGGAGCCATTCAAGACGCTGTGCTGGAAGGAACAAGCGAAGCGAAAATAGATGCGGTCTTGTTAAATGGCGGGACAGGAATTGCCGCAAGGGATGTGACCATTGAAGCCATCACCCCTCTTTTTTCCAAGGAACTGCCTGGTTTTGGTGAAATCTTCCGCATGCTCAGTTATACAGAAGACATAGGTTCAGCCGCTATTTTGTCCCGGGCAACGGCAGGAGTCGTCAATCAAAAAGCTGTCTTTGCCACGCCGGGATCTACCGGAGCCGTTCGTTTAGCCATGACCAAACTTGTGATTCCAGAGGTTCCTCATGTCTTACGAGAGCTTGAAAAGGATCAAAAATAGCCCAAAATGACTCTGCCAAGAAAATTTGGCAGAGTTTTTTTCATAAAGGGGTTGAAAAAACAATTTTTCCTTGTTACAGTGTATACATACTAAATGCATGTTTATAAATTAAAACTTATTTTTATGCAAAAAACATTCACAGAATCAAAACAAGCGAGAGGAGCTTTTCAATCATGTCACAAAATAAAAAAGTCGTATTAGCATATTCCGGAGGTCTTGATACCTCTGTTGCAGTTAAATGGTTACAAGAGCAAGGATACGAAGTCGTTGCTTGCTGCCTAGACGTAGGTGAAGGAAAAGATTTAGCATTCGTTCAACAAAAAGCACTTCAAGTCGGAGCTGTTCAATCATACATGATTGACGCAAAAGAAGAATTTGCTGAAGAGTTTGCACTCACTGCATTACAAGCACACACAATGTATGAAGGAAAATATCCACTAGTATCTGCACTATCCCGTCCGCTTATTGCAAAAAAATTAGTGGAAGTGGCAGAAAAAGAAAATGCAGTAGCAGTTGCTCATGGATGTACTGGAAAAGGGAACGACCAAGTTCGTTTTGAAGTATCCATTAAAGCATTGAATCCAGACCTAGAAGTTCTTGCACCAGTGCGTGAATGGAAATGGTCTCGTGATGAAGAAATCGATTATGCACAAAAACACGGTATTCCAATTCCGATTAACTTAGACAGCCCATATTCAATCGACCAAAACCTTTGGGGCAGAAGTAACGAATGTGGCATTTTAGAAGATCCTTGGGCTGCGCCGCCAGAGGGTGCATATGATCTGACAAATCCACTTGAAAAAACGCCTGACACACCTGAAATCATTGAAATCACGTTTGAAAAAGGAAAACCGACAGCCATTGATGGTATCCAGTATTCATTATCTGATCTCATCCTTCATTTAAATGAAGTCGCTGGACAGCATGGTGTTGGCAGAATCGATCACGTTGAAAACCGTCTTGTCGGCATCAAATCTCGTGAAGTGTACGAATGCCCAGGTGCTGTCACACTTCTAAAAGCGCATAAAGAGCTTGAAGACTTAACGCTTGTCAAAGAAGTCGCACACTTTAAACCAATCGTTGAACAAAAAATGGCTGAATTAATATACAACGGCTTATGGTTCTCACCGCTGAAAGAAGCACTAGATGCATTCTTACAAGAAACACAACAGAACGTAACGGGTGTTGTACGTGTGAAACTATTTAAAGGTCATGCCATTGTAGAAGGACGTAAATCACCATATTCACTTTATGATGAAAATCTAGCAACTTATACAAAAGCAGATGAATTCGATCATGATGCAGCTGTAGGATTTATTAATCTTTGGGGCTTACCGACAAAAGTAAACAGCATCGTGAATAAAAAGGAGCAGGTTAAAGCATGAAAAAGCTTTGGGGAGGCCGATTTCAAAAAACACCAGAAAAATGGGTCGATGAGTTTGGCGCATCCATTCATTTCGACAAACAATTAGTCAAAGAAGATCTGACCGGCTCCCTTGCTCATGCAAGTATGCTGAATAAATGCGGTATCCTCGGCGATGAGGAGGCCGCTGCCATCAAAGATGGACTAAATACGCTCATGAAAAAGGCAGAGGCGAATGAACTGGAATTCTCAGTCGATTATGAGGACATTCATTTAAACCTTGAAAAAATGCTCATTGATGAGATTGGTCCGCTTGGCGGCAAATTGCACACAGCGAGAAGCCGGAATGATCAAGTTGCAACCGATATGCATTTATATTTGAATAACCAAGTCGAGCATATTATTGAACTGATCTCTTCCTTTCAAACGGTGCTTGTAGAAAAGGCAGAACAGCACGTTGAAACGATTTTTCCAGGATATACGCACCTGCAGCGTGCACAGCCTATTTCCTTTGCCCATCATATGCTCGCCTATTTCTGGATGTTTGAGCGTGACAAAGCGCGTTTCCAAGATTCATTAAAGCGAATTAACGTGTCTCCACTTGGATGCGGTGCGTTAGCAGGAACGACATTCCCGATTGATCGTGAATATACAGCAGAGCAGCTTGGCTTTGACCACATTTACGAAAATAGCCTCGATGGTGTGAGTGACCGGGACTTCATTTTAGAGTTTTTATCTAATAGCAGTCTTGTGATGATGCACCTCTCACGTTTTTGTGAGGAAATCATTTTATGGTGTTCGCAAGAATTCAAATTCATTGAACTCGATGACACGTATGCAACAGGCAGCAGCATGATGCCGCAGAAGAAAAACCCAGATATGGCTGAATTAATTCGCGGGAAAACAGGCCGCGTGTATGGCAATCTGATGGGGCTTCTCACGATTATGAAAGGCTTGCCGCTTACGTATAACAAAGACCTGCAAGAAGATAAGGAAGGCATGTTTGATACAGTGAAAACCATCGCTGGCAGCCTGCAAATTTTCACAGGTATGATTCAAACGATGACAGTGAACGAAGATGTCATGAAAAAGGCAACAAAAGAAGATTTCTCAAATGCGACAGAAGTGGCAGACTACCTTGCGAAAAAAGGCATGCCATTCCGTGAAGCACACGAAATCGTTGGCAAGCTTGTGTATACATGTATTCAAAAAGGCATCT
The DNA here is from genome assembly GCF_019266135.1 of Bacillus sp. F2HM. Lineage (NCBI taxonomy): Bacteria > Bacillati > Bacillota > Bacilli > Caryophanales > Bacillaceae > Bacillus > Bacillus sp. F2HM. Next base: position 144,252 of record NZ_LRMO01000011.1, read on the forward strand.
ATCTAAGTGATCTATCTTTTGAATCATTCACAGAAGCAAGCGAGCTTTTTGAACAAGACATTTACACTGTTCTTGATCCATATGTTGCTGTTGAAAAAAGAACAAGTGCAGGCGGAACTGGATTCAAACAAATTCAGCTCGCTTTAGAAAAAGCAAAAGCATGCCTGGCGTAACTTATGAAAACCATTCGTTTATACGGATGGTTTTTTTGTCATGGAAAAAGGAGATTGATGATCATTGGAGAAATGAAAGCATACCTGCGTCAAGCAGAAGAGGGAGTGACAGCAGATCATGAAGAAAACGCTTGAGGCTTTGTTTCATCAACCAATCGTATCAGTGAAAGCGTTAGGAGAACAATATGATGGACGGGCTAATGATGTGTGGCTGATCTCCTTACAAGATAAAACGGAATATGTAGTCAAATCTCCTAAAACTGCAAGAGAAGAAAGTGAATTTGTGTCTGGGATCAAAATGATCTATGGAGTAGATGACCGTACTGTACAAGAGCATATTGATCAAATCAATCAAAAGCTGTCTCATACGCATTCCTTTCATATTCCAGAAGTTGTTCGTAAAGTGAAGAAGGCAGGGAGACAATTTTATGTAATGGAAAAAGTAGAAGGAACACCTTTCACATCTTTTGAGGGACGTTCATCAGACTTTTATAAGGATTATGGGAGGAAATTAGCACAGCTTCATTCATATCGTACTGACTTTTTTGGTGCAGTATACGGAGCTGAAAAGAAGCATTTGCGAGAATTCCATGCTGTGTTAAAAAAGGCTGTATCCAAACTCATAGGCCGCTATTACGCTGATCAGCCTGAATTTCACTGTTATGCAGAAATTGCGCTGCAAAAGATTGAAAAGCTAAAGCCTCCTGATTCAGCCAGTCTCATTTTAATTGATTTAGATCCGTCTCAATATATTGAAAAAGATGAGCAAGTGACGAGTTTAGTTGATACAGAATATGTCGTATATGGACCAGCTGCGTTTGATTTTATTGCATTGGAATACCTTTTGACGAAAGAAGCTGCCCGCAATGTTCAATTGGGCTATGAAGAGATTTGCCCGCTTCCTCGTGATCTTCATGAGGTGAGAGAGTGCTATCGTTTTGTTTCTCTTCTGCTCGATATCCATGGCTCATGGGATTTGAAAAAATGGATGAATCACCCTATACTGTTTGACTCATATCGATAAAGGGTTCATAAGTGCGCCAGATGCCGGTTTATAGTAAAGTAAAGATAACAAAAGAAACACGTGAACTTGCAACCTTTGCTTTAGGAGGAGATTGTGTGCGACACGCATTAATAACAGCGGGTTCTAAAGGACTTGGCCGGAAAGTCACCGAGTCTTTACTGAATATGGGGTATTCTGTGACAGTGAATTATCGAAGTGATGATGAAGCTGTCCGGCAGATGAAAGAAGAATTACACCAGTACGAAGATAAGCTTCAATTTGTCCAAGGTGATGTGACAAAAAAAGAAGATTTAAAAAACATGGTAGAGCTGGCAGCAGAGCGATTTGGGCGGATTGATGCCTTGATTAACAATGCCGGTCCTTATATTTTTGAACGAAAAAAATTGGCGGATTACTCTGAAGATGAATGGTATCAAATGATGGAAGGCAACCTATCAGCAGTATTCCATTTGTTCCGAATGGTCATCCCAATGATGAGAAAACAAGGCTTTGGCCGCATTATCACTTATGGCTTCCAAGGTGCAGACCATGCGCCAGGCTGGATGCACAGATCAGCCTTTGGAGCGGCAAAAGTGGGTCTTGCGTCATTGACGAAAACCATTGCGATTGAAGAAGCCGAAAATGGCATCACTGCTAATATGGTTTGTCCAGGCAAAATCGTTGGAGACATGAAAGAATCGACAATAGAGAAAGCCCGTCAAATCAAAGACGATGAAACGCCGATAGGCAGGTCTGGCACTGGAGAGGATATAGGGCGTATCATCTCATTTCTATGTGATGACCGTTCAGACCTCATTACAGGCACCGTCATTGAGGCAACAGGTGGTCTTAACGTGATTCACAGGCATTAAGTTTTTCAGCTTTTTATAGAGGGAATAAATGATATGAGATCAAAATTTGAAAGGTGGATATACTTACATGAAAGCTACATATCATGGACATTCAGTTGTACACATTGAAACAAACGGATACCATATTTGGATTGACCCATTTTTAAATGGAAATAAGCACACAGAGATTAATCCGCAAGATGTGAAAGCGGATGTCATTTTACTGACACATGGACATGGAGATCACCTTGGTGACACGATTGAAATTGCTAAAAATAATGACGCTCTCGTCGTTGCGCCAAATGAGCTTGCAGTTTATTTAAGCTGGCAAGGGGTGAAAACGCACCCGCTTCATATCGGCGGCGGACGTGAGTTTGAATTTGGTAAAGTGAAGCTCACGCAAGCGTTTCATGGTTCAGCTGTCATTGATGAAGAAACGAAAACAATTACGTATACAGGCATGCCATCAGGTATTTTATTCACGGCAGAGGGCAAAACGATTTATCATGCTGGAGACACCGCGCTCTTTTCAGATATGAAGCTGATCGGTGAACTGAATCATATTGACCTTGCCTTTCTTCCAATCGGGGATAACTTCACGATGGGACCGGAAGATGCAAGAATCGCAGCAGAATGGCTGCGTGCAAAGCAGGTCGTTCCGATTCACTACAGCACATTCCCGCCAATTGAACAGGATCCGCATGCCTTTGCAGACAGCCTGCATGGCGGCGTCGGTCATGTGTTAAACAGCGGGGAATCAATCGAGATTTAATCCTCATATGAAAGAAGCTGGCACACAAATGCCGGCTTTTTTATTTGCCTTCATCTGCCGAAAGAAAAGACAAATTGCTATTAAAAGCCTCCTGCCCTTATAATGAAACATAGATGAAAACGCTGAAAACAAAAAGGGTGAACGGGATTGGCGACAAAGCATGAGCAAATTTTATCGTATATTGATTCATTAGATGTCGGAGAGAAAATTTCTGTCCGGCGCATAGCGAAAGAAATGAAAGTGAGTGAAGGCACCGCTTACCGGGCCATCAAAGATGCTGAAAATAAAGGATTCGTCAGTACCATTGAACGAGTCGGCACCATTCGAATTGAACAAAAGAAAAAAGAAAATATTGAAAAACTGACATATGCAGAAGTGGTCAATGTCATTGATGGACAGGTCCTTGGAGGACGCGCCGGCTTACATAAAACGTTAAATAAATTTGTTATCGGAGCGATGGAGCTGGACGCAATGATGCGCTATACAGCAGCTGGCAACCTGCTCATCGTCGGAAACCGAATCAATGCCCACAGACAGGCATTAGAGGCAGGGGCGGCTGTGCTGGTCACAGGCGGATTCTCAACAGATGATGAAATCATTCAGCTCGCAGATGAGCTGGAGCTGCCGATTTTATCGACAAGCTACGATACATTTACCGTAGCGGCTCTCATTAACAGAGCCATTTATGACCAATTAATTAAAAAAGAAATTGTGCTTGTAGAAGATATTTTAACGCCGATTGAACGCACCGTGTATTTATCACCAGAGGATAAGCTTGAAAAATGGTATGAAAAGAATTATGAAACTGGCCACGGCCGTTTCCCGGTCGCAGATGATCAAATGAAGATTCACGGAATCCTCACCTCAAAGGATATTGCGGGGCATGACCGCTCCACACCGATTGAAAAAGTGATGACGAAAAATCCGCTGACGGTCATTGGCAAAACATCTGTCGCCTCAGCTGCACAAATGATGGTGTGGGAAGGCATTGAGGTGCTGCCAGTTGTGGATGATCATGCGAAGCTGATTGGTATGATCAGCCGTCAGGATGTGCTCAAGGCGCTCCAAATGATTCAAAAGCAGCCGCAGGTCGGAGAAAAGCTGGATGATGTTGTCTCAAGAGGATTTAAAGAAGCCGATACAGAGAAACCAAAAGCAGATGCGGTTTATCAATACGAGGTCACCCCGCAAATGACGAACCAGCTTGGAAACATTTCATATGGAGTGTTCACACAAATTTTAATCGAATCAGCCAACCGCTTCTTAAAATCTCATAAAAAAGGCGAACTGATCGTTGAGAGTCTTTCTGTCTACTTTTTAAAACCAGTCCAAATGGAATCCACAATCCAGATTAAGCCGAATATTTTAGAAGTAGGACGCAAATTTGGAAAGCTGGAAGTCGAGGTGTACCATCAATCGAATATCGTAGGAAAAGCGATGCTGATGGTGCAGCTGATGGAAAGAGGATAATGATAAAAAGGGCGAACTCATGTCGCCCCTTTCCTTATTACGCGTGATCTTTTTCGCCTTCCTTTAAAAAGAGCGGAAGATAGTGCTTGTAGGCTTTATACCCAGCCCATGTACTGCCGATACCAACAGCAACAAAAATAAATCCGATGACAAATGCAAGTGACGAGCGGTTTAAAAATAATTGATTCACACCGAAGAGCAGGACAAAGCAGCCAAGTGCCATACTGGATTTCGCCGACCAGAATTTTTTCTCGACTGGCCGGTTCGTACGAACATTTTTTGCTTTGTAGTATAAATAAAACATGGCAGAACAAATAATAAACACAATCAAAACAAGCATGTGCCAAGCCTCCATTGTAAGTGGTTACAACCCTATTTTAAACGTAAATAGGCTTGCTTACTAGAATAAATTGTCTATTCCTCACTTTTCCGTCACGATAGATTATGATTTAATAATAAAAAGAGTATCGCATGAGAAGGAGTTTTTATGAAAAAAGAACTGATTAGAACCATATCATTATATGACACCATCATCATCCATAGACATGTAAGACCAGATCCTGATGCGTATGGATCGCAGTGCGGCCTTACGGAAATCTTGCGTGCCACCTATCCAGAAAAAAATATTTATGCGACAGGAACGCCTGAGCCATCCCTTTCATTTTTATATGAACTCGATGAGGTACCAGACGACGTGTATAAAGGGGCCCTTGTCATTGTCTGTGATACGGCCAATCAAGCAAGAATCGATGATCAGCGCTATTTAATGGGCGATAAGCTGATGAAAATCGACCATCACCCGAATGAAGATCCTTATGGTGATTTGCTTTGGGTGGATACAGAGGCAAGCTCTGTGAGCGAGATGATTTATGAATTGTACTTAGAGGGGAAAGAAGAAGGATATCAGCTGAACACAAAGGCAGCTGAATTGATCTATGCCGGCATTGTAGGAGACACAGGCCGCTTCCTTTTCCCAAACACAACGAAAAAGACACTCAAATATGCAGGGGAACTGATCGAATATCCATTTTCATCTTCAGATCTTTTCAATCAATTGTATGAGACAGATTTGAATGTCGTGAAATTAAATGGCTATATTTTTCAACATATTTCTTTGTCAGAGAACGGGGTTGCATCTGTTTTCATTAAGCGTGAAATTTTGGAATCGTTCCAAACAACAGCGCAGCAGGCCTCACAACTTGTTGGGACACTAGGAAATATTGCAGGCATTAAGGCATGGGTCTTTTTTGTGGAAGAAAACGATCAGATTCGTGTGAGATTCCGCTCTAAAGGCGTCGTCATTAATACCATTGCGAAAAAATATCATGGCGGCGGCCACCCGCTTGCAGCCGGTGCGTCCATTTATGATTGGGCAGTAGCAGATGAGATTTTGCGTGATTTAGAGGAAGTATGTAAATCATCATCATAAGAGAGGAGGGATACTTAAGTCCCTTCTCTCTTTTTTGTCATGGAGAAAAGGGTTACTTGCATACAGGGATAAACCAGCAGCCGATGTCTGTTGAATCTTCATAGGCTTGGAGATTTTGATGCTTTAATTCTTTTTTAATTAAATGAGCCATCATTTCTGTCTCAGCATAAGCACACATGCCGTCTTTGATCCGGCTTGCTTTGTCTCGTGCCATTTGACGATAGCTGTAAACCTCCATTGTCCTCACCTCTTTCTATTTAAGATCTCGTTCTACTTTTAGTGTATAAAAATGAAGCGTGAAAAGAAATCATTGAGGGCAGAAATTCATAAAAATTCCACAACCTCTTTATTCAGCAAATGAAATACGTACTTCAAGTGAAAGCTTCGTATAAATTGTCAGCTCTGTCACTTTCGCGCGGTATGCCTTTTCCCGAATGGTATATTCTTTATTTTCCACTGTCCGTTTTAGTAATTCCTTTGTTTTATAGACACTTTCAATATCTTTTGTAATGACTTCTGAGATATCCTCCTTGACCTGATCTTCAAACTTTAGCGTATCTGGCTCTGGGATTTTATATTGCTCACGATTCACGAGATGAACATCTACGCTTTGGATCAGCAGCCGCTTCTTATTATCCTCATTTAACTTATGCAAATCTTCCCGATAGAGTGTGATTTGTTCTTTCAGACTGTCCATATGATGCTGCTGGCTTCTCAGCAGTGTCACTTGTTTTTCCTGAAAGGTTCCGTAAGTAAAGAGAAAAATAAGCCAGCTTACAATCGCACCAAACATCATTCCTGCAAAAAAACGCTGCCAGCCTGGGCGTTTATACAGCTCCGGCACCCTCATGATGACACATGCTCCTGGGTGAGCCACGTAATTATGAGATACCCCGTTTGTGCACCGCCCATGGCAGAGATGATTAATAAAATCTGCTTGAAAATATCACGCGTGTTTCCTTCAAAAATGCCTCGTTCAAAGCTATATACAGCATCAAATGTTCCGCCGATAGCGGCGACAAGCGCCCAAATCTTTAAACGGTTGGCAAGACTAGTAATAATGGATAAAGGCGGCTGACCAGATAAATACGCACCAACGCCGCCTATGATAGCACCACCCAAGATGACCCCTAGGGCGATAAAATAACAGCTGATAAAATTCGGAATAAAAGCTTCCTTCACATCCATTTTGTCCACCTCACTCTATTCAATATATGGCGTGTGCTGGACAAGTATGAACGGACAGAAAAGAAAGAACATTTGTTTCTCATCGCATCGCGTTTTATAATGAAAGAATGACTTTAGACGAAAGGAGTGGATTAAGCATGTCTTATGTTCATCTTCAGGTCCACAGTGGATACAGCTTGTTAAGCAGTGCAGCTAAAGTAAAGGAGCTTGTGCTGAAAGCAAAAGAACTTGGCTGCAAGGCGCTCGCACTTACCGATGACCATGTGATGTATGGCACGGTTGAATTTTATAAGGAATGTAAAAAACATGGCATCAAGCCGGTTATCGGTTTAACAGCTTCTGTCTTCATAGATGAACAAGAGACAGAGGCTTATCCCCTGGTACTCCTTGCAAAAAACAATGAAGGCTATCAAAACCTAATCAAAATCAGCAGTGTGCTGAAATCAAAATCAAAAGCCGGATTGAAAGAGAAATGGCTCAAAAGCTATCACCGCGGGCTCATTGCCATCACACCAGGCGCATCTGGGTATATTGAAACGCTTTTGCAGCATGATCAGTTAGAAGAAGCGCGTGAAGCCGCCAAACAATTGCAGCATATATTCGGCGAGGGACATGTGTATATCGCACTTCAGCCATTTCAGCAGGACGAATCGCTCGCCGGCAAACTGCGGGACGTCTCACAAAGTGCAGACATTCCTCTTGTTGCGACGGGTGATGTTCACTATATCAATCGAGAAGACAAAATGGCTTATACGTGCTTAAAGGCGATTAAAGCAGGTAAGCAGCTTTCAGAGATAGAGGAAGACCGAGGAGAAAAGCATTTCAGAACCTTTGAAGAAATGTTGGAATGGTATAGAGATGATCGAGAGCTGCTGACAAGAACGGTGGAGATTGCAAACCGCTGTGAAGTTGATTTAAATCTTGGGCAGACAAAACTTCCATCCTATCCGACTCCTGATCAATCAACAGCAGATCAGTTTTTACGCAGAGTGTGTGCAGAAGGGATGAAGCAAAGAAAGATTGCTTCAAATGACATGTATGTCAAAAGGCTTGAATATGAGCTGAGCATTATCCAAAAAATGAATTTCAGTGATTATTTTCTCATTGTGTGGGATTTTATGAAGTATGCGCATGACAAAGGGATTGTCACAGGCCCTGGAAGGGGATCAGCAGCGGGTTCACTTGTTGCGTATGTTCTGTTTATTACGGATGTCGATCCGATCCGTCACGGTCTTTTATTTGAGCGTTTCTTAAATCCAGAGCGGATCAGCATGCCAGATATTGATATTGATTTCCCCGACACGAGAAGAGATGAAATCATTTCTTATGTAAAAGACAAATACGGAGACATGCATGTGGCGCAAATTGTCACGTTTGGAACACTTGCAGCAAAAGCTGCTTTAAGGGATGTTGGACGTGTGATGGGAATTGATTCAAAGGCAGCGGACCGTCTTGCCAAGCTGATTCCATCAAAGCCAGGAACGACGCTGAAAGAAGCGGTGACTGCATCTTCTGAATTAAAAACGATGCTTCAGCAATCCGAAGAGCTTCGAAAGGTCTTCCAAACTGCTTTAAAAGTAGAAGGCTTGCCAAGACACACCTCGACACATGCAGCTGGTGTTGTGCTGAGTGAAGAGCCGCTGACAGAGGTCGTTCCGATTCAAGACGGCCATGAAGGTGTGTATTTAACGCAGTACGCCATGAATTATTTAGAAGATCTTGGACTTTTAAAGATGGATTTCTTAGGGCTCAGAAACTTAACATTAATTGAATCCATTAAAAACCAGATTGAAAGACAGGAAAACGTCCACATTAACTTTAGTGACATTTCATATGAGGATCAGAAAACGTTTGAATTGTTATCCGCGGGAGATACAACTGGAATATTCCAGCTTGAATCACAGGGAATGCGTCAGGTGCTGAGACGCCTGAAGCCGTCTAGTTTAGAAGACATCGTGGCGGTCAATGCTCTCTATCGTCCAGGTCCAATGGAAAATATCCCGCTTTTTATCGACCGAAAGCATGGCAGAGTCAAGGTCTCCTATCCTCATCCTGATTTGTATGACATATTAAAGGATACATATGGGGTCATCGTCTATCAGGAGCAAATCATGCTGATTGCAGCGAAGATGGCTGGTTTTCAGCTGGGCGAGGCAGATCTATTAAGAAGAGCTGTTTCAAAGAAGGATAAAAAGGTCCTGGATGAAGAGCGAAGCCATTTTGTTGAAGGATGCCTCAAAAAGGAGTATCCTGTTAACATTGCAAATGACGTTTATGACTTAATCGTCAAATTTGCAAACTATGGTTTTAATAGAAGCCATGCTGTTGCATATAGCATGATTGGCTTTCAGCTTGCTTATTTAAAAGCGCATTATCCGTTATATTTTATGTGCGGTCTTTTAACGAGTGTAATTGGAAATGAAGACAAAGTTGCTCAATATTTCTATGAGGCGAAGGAAAAAGGGATATCTGTGTTGAAGCCTTCTATTAATAAGAGTGAGTTTCCATTTACGGTTGAAAAAGGGGAGATCCGCTACAGCTTAAGAGCGATCAAAAATGTCGGAGTGTCAGCTGTAAAGGATATATACAGAGCAAGACAGGAAAAGCCGTTTGAAGATTTATTTGATTTTTGCGCAAGAGTATCACCAAAGAGTGTCAACCGAAAAACGATTGAAGCGCTCATTTTTTCAGGGGCGATGGATGAGTTTTATCCCAATCGTGCTTCGTTATTAGCATCGATAGATATCGCGTTAGATCACGTGTCATTTTTAAATCCAGAGGATCAGCTGGACTTTCTTGGGGATACAACCTTCTCCATTAAGCCAAAATATGCGGAGATAGAAGAAATGCCGCTTGTTGATCTCCTGCAATTTGAAAAAGAGGCACTCGGGTTATATTTATCAAATCACCCAGTACAAGCATACCGAGACCGCTTAAGAGAGAATGGTGCAGTGGAAATCATCAGGCTTTCTTCCTATATAAAGCGTAAAATCTCAATGGGTGGTCTTTTGACAAAAGTGAAATCGATTCGGACAAAAAATGGACAATCGATGGCATTTGTTACATTTGGGGATGAAACGGGAGAAATGGAAGGCGTCGTCTTTCCAGAGCAATTTAGAAAGCTGTCCCCCTTACTTGAGGAGGGCAACATGCTTTATGTTGAAGGCAGAGTAGAGGTCAGAAATGACAGCAGTCAAATCATCGTGCAAGAAGCTGCTTTGCTGGAAGAGATGGACGAAAAAAGAAAAGAGTCTGTCTACATTCGTGTGAAAGAAGAGAATCATACGCAGGAGCTGCTAGAGCAAGTAAAACGAGTCATCTCAATGCACAGCGGAGAAGCAGATGTCTATTTGTATTATGAGAAGCAAAAAAAGACGATGAGACTTCCAGATGCATACAAAGTTCATGCAGATCATGCTGTGATTTTCCAGTTAAAAGAGCTGCTCGGTGAACAAAACGTTGTGATTAAATGATGACAAATCGCCTGAATATGTTTTACAAATTCACCTATTGTGTTATCATTTTAAAGATTCTGTTTATTTAAAACTGCCAGTATGTGCTTATCAACTTAGCAAATCATTAAATCATTTTCCACTTGAAGGAGTGTTCATCACATGTCATTAAGAGAAGAAGCATTACATATGCACAAAGAGAATCAAGGCAAACTCGAATCAAAGTCAAAAGTACAAGTGAAAAATGCGAAAGACTTGAGCTTGGCTTATTCACCTGGTGTTGCAGAACCATGTAAGGATATTTATGACGACACAAGCAAAGTGTATGATTATACAATGAAAGGCAATATGGTCGCTGTTGTCACAGACGGAAGCGCTGTTTTAGGACTTGGAAATATTGGTGCAGAAGCATCTCTTCCAGTAATGGAAGGGAAAGCTGTATTATTCAAAAGTTTTGCAGGCGTAGATGCCTTCCCAATCGCGCTTGCAACGAACGATGTAGACAAAATCGTTGAAACAGTGAAGCTTCTTGAGCCGACTTTTGGCGGTGTGAACCTTGAAGATATTGCAGCGCCTAACTGCTTTATCATCGAAGAGCGCTTGAAAAAAGAGACAAACATTCCAGTTTTCCACGATGATCAGCACGGAACAGCCATTGTGACAGTAGCAGGACTTGTGAATGCATTGAAGCTATCTGGAAAATCCATGTCTTCAATCAAAGTAGTTGCAAACGGCGCCGGGGCAGCAGGAATTGCGATTATCAAACTTCTTTATCATTTCGGTGTACGTGATATCATTATGTGTGATACGAAAGGTGCTATTTACGAAGGCCGCCCGAACGGTATGAATGCAGTGAAAAACGAAGTAGCTAAATTCACGAACCAAGACCGCAAAGAAGGTTCATTAGAAGAGGTCATTGAAGGCGCAGACGTCTTTATCGGGGTTTCTGTAGCAGGCGCTTTAACAAAAGAAATGGTTGGAAAAATGGCAAAAGATCCTGTCATCTTTGCTATGGCTAATCCAAATCCAGAGATCATGCCAGAAGATGCACATGCAGCAGGAGCAAGTGTTGTAGGAACTGGCCGTTCTGACTTCCCGAACCAAGTGAATAACGTACTGGCATTCCCAGGAATTTTCCGCGGAGCATTAGATGTACGTGCAACTCACATTAACGAAGAAATGAAAATCGCAGCTGTTGAAGCCATTGCGTCTCTTGTTTCAGATGAAGAATTGTCAGCTGAATATGTCATCCCTGCACCATTTGATGCACGCGTAGCACCAGCGGTAGCAAAAGCGGTGGCAAAAGCAGCAATGGAAACTGGCGTTGCAAGAATCAAAGTCGACCCAGAAGCTGTCGCTGAAAAAACAAGAAAATTAACGATTATCGGCGAATAATCAACTGGAAAAGTGTGCACGTTCTTTCTGAAACTGGAGAAAAACGTGCACCATTTCCTCTCTTACGCGAAAATTTTTTCATCCGGAATGAGATTTTTTTGTAGACGTTCACAATTCAAACATATCAACTGCTCAGCGCCCCAAACACATACTCATTTCTCATCAATTCCCCACTGAAAAAATTGAATGAAGGATGACAGCGTTTGACAAAAAAAGTACAATAGTTTCGGTACAGTTATGACATGTCCTATAATAGTGGATGTGCGTGTAAAGAAAAAACCCTTCAAAAAGGGAGGTAGTCATTTGTCAATCAAGAATATTTTCAGTAAAAAGAAAAAATATGCATCTGTACCCTCTGAACAGGCAAGTCAAGATGTGCCTGAAGGCATCATGACCAAATGTCCGCAATGTAAAAAAATAATGCTCACCAAAGAACTAGATAAAAATTTACGTGTTTGTATGAATTGCGGCAGACATTTGCAAATGAATGCAAAACAGCGTATTGAAAGCCTTGTAGATGAAGGCACATTTGAAGAATTTAACGGGCACCTCATTTCATCAAACCCGCTCGGTTTCCCAGGCTACGAAGAAAAGCTTGAGAAAGACAGAGAAAAAACATCTTTGAATGAAGCCATTGTTACAGGTAAAGGTGAAATTGAAGGCCAAAGTGCTGTGATTGCTGTCATGGATGCCACGTTCCGTATGGGCAGCATGGGATCGGTTGTTGGTGAAAAAATCACGCTGGCGATCGAGAAAGCAAAAGCGGACAAGGTGCCATTTATTATCTTTACTGCTTCTGGCGGAGCGAGAATGCAAGAGGGAATTCTCAGTCTCATGCAGATGGCAAAAACAAGTTCAGCATTAAAACTGTTCAGCGAGGATCAAGGTTTGATTATCTCTGTGATGACGAACCCAACAACTGGCGGTGTATCAGCTAGTTTTGCTTCTCTCGGTGATTACAATTTTGCAGAACCTGGTGCTTTAATTGGTTTTGCAGGCCGCAGAATCATTGAACAAACGATTCGTGAAGACCTGCCGGAGGACTTCCAGACGGCTGAATTTTTAATGAAGCATGGACAGCTTGATGCTGTCATCCATCGTTCAGAAATGAAAGAAACACTAGGCCGAATCTTAGCGCTACACAGCACAGGAGGTGAACGAGAGTGGCTGGAGAACTAGAATTTGAAAAACCTGTCATTGAACTTCGAGCGAAAATTGATGAACTGAAAAAGTTCACACAAAACTCAGAAATGGATTTAAGTGCAGAAATTGAGCGCCTTGAAACACGTCTGAGCAAGCTTGAAGCAGACATTTATACAAATTTAAAGCCGTGGGACAGAGTGCAGATTGCTCGGCATGCGATGCGCCCAACAACTCTCGATTACATTCAAGAGCTGTTTGACAACTTTTTCGAATGTCACGGTGACCGTTTTTATGGTGATGATGAAGCGATCGTTGGAGGAATTGCCACGTTTAAAGGGCTTCCTGTCACGGTTATTGGCCATCAGCGCGGTAAAGATACAAAAGAAAACTTGCGCCGTAATTTCGGAATGCCTCATCCAGAAGGCTACCGTAAAGCGCTGCGCTTGATGAAACAAGCAGATAAATTTAATCGTCCAATCATTTGCTTTATTGATACAAAAGGAGCTTATCCTGGTAAAGCGGCTGAAGAGCGCGGACAAAGTGAAGCAATTGCGAAAAACCTATTCGAAATGGCAGGACTTCGTGTACCAGTTGTCTGTATTGTCATTGGAGAAGGCGGAAGCGGCGGCGCACTAGGCTTAGGCGTAGGAAACCACCTATTCATGCTAGAAAACTCTACGTATTCAGTGATTTCACCTGAAGGTGCAGCAGCACTGCTCTGGAAGGACTCATCACTTGCGAAAAAAGCTGCAGAATCAATGAAAATTACCGCTCCAGACCTAAAAGAATTAGATATTATAGATGATGTTATTAAAGAAGTGCAAGGTGGAGCACATCGAGACGTGAAACAACAAGCAGCTTACATGGAAAAAACATTAAAACAGTCACTTACATCTTTGCTCAAACTAACGCCTGAAGAACTAGTCGAACAAAGATATGAAAAATACAAAGCAATCGGGAAAGTCTCGATTGAAAATCAATATATTGGGGTAAACTAAATAAACGTACAGCCTTTTTGGCTGGCGTTTATTTTTTTCATCTTTTTTCATGAAAACCATCTTCATGTAAGCGCTATTTGAAAATAATTTTCTTTTGTTTTCATAAAATTTGAAACGTCTGAAAACCTTGATATGACAAGGTTTATAGCACTTGCCTTTACAGATTTCAGAGAGATTTGCTTTCATGACGTTCTTAACTTTTGTTTAAAAACGGTTTATTTAATTGTATAATAAGTACGGTTTTAGAAATTCGTATTGAAAACATCCAAATTTGCTCATGATTGTTTTCAAGCAGTGGAAATGGTATGTTTAATTCATATATGGTCTCTGAGGTGAAAAAGATGAAGCGTATAGGAGTTTTAACAAGCGGTGGGGATTCCCCAGGAATGAATGCAGCTGTGCGCGCAGTTGTAAGGAAAGCAATTTACCATAATGTTGAAGTTTACGGTATTTATAATGGATACTCAGGTCTAATTAACGGTAAAATTGAGAAACTCGAAATAGGTTCAGTAGGCGATATCATTCATCGTGGAGGAACAAAACTTTACACGGCAAGATGTCCTGAATTCAAGACAGTTGAAGGTCGTGAAAAGGGAATTGAAAACTTAAAAAAATTCGGTATTGAAGGACTTGTAGTCATTGGTGGAGACGGGTCATTTATGGGAGCGAAGAAATTAACAGAGCTCGGTTTTCCATGTGTAGGTGTCCCTGGCACGATTGACAACGATATTCCAGGTACTGATTTCACTATTGGCTTTGATACAGCACTGAATACTGTCATTGATGCCATTGATAAAATTCGTGATACAGCCACATCTCATGAACGTACATACGTAGTGGAAGTAATGGGAAGACATGCTGGTGATATTGCTCTTTGGTCAGGTCTTGCGGGCGGAGCCGAATCTATTTTGATTCCTGAAGCAGACTATGACATGGACGAAATTATTGCTAGGTTAAGAAGAGGTCACGAACGCGGCAAGAAGCATAGTATCATCATCGTTGCAGAAGGCGTAGGCAGCGGTGTTGAATTTGGTAAGCGGATTGAAGAGGAGACAAGCCTTGAAACACGTGTATCCGTCTTAGGACATATTCAGCGCGGAGGTTCTCCGAGCGCGTTTGACCGAGTGCTGGCAAGCCGTTTAGGAGCATATGCAGTCGAACTTCTTCTCGAAGGACAAGGCGGACGCTGTGTAGGCATTCAAAGTAATGAACTCGTTCATCACGATATTTTAGAAATCTTAGATAAAAAACATACAGTCGATAAAAATATGTACCGACTTTCACAAGAGCTCTCTATATAAAACGAGAAGACCTTAGGAGGAACAGTAATGAGAAAGACAAAAATCGTTTGTACAATCGGTCCAGCAAGTGAAAGCATTGAAAAGCTGACTGAATTGATTGAAGCAGGAATGAATGTAGCCAGACTAAACTTCTCCCATGGAGATTTTGAAGAGCATGGTGCACGCATTGAAAACATACGTAAAGCAGGTAAAACATTAGGCAAGGACATTGCGATCCTTCTAGATACAAAAGGTCCAGAGATCCGTACACGTACAGTTGAAAACGGCTCAATTGAGCTAGTCGCTGGTGCTGATCTTATCGTGAGTATGGAAGACATTGTTGGAAATACGGAAAAAATTAGTGTGACATACGAAGATTTAATTCATGATGTAGAAGTAGGTTCAACGATTCTATTAGATGATGGTCTGATTGGTTTAGAAGTAAAAGAAATTAACAAGGACCGCAAAGAAATCGTCACTAAAGTCATGAATACAGGCACGCTCAAAAACAAAAAAGGCGTCAACATACCTGGCGTCAGTGTGAACCTGCCAGGTATTACAGAAAAGGATGCCAATGATATTCTGTTTGGAATTGAACAAGGCGTCGATTTCATCGCAGCCTCTTTTGTGAGACGAGCTTCTGATGTTCTTGAAATTCGTGAGCTTCTTGAAAAGAACAATGCGACTGATATTCAAATCATCCCTAAGATTGAAAACCAAGAGGGTGTTGATAACATCGACGAGATCCTTGAGGTATCTGACGGTTTAATGGTTGCGCGTGGAGATCTTGGTGTAGAGATCCCGGCAGAAGAAGTACCGCTTGTTCAAAAAATGCTGATCAAAAAATGCAATCGTTTAGGCAAGCCTGTCATCACAGCGACTCAAATGCTGGACAGCATGCAGCGTAACCCTCGTCCAACTCGTGCGGAAGCAAGTGACGTGGCAAATGCTATTTTTGACGGTACAGATGCGATTATGCTTTCTGGTGAAACAGCAGCAGGAACATATCCAGTAGAAGCCGTACAAACAATGCATAACATTGCATCACGTTCAGAAGAAGCACTAAATTATAAAGCCATTCTTTCTCGCAGAAGCGAAGAAGTAGAAGTCAGTATTACAGACGCGATCGGTCAATCTGTTGCACATACAGCAATGAAGCTTGATGTAGCAGCGATTGTGACACCGACGGAAAGCGGACATACAGCAAGAATGATTTCAAAATATAGACCAAAAGCACCAATCGTAGCAGTTACTGCAAACGAATCAGTTGCGAGAAAGCTTTCACTTGTATTCGGTGTATTTGCAAAGAGCGGATCAAAAACGACGTCTACAGATGAAATGCTTGAGAATGCAGTAGAAAAGTCAATTGAAACAGGCTATGTAAGACACGGCGATTTAATCGTGATTACAGCAGGTGTGCCAGTTGGTGAAACAGGTACGACGAACTTAATGAAAGTATATGTTGTCGGTGACATCATTGCGAAAGGTCAAGGTATTGGCCGTAAATCTGCATTTGGACCGGTTGTCATTGCACAAAGCGGAAAAGAAGCAGAAGAAAAAATGTACGATGGTGCGATCCTAGTCGCAAACTGCACAGATCGTGATATGATGGGAGCTTTAGAAAAAGCATCTGCCCTTATCACAGAAGAAGGCGGTTTAACAAGCCATGCAGCAGTTGTTGGACTAAGCCTTGGCATTCCAGTGATTGTTGGTCTTGACAGCGCCACGACACTTTTAAAAGAAGGCGAAGAGATTACAGTAGATCCAGCACGCGGAGCGATCTACAAAGGCCGTGCGAGTGTCCTTTAAATCATCCAAGAGGGGAGTTGTCTGACTCCTCTCTTTTTTTATGTTACACTAAAAAAAGTAAACAGCTTTCGATGAAAGATACCCCATGAGGTGATATGGTTGAAGAAATATTTTCTACTATTATTAATTCTGTTCCCTGCGGTGGAAATTAGTTTATTTTTAATCTCAAGTAAAATCATTGGCATTTTGCCAACCATGCTGCTCATCGTGCTGACAAGTGCCTTAGGTGCTTATTTTGCAAGAAAACAAGGTATAGAAGCCTTCCAAAAAGTGCAGCGAGATTTACAATATGGCAAGATGCCAGGGGGAGCGATTGTCGATGGTTTTTGCATTCTAATCGGCGGTCTGCTGCTGCTCATTCCAGGCTTCTTATCGGATCTCATTGGGGCTTTGCTGCTCATTCCGGTGACGAGAAAGGGAATCAAGCCGCTCTTTGAACGCTGGCTTAGAAACATGTCTAATCGTAACCGCTACACGATCATTCGTTAAAGAGACCTTCAGGCTGAAGGTCTCTTTTATTTTTGCATGCCATACCGAATGTACTCATAAATATCTCTGAAAACTCCTGCATTACGGAACGCCTGCCACACGACAAGGGAAGCAGGGCCAATCACAAGTCCAAGAAAACCAAACCATTTTAACCCGACAAATAGCGCAACAAGCGTTGCTAAAGGATTAAGTCCGATGGATTTGCTTAAGACTTTTGGCTCTGATATTTGTCTTTGAATGAGGACGACAATATACAAAATGCCCAGTCCAATGGCGAGGGAAAGATTTCCTGTCATAGCAGAATAAATGATCCACGGTAGAAAAACAGTGCCGCTCCCGATATATGGAAGTAAATCGACGAGCCCGATACATAAAGCAATCACAAGGGCATGCTCAACTTTTAAAATGATGAGTCCAATCAATACAATACCAATCGTCATGGCCACAAGCAGGAGCTGGGCTTTCATAAAGCCGGTAATGGCTTTTTTGATTTCAGATAAAATGGCACGTGTATGCTGCATCCATTTTGCGGGAAAGATACGTGAGCCATATGTTTTTAACGTAAACCAATCTTTCGTGATAAAAAAAGTTGCCAGAGCAGAAAATAACAGAGTGGCTGCTGCATCAGGCAAAAGACCCAAAAAAGCCGGAATAAGCTCGAGTGTTTTAGAAAGAAAAGTCCCGATTTTTGCGGCCGCTTCATCACCGAGTGCTTGAATTTGTCCCAAAATTGATTCCTTTTGACCTGCTTGAAGCGTATTAAATTGGGCCGTCACATCATGATATAAAGGCAGAATCTTGTCTGTGAAAAATTGCTCCACAATACCAATCATTTGATCAAGATGGCGGGGCAGCACCTTTGCCAAATAAGCACTTCCTGAAATGATTTCTGCTACTAAAAGCGTCATTAAGCCGGCAGCTGCGACTAAAAAGAGCAAGAGCACAATGACCACAACAAATCCTCTCGGCATTCCAGTGATCTCTTCGATTTTGCATACGGCAGGATGAATCAAACAAGACACAATAAGGGCGATCCAAAAAGGATATAAAAACGGAAAAGACTGATATAAAAAGACAACAGCAAAAACAGCAATGCTGATCATCATCAAACTTCGCAAAAAAATGGCCACATAGGCGTGATTCACACAATCCCCTCCAAAAAACAAGCATGTCCGATACTTCATTTTATTCAAAAAGATTAGTAATATGAAAAGGTCGCAATAAAAAGAAAGAAAGGAGCGGCGTATGTTTACTCAAGCAAATTTATTTTTGGTACTTTTACTCGTTATTGCACTTATTGCAAAAAACAATTCGTTAATTGTAGCAGTCTCTGTGCTGATCGCGATTAAGCTGATTGGCCTGGATCAAAAAATTTTCCCGGTTCTCCAATCTAAAGGCATTAATTGGGGAGTCACCGTTATTACCATTGCAGTGCTGGTCCCGATTGCAACAGGTGACATTGGATTTAAGCAGCTTGGAGAAGCGATGAAATCTTCCTATGCTTGGATAGCTCTTGGAGCGGGTATATTAGTAGCATTAATTGCAAAAAACGGGATTGTGCTACTCGAAAATGATCCGCATATTACGGCAGCGCTTGTGTTTGGTACCATTTTGGCAGTCAGCTTATTTAAAGGTGTGGCTGTTGGGCCGCTTATCGGGGCAGGAATTGCTTATTTGGCGATGCAGGCTGTGAAATTTTTCAGCGGGTGAAAAGAGAGTGGTTCCTGCCACTTTCTTTTTTAAATTTTTTCTTGCGTGAGCTTTTGCAAAAAAACATAATTAAATATATTAAAAGAAGCAAAATCCCTTTATTCCATGCCTGATATAGGAGACTGGAAAAAAAAATATCAAAAAAAATTATAGTTAAACATTTAACAAATGTCTGATTATTGTTTATAATGGGAATAGGCTTAATTTTGAACTCATTGATCACACAAGAGATATGAGGCTAAAAGCGCTCTAACCGTATAGGTAAATGTAAGCATTTTCTTTTCTGAGCCTGCTATCTTATACGGATTGGATAGCGCTTTCAAAAAGTGAGAATTCTGCAACGAAGGGGAATCTTTTTAAAAAGGGGAGATTGAACATGACAGCAACAAGAGGTCTTGAAGGTATCGTGGCAACAACTTCATCCGTAAGCTCAATTATTGATGATACTCTTACTTATGTAGGGTACAATATCGATGATTTAACTGAAAAAGCTACATTCGAAGAAATTGTCTACCTGTTATGGCACTTAAAGCTGCCGAATGAGCAGGAGCTGAGTGAATTAAAACAGCAGCTCAACGAAAATGCTCAGATTCCGCAAGAAATCATTGAGCATTTTAAATCTTATTCGCTCGATGGGGTTCATCCAATGTCTGCGATTCGTACAGCAGTATCTTTACTAGGTTTACTCGATGACGAATCAGAGATTATGGACAAAGAAGCGAATTACAGAAAGGCGATTCGCTTACAGGCGAAAATTTCTGGACTAGTCGCTGCGTTTTCACGCATTCGCAAAGGACTTGAGCCTGTACAGCCAAAAGAAGAATACAGCTATGCTGCAAACTTCTTGTATATGCTAAATGGCGAAGAGCCGTCACCAGTAGAAATTGAAGCCATTGATAAGGCACTTATTCTACATGCGGATCATGAATTAAATGCATCGACATTTACAGCACGTGTATGTGTTGCTACACTATCAGATATCTACTCTGGTGTAACAGCGGCTATCGGTGCGCTGAAAGGACCGCTTCATGGCGGCGCTAATGAAGGCGTGATGAAGATGCTTTCAGAAATTGGCGAAGTTGAAAACGTAGATTCCTATATTCATGGTAAGCTAGAGAAGAAAGAAAAAATTATGGGCTTTGGCCACCGCGTATACCGTCAAGGTGACCCGCGTGCAAAGCATCTAAAAGAAATGAGCCAGCGTTTAACAAACCTCACTGGCGAGCCGAAATGGTATGAAATGTCTGTTCGCGCAGAGGAAATCGTGACATCAGAGAAAAATCTTCCACCAAATGTTGATTTTTATTCTGCATCTGTATATCACAGTCTTGGGATTGATCATGACTTGTTTACACCAATTTTCGTGATCAGCCGATTCTCTGGATGGATTGCTCACATTCTAGAGCAATATGACAACAACCGTCTTATCCGTCCAAGAGCTGACTACATTGGACCTGATCTTCAAACCTTTGTTCCGATCAGTGAAAGAGACTAATGTTTATAGAATAAGCGGGGGCTGATTTCAAAAGGCCAATCAGCCTCCATATCAACAAAAAACGAATCACGTGAAAAACTTCTTTGTTTGCAGACATCAAGCCAAGAAGTTTCAAATATTCACTACATAACCTGGGAGGTAATATCATTGTCACAAGGCGAAAAAATTACAGTTACTGGCGGCGTATTGAATGTACCAAATAATCCAATTATCCCGTTTATCGAAGGGGACGGAATCGGTCCTGACATTTGGAAAGCAGCATCAAGAGTACTTGAAGCAGCTGTAGAAAAAGCATATAAAGGTGAAAAGCAAATCACTTGGAAAGAAGTATATGCAGGTGAGAAAGCTTACAATAAAACTGGAGAGTGGCTTCCTGAGCAAACGCTTGAAGACATTCGTGAATATTTAATTGCAATTAAAGGACCACTAACAACACCAATTGGCGGAGGAATCCGTTCATTAAACGTGGCACTTAGACAAGAGCTTGATTTATTCACATGCTTACGTCCTGTTCGCTGGTTCAAAGGGGTACCTTCTCCTGTGAAACGTCCAGAAGACACAGATATGGTGATCTTCCGTGAGAACACAGAAGATATCTATGCTGGTATCGAGTATGCAAAAGGTTCAGACGAAGTGAAGAAATTAATTGACTTCTTGAAAAACGAATTAGGTGTAAATAAAATCCGTTTCCCAGAAACGTCAGGTATCGGAATCAAGCCAGTTTCTGAAGAGGGAACATCCCGTCTTGTCAGAGCGGCTATCCAATATGCAATTGACCAAGGCCGTAAATCTGTGACGCTTGTTCACAAAGGAAACATCATGAAATTTACAGAAGGTGCCTTCAAAAACTGGGGCTACGAAGTGGCTGAAAAAGAGTTTGGCGACAAAGTCTTTACATGGGCACAATATGATCGTATTGTAGAACAAGATGGAAAAGATGCGGCAAACAAAGCGCAAAGTGAAGCAGAAGCTGCTGGCAAAATCATTGTCAAAGACAGCATTGCAGATATTTTCCTTCAACAAATCCTAACTCGTCCAGCTGAGTTCGATGTTGTGGCTACAATGAACTTAAATGGAGATTACATCTCTGATGCACTTGCAGCACAAGTTGGTGGAATTGGTATCGCACCAGGTGCGAACATCAACTACGAAACAGGACACGCTATTTTTGAAGCGACTCACGGAACAGCACCAAAATATGCTGGTCTTGATAAAGTGAATCCATCTTCTGTTCTTCTATCAGGCGTGCTTTTACTTGAGCACCTTGGCTGGCAGGAAGCAGCTGATCTAGTGATTCAATCTGTTGAAAAAACAATTGCATCTAAAGTCGTCACATACGATTTTGCTAGATTAATGGATGGCGCAACAGAAGTGAAATGTTCTGAGTTTGCTGACGAGCTCATCAAAAACTTGTCTTGATTCTTAAACTTTAAAGTTAAAGGGGAAAAAGGAAATGGCAAACAAGCGTAAAAAAGTATCTGTCATCGGAGCAGGTTTTACAGGAGCAACTACAGCATTTCTAACGGCTCAAAAAGAATTAGCGGATGTCGTATTAGTTGATATCCCGCAGCTTGAGAACCCAACAAAAGGGAAAGCTCTTGATATGCTGGAAGCAAGCCCTGTTCAAGGCTTCGATGCGAACATTACAGGCACTTCTAACTACGAAGATACAGCCGGTTCTGATGTCGTGGTCATTACGGCAGGAATTGCAAGAAAGCCGGGAATGAGCCGTGACGATCTCGTGTCAACAAATGAAAAAATCATGCGCAGCGTGACACGCGAAATCGTTAAATATTCTCCAGAAGCCATTATTGTTGTGTTAACAAACCCTGTTGATGCAATGACATATGCCGTTTATAAAGAATCAGGATTACCAAAAGAAAAAGTCATTGGACAATCGGGTATTCTTGATACAGCACGCTTCCGTACGTTTGTTGCTCAAGAATTAAACCTATCTGTCAAAGATGTGACGGGCTTTGTGCTTGGTGGACATGGCGATGACATGGTTCCGCTTGTTCGTTACTCTTATGCAGGCGGTATCCCGCTTGAAACATTGATTCCAAAAGATCGTATTGATGCGATTGTTGAAAGAACAAGAAAAGGCGGCGGCGAAATCGTAAACCTATTAGGTAACGGTAGTGCCTATTATGCACCTGCTGCTTCACTCGTAGAAATGGTTGAGGCGATTCTAAAAGATCAGCGCCGCGTGATCCCAACGATTGCATACCTTGAAGGTGAATATGGCTACGAAGGCATTTACCTTGGTGTACCAACAATCGTAGGTGGAAACGGCCTTGAGCAGATCATTGAGCTTGAGCTGACAGAAGAAGAAAGAAGTCAGCTTGACCGTTCTGTTGAATCTGTTAAGAACGTCATGAAAGTATTGTCTTAATATGAAAAAAAGAAGGCTTCTCTTATGAGGGGCCTTCTTTTTGTTTACAAAACCAATCTTGTCGAAATTTTAAATTGTCCTCTTGTTAAGCTTTCGTTAAAATGAAAGAGAAAGCATGACTTCTCGCTTTTCACATAAAATACAAAAAAACGGATGCAGGGGAAATCACTAATTGGAGGCACAACATGAATAAAAAAATATTAGTTGTGGATGATGAAGAATCGATTGTAACACTTCTAAGCTATAACCTTGAAAGGGCGGGCTATGATGTCGTCACAGCAAGAGATGGGGAAGAAGCGCTTGAAAAAGCAGCAAGTGAACAGCCTGATCTCATTGTATTAGATTTAATGCTTCCGAAGATGGACGGAATTGAAGTGTGCAAACAACTGAGAATTCAAAAAATGATGTTCCCTATTTTAATGCTGACAGCAAAGGACGATGAATTTGATAAGGTGCTCGGTCTTGAACTTGGAGCCGATGATTACATGACAAAGCCATTCAGTCCTAGAGAAGTGGGTGCTCGGGTAAAAGCCATCTTGAGAAGAGCGCAGCAATCTCAGCCTGTCCCCGCGCAAGAGGAGAAGGAAGAGGTCATTGCAGACCAAATCAAAATTGGTGAACTGCGCATTTTACCAGAACACTATGAAGTCTACTTCCAAGAAGAACGCCTAGAGCTTACGCCGAAGGAATTCGAACTGCTGCTTTATTTGGCCAAGCATAAAGGACGTGTCCTCACACGTGATCTGCTGCTAAGTGCCGTTTGGAATTATGACTTTGCGGGTGATACTCGTATTGTGGATGTACATATCAGCCACTTGCGGGACAAAATTGAAAAGAATACGAAAAAACCAACATACATTAAAACCATTCGCGGCTTAGGCTACAAATTGGAGGAGCCAAAGCCAAATGAGTAAAATTAGAACCCGTCTGTTTTCGGGCCTTATTTTTCTCCTTTTTATTGTGTTTGTTGCACTTGGCCTTTTTTTGGATCACATGTTCCATGTTTTTTATGAAACAAAATTAACGGAACGAATGGAAAATGAATCGAGCTTTCTTCTTTCTTCCATGGATGGTGATGATCTGCAGGCGAAGCAAAACAAGGAGATCCTCAATCAGGCAAAGCAGCATCTCGATATGAATGCGTCAATTGTGGACCTGAAGGGGAATATCATACATACAACGGGTCAAGCGGAGCAAAGGGGCATCATTCAAAACACACTGAACAATGAACGCCTTCAAACAAAAGGCGTCGTCATTGAGGATGAGAAGGATGCGCTGTTTCATTACGCAGTCCCTATCCTGAAACAAAACAAACCAGTGGGCTATTTATTTCTCCATGCGTCATTCCAGCCTTTAAATGAAATTGACGGCCAGCTTTGGCTCGCATTAGCCGTTTGTCTTGGCTCGGCGATTATTATTATCGTTTTCTTTGGATACCGCATGTCGATGAAATATGTAAAACCGATAGATTATGCCACAAAGGTAGCCAAACAGCTGGAACGCGGGAACTATGATACCAATCATTATGAAGAGCTCATCATCGAAACAAGTGAGCTTAATACATCAATGAAGCGCCTGGCAGAAAGCCTTCAAGAAATGACCAGCACTGGGGAAATGCAGCGGGACCGTCTGCAAACAGTCATTGAAAACATCGGTGCAGGAATTATTTTGATTGATAAGATGGGATATATTAACCTAGTCAATCGAACTTTCCGCAAGCAGTTTAAGGTGCAAAAGCACATTTACATGCACAAGCTGTATCATGAAGCATTTACTCATGAAGAAATTATTGAGCTGATTGACGAAATTTTCATGACAGAAACGAAGGTGCGGAAGTTTTTACGCCTGGCCGTTGACATTGAACGGCGCTACTTCCAGGTGGATGGTGTTCCCATTTTAAGTACAGACGATGAATGGAAAGGAATTGTCCTTGTATTTCATGACGTGACAGAAACAAAGCAGCTGGAGCAGATGCGAAAAGATTTTGTCGCCAATGTGTCTCACGAATTAAAGACACCGATTACGTCGATTAAAGGATTCTCCGAAACTCTTCTTGATGGAGCGATTGATGACAAAGAAGCGCTGACACAATTCCTTTCCATCATTCTAAAAGAGAGTGTCCGTCTCGAAACTCTCATTCAAGATTTACTCGATCTTTCCAAAATCGAGCAGCAGCATTTCAAGCTGAATATTCAAGACGCCAATGCGACAGAAATCATTCAAGAGATTGAAGTCCTTTTAAAACAAAAGGCCGCAGAAAAAGGCATTCAATTACAAGTGCGAATCCCGAAAGAGCCTGTCTATGTGATGGCAGATCCGCTGAGGTTAAAGCAAATCTTCCTCAATCTCGTGAACAATGCCCTTACCTATACACCAGAGGGAGGGAGTGTCACCATCTCAGCAAGACCGCGGAAAGGCGCCTATGAATTTGATGTAGCAGATACAGGAATCGGCATGAAGAAAAGCGAGATTCCAAGAATATTTGAGAGATTTTATCGAATTGATAAAGATAGAAGTAGAAATTCAGGCGGTACAGGACTTGGTCTTGCCATTGTCAAACACCTTGTGGAGGCGCATGAAGGGACGATTTCGGTCCATAGCAAACAAGGGAAAGGAACGACTTTTACAGTGAGCCTGAAATCAAAATAGGGAAAAAAGGAAAGTCACGTTAAAATTTACATGATCTTTACAATGAATTCATGTTTAGTTAAACAATCATTGGTAGGATGAATAGGAACCCCTTCATCCAAGGAGCCAATTTTGTAAGGACGAAAACACTTGTTGTTTTCGTCCCTTTTTTTATGCAGGTTCGACTATTTTCTTTTCAAAATAAACTTTGATAAAATGATGATACAATGTGTGAAAGAGACGGCTGAAATGGCTCAGCCGATGGAGGATTAAAACATGACAGACAAAAAGAAATTAGTACTAGTGGATGGAAACAGTCTCGCTTATCGAGCCTTTTTTGCTTTGCCGCTATTATCAAATGATAAAGGCGTCCATACAAATGCCATTTATGGCTTTGCGATGATCTTAATGAAGATGCTCGAGGACGAGAAGCCAACCCATATGCTTGTCGCATTTGATGCGGGAAAAACAACGTTCCGCCACGAGACATTTAAAGAATATAAAGGCGGAAGACAAAAAACGCCGCCAGAGCTATCAGAACAAATGCCATTTATCCGTGAACTATTAGATGCCTATCAGGTGAAAAGGTACGAGCTTCCTCAATACGAGGCAGACGATATTATCGGGACATTGGCTGTGGAGGCAGAAAAAGACGGCTTTGAAGTCAAAATTTTCTCAGGAGATAAGGACTTAACGCAGCTTTCAACAGACCATACGACGGTAGCAATTACGAAAAAAGGCATTACAGAAGTTGAATATTACACACCGGCTCATATTGAAGAGAAATATGGCCTGCGCCCAGATCAAATCATCGATATGAAAGGTTTGATGGGAGATTCCTCAGATAATATCCCAGGGGTGCCAGGTGTAGGTGAAAAAACAGCGATTAAATTGTTAAAGCAGTTTGAAACGGTTGAAAACCTGCTTGAACATATTGACGAAGTCAGCGGGAAAAAACTCAAAGAAAAGCTTGAAGAATATAAAGAGCAGGCAGTGATGAGTAAAAAACTCGCAACGATTCTTGTAGAAGCGCCAATTGATGTATCAAGCAAGGATCTCGCATATGAAGGTCCTCATATGGATCAAGTGATCTCTCTTTATAAAGAACTAGGCTTTCAAACGCTGCTAGAACGTCTAGGAGAAGCACCAGAAACAGGTGAACAGGTCGAAGTAGAAGCATTAGAAGTGAAAAAAATGACCGAAGTAACGGATGAGATGCTGACAGATCATGCCGCCCTTGTGGTAGAACAGCTTGGAGATAATTATCATGAAGCAGATTTGATTGGTTTTGCGATCCATAATGAAAATGGTGCGTTTTTTATCACGAAAGAAGATGCGCTTCAATCAGATGCATTTAAACAAT
Organism: Bacillus sp. F2HM; assembly: GCF_019266135.1. Lineage (NCBI taxonomy): Bacteria > Bacillati > Bacillota > Bacilli > Caryophanales > Bacillaceae > Bacillus > Bacillus sp. F2HM. Next base: position 171,292 of record NZ_LRMO01000011.1, read on the forward strand.
GGGTACAGGATGAAACGAAGAAGAAATGGGTCTTTGATTCAAAAAGAGCCGTTGTCGCCCTCAGATGGCATGATGTCGATCTAAAAGGTGTCGATAACGATGTTCTGCTTGCTTCCTATGTCGTCAACCCTCAGAAATCGTATGAGGACGTCGCAAGTGTGGCGAAGGAATACGGTCTCAACATCGCTCTTTCTGATGAAAAAGTGTACGGAAAAGGAGCAAAGCAGGCGATTCCACCTGAAGATGAACTGAAGGAACATCTTGGGCGAAAAGCAGCGGCGATCTCTGCTCTGCATGATTTAACACTTGAAGCGCTAGAAAAAAATGATCAGCATGAACTATATGAAGACTTAGAGCTGCCGCTTGCCCTCATCTTAGGTGAAATGGAATCCCTTGGCGTAAAGGTAGATATTGAGCGCCTAGAGAAGATGGGTGAAGAGTTAACGAAAAAGCTGAAAGAATATGAAGAAACCATTCACCGCTTAGCAGGTGAAACGTTTAACATCAATTCTCCTAAACAGCTTGGCGTGATTCTTTTTGAAAAATTAGGCCTGCCGGTTATTAAAAAGACAAAGACGGGCTACTCGACATCTGCGGATGTTCTTGAAAAGCTTGAAGATAAGCACGAGATCATTCGGTCCATTCTGCATTACCGCCAAATTGGAAAGCTCCAATCGACCTATGTGGAAGGCTTAATGAAAGTAACGCGCAAGGATACCCATAAAGTGCATACACGATTTAATCAAGCGCTCACGCAAACAGGAAGACTAAGCTCAACAGATCCCAATCTGCAAAATATCCCGATTCGTTTAGAGGAAGGACGAAAGATTCGTCAAGCATTCGTCCCTTCAAAAGAAGGCTGGCTCATGTTTGCTGCTGACTATTCTCAAATTGAGCTGCGTGTACTCGCTCATATTTCTCAGGATGAGAATTTGATCGAAGCGTTTACGCAAGATATGGATATTCACACGAAGACAGCGATGGACGTGTTCCATGTCTCAGAAGAAGAAGTGACTTCCTCTATGAGAAGACAAGCCAAAGCTGTCAACTTTGGTATTGTATATGGGATCAGTGATTATGGGTTATCTCAAAACCTTGGGATCACAAGAAAAGAAGCAGCTGCCTTTATCGAACGCTATTTAACAAGCTTTAAAGGCGTGAAAACCTATATGGAAGAAATCGTGCAGGAAGCGAAACAAAAAGGATATGTCACGACGCTTCTCAAACGCAGAAGGTATATCCCGGATATCACAAGCCGTAATTTTAATATCAAAAGCTTTGCCGAACGAACAGCTATGAACACACCGATCCAAGGAAGTGCAGCTGATATTATTAAAAAAGCTATGATTGATATGGCTCGAAAGTTAAAAGAACAAAACTTGCAGGCAAATCTTTTATTACAGGTGCACGATGAACTGATCTTCGAAGCACCGAAAGAAGAAATTGCCATACTTGAAAAAATTGTCCCTGAAGTCATGGAAAATGCACTTCAGCTAGATGTGCCGCTAAAAGTTGATTTTGCTTCAGGGCCATCTTGGTACGACGCAAAATAATAGAGAGAGAAAAAGGAGCGAGGAGCATGCCGGAATTACCAGAAGTTGAAACCGTCCGGCGCACACTCAAGCGGTTAGTCGAAGGAAAAACGATTGAAACGGTCGATATCAAATGGCCAAATATCATCAAACGTCCTGGGGAGCCGGAAGAGTTCGCAAGAAGGATGGTAGGAGAAACGATACAAACCATTGAAAGAAGAGGAAAGTTCCTGCTCTTTCATTTAGATCACTACGTGATGGTCTCCCATTTAAGGATGGAAGGGAAATACCGTGTACATGAAGCGCATGAGCCATACGATAAACATGTACACGTCGTCTTTACGTTTACAGACGGTACTGAGCTTCGGTACCATGATGTACGTAAATTTGGCACGATGCATTTATTTCAGCAGGGTGAAGAAGAAAAGGAACTCCCGCTCTCACAGCTGGGATATGAGCCTTTTGATGAACAATTCACTCCGGAATATTTATGGGAGCAATTGAAAAAAACATCCCGTGTGGTCAAAACAGCGCTGCTTGATCAAAAGATTGTCGTGGGACTAGGTAATATTTATGTAGATGAGGTTTTGTTTAAAGCGGGCATTCATCCAGAAACAAAAGCGAATCAGCTCAGTCTTGAATCCTGTAAAGTGCTTCACAGGCATATTATCGATACACTTCAAGTGGCGGTAGATGCAGGAGGCAGCACGATTCGCTCATATATCAATTCACAAGGTGATATTGGAACATTTCAGCTGCAGCTTCTTGTGTATGACCGGCGGGGAGAGCCTTGTCAAACATGCGGAAGCATCATTGAGAAAACAGTAGTCGGAGGACGCGGCACTCATTTTTGTGTGACCTGCCAAAAACGTCCTCAATAAAAATCAGCCATCAGCATGCTTCCTTTTTGCTGTGCATACGATAAAAAACATTCATTTATCAGCAAGGTGTAGACTGACACACAGCCCACCTGCTCTTCATATAGTGAAGAAGAGTCTAAGGACGCCTAGAGACTCTTGATCATCGTTGCATGAACAGAAAGGAAGAGTTCAGGTATGATTTCGATTTCGCTCCTGTTTTTAGCTATTGCAGTCAGTATTGACAGCTTTTCTGTAGGCTTTACGTATGGCCTTCGTAAAATGAAGATTCCATTTAAAGCGATTGTCATTATTGCATGCTGTTCAGGGATTGTGCTGCTCATTTCCATGCTGATTGGCAGCCTGCTGACGACATTCCTCCCTGTCTCAGTGACAGATAAACTTGGTGGAGGCATTTTGATCGCCATTGGACTTTGGGTCCTTTATCAATTTTACAAACCAGCGAAAGAGCGTGATTTGCTTCTTCATGAAAAGACATTGCTCAATGTGGAAGTGCAATCTCTTGGTCTTGTCATTCAAATTTTGCGAAAGCCGACAAGTGCAGATATTGACCGTTCTGGGACGATCAATGGAATAGAAGCGGTGCTTCTTGGGATTGCTTTATCCATTGATGCATTTGGCGCAGGGATTGGCGCTGCGATTCTAGGCTTTTCTCCAATTGTCATGAGTATCACTGTGGCCGTGATGAGCTCACTCTTTGTGTGTATTGGGCTCCGTTCTGGTCATTACTTGGCAAATTGGCGCTGGATCGATAAACTTGCATGCTTACCAGGGCTTCTGCTCATTTTAATTGGGGTGTGGAAGCTGTAAAGGAGGAAATCAATTGACGCTTGTCATTGGATTAACAGGCGGGATTGCTAGTGGAAAAAGCACCGTCTCGCAAATGATAAAAGAGCAAGGCATCAGGGTCGTGGACGCAGATGTCATTGCAAAAGAAGCGGTTGCTAAAGGAACACCAGCTCTTCAACAAATCGTTCAAACCTTTGGTGAGGATGTTCTCCTGCCAAATGGGGAGCTGAACCGGCAGCAGCTTGGAGCCATCATTTTTTCTGATGAAAAGAAAAGAAAGCAGCTGAATGCGATTGTTCATCCTGAAGTGAGAAAAGAAATGCTCAAACAGAGAGATGAAGGGGTTAGTCAGAAGGAAACCTTCGTTGTCCTCGATATCCCGCTTTTATTTGAAAGTCAGCTGGAAAGTCTCGTCGACCGCATCATTGTGGTGTATACTACGCCTGAATTGCAGCTATCGCGGCTCATGAATCGAAATGACCTCAGCGAGGAAGAAGCGCTGAATCGTATTCACTCTCAGCAGCCTCTTGAGGAGAAATGTAAAAAAGCAGACCGCGTGATAGAGAACACACAAGATCTCGCGTTTATTAGAAAGCAATTGCAGAACATATTAAATGAATGGGAACATACAGATAAGTAAGAGTACATACACGTACTCTTCTTTTTTTATGCTTTATTCTAATTTCTTTTGAAAAGAACAGCCCTTTTTAGAAAATATACGTTTATATACTGGCAATTACATTCTAATGTGATATACTAATTTCATAAATAAATTTATTGAGTATAACACATAATAGAGGAGTGACCTGTTCATGAAGGTAAAAGCAGCGATCAATGGGTTTGGCAGAATTGGACGCATGGTCTTCAGAAAAGCAATGCTTGATGATCAAATTCAAATTGTAGCGGTGAACGCAAGCTATCCTGCCGAAACGCTAGCACATTTAATTAAATATGATACAAATCATGGACGTTACGAATGTGATGTGACAGCAGAAGATGACGCCTTGATTGTGAATGGCAAAAGAGTTCTTTTGCTTAATAATAGAGACCCAAAGCAGCTTCCATGGGGAGAGCTTGGGATTGATATCGTCATTGAAGCAACAGGTAAATTTAATTCAAAAGATCAAGCGATGGGCCATATAGATGCTGGAGCGAAAAAAGTCGTTCTAACAGCTCCAGGTAAAAATGAAGACATTACGATTGTAATGGGTGTCAATGAGGATGATCTTGATCCTGAAAAGCACGTCATTATTTCAAACGCATCTTGTACAACAAACTGTTTAGCACCAGTTGTGAAACTGTTAGATGATGAATTTGGCATCGACAATGGTTTAATGACAACGGTTCATGCTTATACAAATGATCAAAAAAATATCGATAACCCGCATAAGGATCTGCGCCGGGCGAGAGCATGTGCTCAGTCCATTATTCCAACTACGACGGGTGCCGCTAAAGCGCTTTCTTTAGTGCTTCCGCACATGAAAGGAAAATTGCACGGACTTGCACTCCGCGTACCAGTTTCCAATGTGTCGATGGTTGATCTTGTCGTTGACTTGAAAAAAGATGTGACAGCAGAAGAAGTCAATGCAGCCTTCTCGAATGCATCTAAAACATCTCTTGCCGGTATTTTAGATTACACAGATGAGCCGCTTGTCTCTACGGACTTTAACACAAACCCTTATTCAGCAGTCGTTGATGGACTGACAACGATGGTAATGGAAGGGAGAAAAGTGAAAGTTCTTGCATGGTATGACAATGAATGGGGCTATTCATGCCGAGTGGTTGATCTTGTGAAGTTTGTCGGTGCACAGATGAAAGAGCTGTCTGCTGTTTGAAATGAAGAAGACGATCGTCCCTTTTCAAGAAATGAGAGAAAATCCCACTAAAAACACAGCTTGCAAAATGGGTCTAAACAAAGTATACTATTTTTCGTGAACTTCTTGTTCGCAGACTCATTCGGGTATACTTAAAGGGTTAGGACCTCTTAGGACTAACTTTCCCCCGTGGTATATGTCCGGTCCGGCTGCTTAGAACTTCACTCTTTCATTCTTGTTTAAAGGGGGGTCCATGATGGAAACAATCGGACGTCACGTTATCTCCGAGCTATGGGGATGCGACTGTGATAAACTGAACGACATGGATTTTATTGAAAAAACGTTTGTAAATGCAGCTTTGAAATCAGGAGCTGAGGTAAGAGAGGTTGCTTTTCACAAATTTGCACCTCAAGGAGTAAGTGGAGTTGTCATTATTTCTGAATCTCATCTGACAATTCACAGCTTTCCTGAACATGGTTATGCGAGCATAGATGTTTATACTTGCGGCGACCTAGATCCGAATATTGCAGCAGATCATATCGGAGATGAATTAGGTGCTGAAACAAGAGAAAACATCGAAATTCCTCGAGGCATGGGACCTGTACAAGTAAAACAGGCACAAGCCAAAGCACTGTAAACATAAAAAAGATTGCAATGGGAGCTGGCCAAAAGCATTGAATGCCTTTGTGTTATGCTCCTTTTTATATTTATTTAATAAAAAATCCAACATTCCCCAGCTTGCCTATACTTTTGTTCTAGGAAAACAAAGGTTTTTTTTATAAAATAAAGAAAGAGGCATTATGGCAAAGGGGATACGTGTATGACTTTAAGGCAAAAGTTTAAACGGTTCATGTCAAACCATACAGAAACATCTGACGAGCATCCAGTGTCAGAACTGAAAAGCCATTACTACAAATCGACGAATGCACAAGTTTTTCAAGCGTTGGAAGCTATGCTTTCCCGAAGCGATTCCTATCAAGTGACATCTGTTTCAGCAGAACGAGGTGAAATCAGCGCAAACATACGATTGCCGAAAAAAGCCTTTCTCGTGGCGACTGTCATTTCAATTCGTCCTTTTGAAACAGCTGTCGATTTTAATGTAACAACAGAAACGGCCCTGCCAACAGATTTCGGCTATAGTCAAAAGACCGTTCTGTCCCTTTATGATGAACTAGACAAACAACTTCCAAGAATAGATCGGAGCTGATGAAATGAAATGTCCCACATGTCAGCACCTTGGCACAAGGGTGCTTGATTCAAGACCAGTAGATGAAGGGAAATCCATCCGTCGTAGAAGAGAGTGCGAAAGCTGCCAATATCGCTTTACGACGTTTGAAAAATTAGAAGAATTACCGCTGATTGTGGTGAAAAAAGAAGGGATTCGAGAAGAATTCAGCCGCGAAAAAATGCTGAGAGGACTTATCAAAGCGTGTGAAAAGCGTCCTGTCGCTTTAAAGCAGCTGGAGGATGTCTGCTTTAATATTGAAAAAGAACTGCGCAATCAAGGTATGTCAGAAGTGAAAAGCGAGCTTGTAGGTGAAATGGTCATGGACGAGCTGGCGAAAATTGATGAAGTGTCTTACGTCAGGTTTGCCTCGGTTTACCGGCAGTTTAAAGACATCAACGTCTTTATTGATGAATTAAAAGATCTATTAAAGAAAGAACGCTAAAAAGAGCTGGAGATTCTTCATGCTCTTTTTCCTGCGTAAAGCGTAAAACGCAAAAAGAGTGTACAATGGAAACAATCGCAATTCATGGGGAGGATCAGCATATGACAGAGCATTGGAAGGAAGTGCTAGCCGTCGATCCGTATGTCGTCAAAAGCGCTTCATTGCTCGGTGACATCGATAGACAGCTCATCACTCTTTTATATCAGCCGCTTATTGGCATGTCCGCTTTCAGCTTATACATGACGCTGTGGGGAGAGCTGGAACAAAATCGTATGTGGGGGAAACCTGCACCTCATCGGCAGCTCATGGTCATGCTGCAAACGAATTTAAATGATATTTTTGAGGAACGTTTAAAGCTTGAAGCGATCGGCTTACTCCGCACATATGAACAGGAAACGGAAGAAGGCAGACTGTTTACATATGAGCTTGTACCACCGCTAAGACCAGATGAATTTTTCCAAGATGGTATGCTGAATGTTCTGCTGTACCATCGTGTAGAGAAAGCAAAATATATGCAGCTTCGCGATTATTTCTCTTATCCAGGTGTTCCTGCAGAAGCAAAGAATATTTCACGGTCGTTTGAAGAAGTGTTTCACGTATTGCAGCCAGGCGAGCGCAAGATGACAGAAGAAATTCATCAGGCGTCATCGCTTGATCAAGGCTATGAATATGTGACCGTTGGATCGAGTCAGCCGGCACCGCTCTCGGACGAATCCTTTGATTTCGATCTATTATTAGCGGGTATGTCTGACATGATGATTCCAAGAAAGGCTTTGACAAAGCAGGTAAAAGAAACAATTAAGAAGTTAGCTGTTGTATACGGCATCACCCCGCTTCAAATGCAAAATATTGTAGCAGGTGCATGCGGTTCGGATCAAATGATCTCAACAGAAGAGCTGAGAAAAGCAGCAAGAGACTGGTACCAAATTGAATACAGAGGCGAACAGCCAAAACTGATTGATCAAAAACAGCCAAGACACTTGCGCCAAGATGCTTCAAAGACGCCGGCGGCAGATACTCCAGATGCAAAATTGATTGAAAAGCTGGATCATATTTCGCCTAGGGAGCTGCTAAAAGACATGGCAGATGGCATTGAGCCAACGTATGCCGACTTAAGAATTGTCGAAGATATCATGCTCGAGCAGCAGCTAGAGCCAGGTGTCATGAATGTTCTCATCTACTATACATTACTCAAAACAGATATGAAGCTGTCGAAAACATATATGCAAAAAATCGCCGCTCATTGGGTGAGAAAGAAAATCAAAACCGTTGCTGCGGCCATGAAAATTGCCAAAGAAGAGAACAGACAAATGACAGAGTGGGCGCAGCAGAAAAAGCAGCGCAGCCCATATGGTTCAGGAAAAGTCGTCCGGGAAGAGAAACTGCCTGACTGGATGAAAGAAACCGAAACAAAAGAACAGCCGGCAAAAGAGCAAACGGACAATTTGTCTACAGAAGACCTTGAACGAGAAAAAGAAAAACTGTTAGATCAGTTTAAAAATATGAAAAAGTACAATGCACATTAAGGTGAGGTGAGATGGGATGAAACCGATCGGTCGTTCATTTGAACAGCTAAAAGGACGAGTAGATTTTCGCGTGAGATACAATCAGATTAAAGAAAGTGTGTTGTCTGATGAAGATGTGAAGGCCTTTTTACAGAAGCATCAAGAAGAGATACATGAAGACATGATCAATCGCAGCTTGAACCGGCTCTTTGAATATGTGCAGCAGTCGAAGGGCTGCTCTTACTGCTTAGATGACGAAAACGTCAATGCCATTTTAGATGGGTATCACCCGAAGCTTGTGATCAAAGGTCAGAGTATTGATATTGAATATTCCCCTTGCCTGGTCAAGCTGCGGCTCGATAGACAGAAGAAACAGCAAGAACTGATGAAAAGCATGTATATTCCGCAAAATGTCCTTCAAGCGACGTTCGCTGATCTGAACGTTGTGGGAAGACAAGAGGTTATTCAAAAAGTAGGTCAATTCCTCCAAAGCTATGATGAGACTGGAAAAGGAAAAGGCTTGTATTTACACGGAAAGTTTGGAGTAGGAAAAACGTATATACTAGCAGCTATTGCGCAGCAGCTAGCGGAGAAAGAATACCCATCTCTCCTTGTTTACGTGCCTGAATTTGTAAGAGAGTTAAAAAATTCATTAGCTGATCATACGCTAGAAGAAAAGCTGAATATGGTTAAATCCACTCCTATTTTAATGCTTGATGATATTGGGGCAGAATCGATGACAAGCTGGGTGCGGGATGAACTGCTCGGTACGATCTTACAATACCGTATGGCAGAGCAGCTGCCGACATTTTTCTCTTCTAATTTCTCACCAAACGAGCTGAAGCATCACTTTACGTACTCACAGCGGGGGGAAAAAGAAGAGGTCAAAGCCGCTCGTTTAATGGAACGGATTCTCTATTTAGCAGAGCCTGTCTTGCTCGAAGGAGAAAACCGCCGTCATTTATAAAAGCGTATGTCACCTGAAGGAGGAGCAAATGAAATGAACAAAAGAAAATGGCTGCTTTTTCTTGTGATTGGCATTCTTGCTGCTGCGCTGTGGTGGCTGAATAAACAGCATCTTCAGCTGGCGCCGAAAGATGTGAAGAATTGGGTGCTTCAATTTGGGATGCTGGCTCCTTTTGTTTTTCTTTTCCTATCTCTTTTCCGCCCGTTTGTTCTCGTCCCGATTACGGTCTTTTCTTTGGCGGCAGGTTTGGCATTCGGCAGTGTCCTTGGGACGATTTATGCCCTCATTGGAGCGACAGCCGGGGCAACAGGCTCTTTCATGATTGCTTCAACCTTTCGTGCAAAAAAGAAGGAAACGGAATCAAACAGCCGGAAGCTGAAAGCGGTGACGTCCCGCATACAGGAGCATGGATTTCTTTATATTTTGTTATTGCGTATTGCACCGATTCACTTTGATTTTGTCAGCTATGCGGCAGCTGCTTCACGTGCAAATTATCGTGCATTTGTGGCAGCCACCTTTTTAGGCTTAATACCGGGTACAATTGCGTTAAATGTTCTCGGCTCAAGCTTTGTCAGCGGCAATTATGCTGCCTTAGCGGTTGTTTGTTTGATTTATTTGATCTTTATCTCTGTTCCACTCATTTTAAAAAGAAAGATGCCTGATTTATTTTAGGCGTCTATTTTTTATGTTCCCCCCATATATATGTAACAGATGTCGTTAGGGGGGACAAACATGCTTGAAATAATCTTTGAAGATGAATATGATACCGCCGCTTTTTTACATCTTGCTGAACACTTGGACAGTCGGCATCACATGTCAATTCAACAAGGGAAAGACCGGCTTCTCATAGAGGCGAAGGAATCCGAAGAAGCACTTGAGCACATTGTGCGGCCATTATTGGTTCACTTTTTTTTGGAATGCAAAGAAAATGAGCGCATGCGCAGCATCCTTGAAAACACCTATTTGTTTAAAGATCCCGAAGAGCAGCACCAAATTCTTTCCATCGCACACAGTATCATGAATGGGGACTTAGATGATATTCCCGGCATTCAGCAAGACCCGTCAAGAGAAGCCCTTTTAAAAAAGGAGCTTGAGGCGATTTCTTTACAGCAAGGTGTTTTTTCAATTGGTTCATTTATGACATTTAGGCTGTCAGAGTATGACCGAAGGCTGAAGAACTATGTTGAAGTGTCCATTGAAGAATACAAAATGGAGCAGGAGTATCAAAATTTCATTCAATCGCTTCGAGACTATGTGATGGCAAGAGAGCCTAGGCTCGAAAAAGTACATGTTGTGCATCAGGACCGCCTGGTGATTTGGGAATTTCGCTACGCTTCTGACCGTGATCAAAAACAATACATAGACAGACAGTTTGTAAGAGAGCATCCAATGTATATTGATTCGCAGCTGATTGCACCGCTTGTTTCCATTGCACCGCAAAAAATTGACCTATTTACAAATGATACAGGTCACTCGATGGTGCAAACCATTCAAAATATTTTTCAAGAAAGAGTTGAGGTGTTCCCGTCTCATTCATTCCAAGAGCAGAATGTTCAATTTGTACATGCTCATTTCAACAAGAAAAGTGAAAAGCTTTCTTGATTTTCACGAAAAAACGTTTTATAATACGGTGTAACTTCATACAGAGACCGTATTGATAAGGACATGAACAAATGAACACCCGCTTAAAGAGAGGGAAGCCGCGGCTGAAAGCTTCCTAGCAGAGGACCATTTGCTTTACCACCTTTGAACATCAGCTGTGAACTTTTTAGTAATGGCTGACGGGAATTCCCGTTATCGAAACACAAGCCGTATTTGCTTATGAAAAAGCAAGCTGCAAGTACGGGAAAAAGGGTGGAACCACGATTCCGTTTATTCAACCTCGTCCCTTTCCAGGGGGCGGGGTTTTTATATTGCCAAAAAAAGGAGTGACCAGAGATGTCAGAACAAATTCAACTTACATTTCCAGATGGAGCAGTCAAGGAGTTTGACAAAACAGCTACAACAGAAGACATCGCGGCATCAATTAGCCCGGGCCTAAAGAAAAAAGCACTTGCCGGTAAATTGAACGGTAAAGAAATAGATCTACGTACGCCGCTATTAGAAAGTGGAACAATCGAGATCATCACAGATAAAAGTGAAGAAGCACTCGATATTATGCGCCACAGCACAGCACATTTGCTAGCGCAGGCGATCAAACGCCTGTATGGAAAAGAGCATCACGTTCAGTTTGGCGTAGGTCCTGTCATCGAAAATGGTTTCTACTACGATGTGGATATTGATGTTGCCATCACACCTGAAGACTTACCAAAGATTGAAAAAGAAATGAAGAAAATCATTAACAGCAATCTGCCAATTGAGCGAATTGAAGTATCAAGAGAAGAAGCGAAAAAACGCTTTGAAGCGATTGGTGATGAATTGAAGCTTGAACTGTTAGAGGCGATTCCAGAAGGTGAAGCTGTGACGATTTATGAGCAGGGTGAATTCTTTGACCTCTGCCGCGGGATTCACTTGCCGTCTACAGGGAAAATCAAAGAGTTTAAACTGTTAAGCCTTGCCGGTGCATACTGGAGAGGTGACAGTAACAACCAAATGCTTCAGCGTATTTACGGAACAGCTTTCTTCAGCAAAGAAGATTTAAATGAGCACTTACGTCTGCTGGAAGAAGCGAAAGAACGCGATCACCGTAAGCTTGGAAAAGAGCTGAAACTGTTTGCGAATTCCCAAAAGGTTGGTCAAGGTCTTCCGCTTTGGCTGCCAAAAGGCGCTACAATCCGCCGCGTCATTGAGCGTTACATTGTCGATAAAGAAGTGCGTCTTGGCTATGAACATGTGTACACACCAGTTCTTGCGAGTGTTGAATTGTATAAAACATCAGGACACTGGGCGCATTATCAAGAAGACATGTTCCCAGTAATGGAAATGGACAACGAAGATCTTGTTCTTCGTCCGATGAACTGTCCGCATCATATGATGATTTACAAAAACGAGCCGCACAGCTATCGCGAATTGCCAATTCGTATTGCAGAGCTTGGTACAATGCACCGCTATGAAATGTCAGGTGCTTTATCCGGCCTTCAGCGTGTTCGCGGTATGACATTAAACGATGCACACATCTTTGTTCGTCCAGATCAAATCAAAGACGAGTTCATCCGTACAGTTCGCTTAATTGAAGAAGTGTATCAAGACTTTGGCTTGAATGACTACACATTCCGCTTATCTTATCGTGATCCAGAAGATACTGAGAAGTATTTCGATGACGATGCGATGTGGAATAAAGCACAATCGATGCTGAAGGATGCAATGGACGAGCTTGGTCACGACTACTATGAAGCAGAAGGCGAAGCGGCATTTTATGGGCCGAAGCTTGATGTACAAGTGAAGACAGCTCTTGGAAAAGAAGAGACATTATCCACTGTACAGCTTGATTTCTTACTTCCAGAACGCTTTGATCTCACATATATCGGAGAAGATGGAAAGCACCATCGTCCAGTCGTCATTCATAGAGGCGTTGTTTCTACAATGGAACGCTTTGTTGCCTTCTTAATTGAAGAGTACAAAGGAGCCCTTCCAACATGGCTGGCACCTGTACAATTCCAAGTCATCCCAGTTTCACCGTCTGTTCATTTAGACTATGCGAAAAAAGTACAAGAACGTTTGCAGCTTGAAGGTCTTCGTGTAGAGCTTGACAGCCGCGATGAAAAAATTGGGTACAAAATTAGAGAAGCGCAAATGCAAAAGATTCCGTACATGCTTGTCGTCGGAGATCAAGAAGCAGAAAATGGCGCTGTCAATGTAAGAAAATACGGGGAACAAGATTCAGAAACAATGGATCTTGAAGCCTTTGTGAAACATGCAGTAGCAGAAGCAAAGAAATAATAAGCAAAGCCAGTGATTCTCTTTAGGTCACTGGCTTTTTCTTTTTGGAGAACACCTCCACTAGTGATCCAATTCCTCAAAAGAGACGTTTAGATAGTACAAAAGTAAGGGTAAGTATGTACTATTGGTTCGAGACAAATTGGGGGAATGAAAGCGATGATGCAAACAACAAACAATTTATCGTCACATGTATTGAAGCAATCAGCTGTTCTTCGTGCATTAGAGCACTCGCTGGCAATGATTGAATTTAATGTGACAGGTGAAGTTCTATGGGTGAACGATATTTTTGCAAAAGCCATGGGATATTCTAAAGAAGAGATGATCGGTCTTAAACATAGACAGTTCTGTCCTCCGCATATTACCGAACACACGAGCTATCACATGTTTTGGAAGCGTTTGAGAGAAGGTCAAGTCTTTCAGGAAAAAGTGCAGCGGATCACAAAAAACGGCAGCACCTTATGGCTTGAAGCGACATATTCACCTGTTCAAGATGAAGAAGGAACTGTAGTGGGTGTTGTGAAAGTGGCAACAGATATTACGGAGAGAGAACATACAATGAAGCAAGTCGTAGAAGACTTAAAGGAGATGTCTGCAAAATTAATGGAACGAGCAGAAGTTGGCATTCAGCATAGTCAAAGTGTCAATGCCTCCTTTGATCATATAGCAAACGAAACCGATCAAAATATGAGCTTGCTAAAAGGATTAACCGAGCAGGTAGAGTCCATCAGCTCCATTGCTGCAAGCATTAACAGCATTTCTTCACAAACCCAGCTGCTCGCCTTAAATGCGGCAATAGAAGCGGCACATGCGGGTTCCTATGGAAATGGCTTTAGTGTAGTGGCAGCAGAAATTCGAAAGCTAGCGACAAATTCAAAAGAAGCGATCGTCAAGGTAGATCAATATGTGAAGGCGATCCATGCAGAAGTAGAGAAAGTCAGCAGCGGAACAAGCCGGGCAAAGACAACCGTGTTTACTAACCGGGATCTTGTAAAGCAGGCAAGTGAGGAATTCATTATTGTAGGAGAAGCAGCACGCGGCTTAGACCGGCAAGCGCAAAGTCTAGCGGCAATCATTTAGCTCTAAGAATACAAAAACACCCAATCTCGTCAGGAGAAGGGTGTTTTTTGTTCTATTTTAATATATCAAACAATTCATGTAAGTCTTTGATTTCGTAATCAGGCATCACATCTGTTTCATTTTTCTTGTCATGGCGATTGATCCAAACCGTTTGGATACCAACGCGAGATGCGCCGAGAATATCTGTTTTTGGATTATCTCCAACCATGATCACTTCGTCTTTTGTTAAGTTTAACAGCTCAAGGCAATGCTCAAAGATACCAGGATCGGGTTTGCCTTTTCCATAATCTCCTGAAATCACAATTTCGTTAAAATAAGGGGCAAGCTCAGGAACACCTGCCAGTTTTTCCTTTTGAAGGCTAGGATCTCCGTTTGTTAAAAGGAGCAATTCGTAGCTGCCTTTCAGGCGGTTTAAAACAGGGTATGTTTCTTCATAGACATATGGGCGTTTTCTGCGTTCTGCTGCAAAGAAATCAGCCAAATATTGTCCAAATGCCTCATCGTCAATTCCCGCTGTCTTTAAGCCGTTGGTCCAAGCGTTTTTACGATACTCTGGTGCAATGGCGTTCAGCTTCTGAAAGCCTTCGCTAATCGGTTCACTAAAATTGGACCATAGTCCTTCGAAAGGATTAATGCCGATCATGACAGTATAATCATATGTTTCATAGGAAGAGTACAGCTTTCTAGCTTCTTCACGTACAATCTGTTCAAACGATTCTGGATCAAGTCCATATTTCTTTTCCGCTTCCCGGCAAGTTTCCTGAAAAGTTGTGTGAATGCTTTTTTCGTCCCAAAGCAAAGTATCATCTAAATCGAAAAATACGGCTTTCATGATCTTCTCCCTTGTTATGTATGTGTTACCTTCAATTGCAAGTGTCAGGCTCATGTTCATTTTACAATAGAAGAAGGGGGCGATAAAGAAAAGATTTGAGAGATCTTTGATCATTGACCGCACATGATAGAATAGAAAGACAGTAGATATGACATACATCATTCGAGGTGGCTGGTTTGCTTCATTTAATTATTATGATGATTGAGCGTGTGGGGATCATCGTTATTTTAGGATTTGTGCTTGCTCATGTGAAGGGCTTTCGCAATCTATTGCTACATAATCAAGGGTTTCGGAAAAAGGCAATCCTTGTCTTCATTTTTGCTTCTTTTAGTATTATCAGCAATTACACAGGAATTGAAATCCAACAGCAAATTGTCATGAATCATGAGTTTTCTTATCATCTTGGCTCGTCAAGCTCTATCGCCAATACGAGAATTATGGGGATCGAAATAGGTGGTTTGATCGGGGGGCCGTTTGTAGGGATTGGCGCAGGGCTTTTAGCTGGAATTCATCGCTATTCCCTAGGAGGAAGCACGGCGCTCAGCTGTGCGATTTCTTCCATTTTAGCGGGTGTCATTGCAGGCTATGTCGGCAGCAGATTTAAGCGGAGGAATCGAATGGTCACACCTCGCCAAGCAGCTCTTTTTGGTGTGGCGATGGAATCATTACAGATGATCATTATCCTTCTGTTTGCAAAGCCATTTGCGGATGCATGGGGGCTTGTCAGTATCATCGCTTTGCCGATGATCTTTGTGAATGGAATCGGCAGCTTTATCTTTTTATCTATTTTACAGTCAGTCATTCGGCAAGAAGAGCAGGCAAAAGCGATGCAGACACATCGTGTATTTTCGATCGCCGATCAAACACTGCCTTTTTTCCGCCAAGGGTTAAATGAACAGTCATGTAAAAGTGTGGCGGAGATCATTCATCGGTTGACTGAAACAGATGCGGTCTCCTTAACAGACACAGAAAAGATTTTAGCGCATGTCGGAGATGGAACAGATCATCATATTCCATCTAAAAGCCTAATTACAGGGCTGTCGAAACAAGTATTGATGAGCGGCAAGATTATGAAGGCACATTCGAAGGACGAAATCAATTGTTCAGTCGCCCATTGCCCTCTTGAAGCCGCAATCGTGCTGCCGCTCACTTCTAACGGCCAAACGATTGGAACGTTAAAAATGTATTTCAATTCTCCGGTCGGATTAAGCAGGGTGGAAGAGGAGCTTGCAGAAGGTTTGGCGATGCTGTTTTCCACACAGCTTGAGCTTGGGGAGGCGGAAACGCAAAGCCGCCTGCTAAAAGATGCAGAGATCAAAGCACTTCAAGCACAAGTGAACCCGCACTTTTTATTTAACGCCATTAATACCATCTCTGTTTTATGCAGAACCAATGTGGAGATGGCAAGGAAGCTGCTGCTGCAGCTAAGTATTTATTTTCGTTCAAATATGCAAGGTGCCCGCCAGCTGCTGATTCCAATGCATAAAGAAATTCAGCATGTGGAGGCATATTTATCACTTGAACAAGCAAGGTTTCCAAATAAGTACCATGTGACCTTTCAAATTGAAAAGGAGCTGGAGCAGGTGATGATTCCGCCCTTTGTGCTTCAGGTGCTTGTTGAAAATGCAGTGAGACATGCTTTTCCTAAACATCAAACGAATTGTGAAGTCATCGTATCCGCTTTGATGAAAGATGGGCATGTTTATATGAAAGTGACAGATAATGGACAGGGGATTGAAGATGATAAGATGGCTCAGCTATTAAAAGCGCCTGTCGAATCACTAGAAGGAACTGGGACAGCCCTTTTTAATTTAGATCAGCGGTTAAGAGGAATTTTTGGCAGACAAGCCGCTTTATCCATTCATAGTGACCAAGGCACTGACATCTCATTTCGCATTCCGATGGACTATGTAAAAAAGGATGATTCTCATTGATGAAGGTATTAATCGTAGATGATGAAGTGTTAGCAAGAGATGAATTAAAATACTTATTACGAAGAACGAAAGAGGATGTTCAAATAGAGGAAGCAGAAAATATAGAATCTGCTTTTGACCGGATGGTCGACCATAAGCCGGATCTGCTCTTTTTAGACATTGATTTATCTGGTGAGAACGGATTTGATATTGCCAAAAGGCTCAACCGGATGTCTGATCCGCCAGCGGTTGTATTTGCGACAGCCTTTGATCAATATGCGCTGAAGGCGTTTGAGGTAAGTGCGCTTGATTACTTAACAAAACCAATTGATGAAGAGCGGCTGCTCCAGACCATCCAGAAGTTTAAAAAATGGAAATCTGTTGAGACGCAAGAGCACCAGCTGTCAGATGAGAAAGCGCCCCACCAGCAAAAATTAGCGATCTCAGTCGATGACTCAATTGTGATCCTGCAAATTGAAGAGATCATGTATGTAGGACTCAGCGAGGGGAAAAAGGTCGTGAAAACAAAGCATCATATGTATGAGGTCTCAGAACCGCTTGTGGTCATTGAAAAGAAACTTCCTGAGGCTTACTTTATGAGGGTCCATCGCAGCTATATCGTGAATACCTCTCATATGAAAGAAGTACAGCCGTGGTTTAATTCGACGTATAATCTGCATATGACAGACGGGTCCATCATTCCTGTCAGCCGTACATATGCGAAAGAATTAAAGAAGTCGCTCCTGCTAGAGTAGGAGGGCTTTTTTTGTTTGTATTTCAATACTCGTTTTTTGCATTTCAGTCATTGAATCCAGCGAGTTTCATTGTAAACGCTTCATTTGTTTATTTCATGGCTTATACTGATGGCAGTCGAAGAAAGAGGTGAAGGGGCATGAGTGCCACGAAAGTATATGGGTTTCTATCTCAAGCATTTATTTTTGCAACCGTAATGTTCGTTTCTAATCTCATTTCAATGTATTTACCGATTCCGATGCCCGCATCCGTCATTGGTTTGGTTCTATTATTTGTTTTGTTAACAACGAAAATCGTCAAACTAGAGCAGGTGGAGCAATTAGGTACATCATTGACAGGACTCATTAGCTTTCTGTTTGTTCCCTCTGGGATATCAGTTATTCAATCATTAGGTGTCATGCAAGAAGTGGGTGTGCAAGTCGTCGGTGTCATTATCATTGCAACCATTATGCTACTTGCAGCGACAGGGCTGTTTTCGCAGCTTCTCATGCAATTATCAGAAAGACCGCAGAAACGTAAAGAGACAAAGGAGAGTCAATCTGCTCCTTCTCATTCAAATAAACCAGCTTCAAGTACGCATTAAAGGAGAGATGCAAAATGGGTACAAGTACGATGAGCCCTTATTTTGGCATTGTTGTCTCATTGGTCGCTTTTGGAATAGGGACATTCTTATTTAAAAAATCAAAAGGCTTCTTCTTGTTCACCCCGCTGTTTGTGGCGATGGTACTAGGCATTTTATTTTTGAAAGTTGGCGGTTTTTCCTACGCAGATTATAATGAGGGCGGCAAGATTATCAAATTTTTCTTAGAGCCTGCCACGATTGCTTTCGCTATCCCGCTTTATAAGCAGAGAGCTTTGCTTAAAAAATATTGGTGGCAAATTTTATCTGCTATTTTTGTAGGTTCACTTTGTTCTATTACGATCGTATATCTCGTAGCAAAAGGAATTCATTTAGATGCGGCTGTGATGAAAAGCATGCTTCCACAAGCAGCGACAACAGCGATTGCTCTTCCAATTGCAAAGGATATTGGCGGAATCGCAGATATCACAGCCTTTGCGGTCATATTTAATGCTGTCATTGTCTATGCACTAGGTGCTTTCTTCTTAAAATTGTTTCGCATTAAAAACCCAGTGGCAAAAGGTCTTGCA
Organism: Bacillus sp. F2HM; assembly: GCF_019266135.1. Taxonomy (NCBI): domain Bacteria; kingdom Bacillati; phylum Bacillota; class Bacilli; order Caryophanales; family Bacillaceae; genus Bacillus; species Bacillus sp. F2HM. Next base: position 190,050 of record NZ_LRMO01000011.1, read on the forward strand.
CTTGGTACATCAGGACATGCGCTTGGGGTTTCTGTTGGAATTGAGATGGGAGAAGTAGAAGCAGCGATGGCAAGTATCGCCGTTGTAGTCGTAGGAGTTGTGACCGTTATCGTCATCCCAATCTTTATGCAGTTGATTCTTTGATGGCGTCATGGTGTGAAAAAGTCTTGCCCAATTCGTCTCATCATGTTAAACTGAAAAAGTTGTTTCAAGAGTTCGGTTACTTGACGGACAAATGAAAATTGTGTAGAATAGTTAACGAATTGAATAGATATCACAAGCAGAAGCACCCGCTTCTCACCTGATTGACACATGTTTGTAGTTGACAGGTTGACCGTACATTTATTTTTTCATGCAAATGTTCGCAGTGTGGGTGTTTTATATGCCCACACTTTTTGTTTGCCTGTAAAACATACAACGAAATGGTCAAAATGAATTGTGAACTCAATTCAAAATCTCATGGAGGTGGCTCACTATTAGCAAAGATCAATTAGTTAATGAAGGTATTCGTGCGCGTGAAGTTCGTTTGATCGGACAAAATGGCGATCAGCTTGGGATTAAAACCCGCCAGGAAGCTCTGGAAATTGCTGCTAAAGCTAATCTTGACCTTGTGTTAGTTGCTGCAAATGCAAAACCACCTGTTTGCCGAATCATGGACTATGGTAAGTTCCGATTCGAACAGCAGAAGAAGGAAAAAGAGGCACGTAAGAATCAAAAAATCATTAGCTTAAAAGAAGTTCGGTTGAGCCCGACAATCGATGAACATGATTTTAACACGAAGCTCCGTAATGCAATCAAATTCCTTGAAAAGGGAGATAAAGTGAAAGCTTCTATCCGCTTTAAAGGCCGTGCGATTACGCATAAAGAAATCGGACAGCGCGTGTTAGACCGTTTCTCTGAAGCTTGCGCTGAAGTAGCAACAGTAGAAACAAAACCTAAGATGGACGGACGCAGCATGTTCCTCATGCTTGCACCAAAAGTCGAAAAGTAAAGTAACAGAGGGAGGAAACATCCAATGCCAAAAATGAAAACTCACCGCGGATCTGCTAAACGTTTCAAAAAAACAGGTTCTGGTAAACTTAAACGTTCTCATGCGTACACAAGTCACTTGTTCGCTAACAAATCTACAAAGCAAAAACGTAAATTGCGTAAGAGCGCAATCGTAAGTGCTGGAGATTTCAAACGTATCAAACAACAACTTGCAAACATCAAGTAATTTGGAATAGGAATCATAGGAGGGAATTACAATGCCAAGAGTAAAAGGCGGAACTGTGTCGCGTCAGCGTCGTAAAAAGGTTCTTAAATTAGCAAAAGGTTATTTCGGTTCAAAACATAGATTATACAAAGTAGCAAACCAACAGGTGATGAAATCTGGAAACTACGCTTTCCGTGACCGTCGTCAGAAAAAACGTGACTTCCGTAAACTATGGATCACTCGTATCAACGCTGCAGCTCGTATGAACGGTCTTTCTTACAGCCGTTTAATGCATGGCTTAAAGCTTTCTGGTATCGAAGTAAACCGCAAAATGCTTGCTGACCTTGCTGTGAATGACCTAAATGCATTCAATCAGCTTGCTGATGCTGCAAAAGCACAACTAGACAAGTAAGTTTTATAAAAGATCATTCCTTCGAGGGGTGATCTTTTTTTCTCATCATGTGAGGTGAAATGAATGAATATGGCTTTGATCCTGCTGCTTATTTTGGTGAATGGCTACGGCTTTTTTCTCATGGGTGAAGACAAACGCCGGGCCAAAGCACATAAATGGAGAATTTCAGAGGCACATTTATGGAGTGCTGCGGTTCTTTTTGGCGCTGCCGGATCGTATCTAGGAATGCAGTATTTCCGGCATAAAACAAAGCATCCCGCCTTTCAAATCGGCATGCCTTTATTAATTATTTTGCAGTTGATCCTATTGGGATATATCCAAGTTATTTGAAAAAGGAGCAGACGCCATTAAGACGGCGTGTCTGCTCCTTTTTTTTGTTTGATTTTTTTGATGGGCTGATCCCAATCAATTTTTGTTTGAGGATAACGCTCGATAATGTTTTCCTCCAGTTTTTCAAAGTCTTCTAATGTAAATTCACTCAGCTTCTCAGGTGACTCCGTCCAAACGTAAATGGAGTGGACAAACAGAGGATGATCCTTAGAAGGAACATGCTTCTCCCCTTCAAACAAGACACCTTTATAGACGAAATTAAAATTTTTGCGCGCATTTTGCTGTTCGTCCATAAAATAAAAGCCTTCTTTTAATTGTGCTTGTTTCAGCTTTCTTCTCGGATTTGAGAAGAATTTTACCGCCATGTAGAAGATGTAGACAAGCAGTGCAACAAGAGCTAGTCTCATGAGGATTACAAACATGACAGGATGCACCTCCAATACCGTTATCTGATGTACTACGAATGAAAACGCCAAAAGGTTTCAACTTTTTTTAAAAAAATATTTCGTAAAACGAAAAAATATTCATAAAAAGATCGTATTGAACGAAAGAGGTTTTGTATAATAAGAATGCACCATGAAGATAAAGGAGGATAAATGGAATGACAAAGCTCGATCAAACATTAACTATGCTGAAAGACCTAACGGATGCAAAAGGGATTCCAGGAAATGAACGTGATGTCAAAAAAGTCATGCAGACATACATAGAATCATATGCAGATGAAGTCTCTACAGACCGCCTTGGCAGCTTGATCGCTAAAAAGGAAGGAAATGCTAACGGACCTAAAATTATGCTCGCAGGTCACTTAGATGAAGTAGGATTCATGGTGACAAAAATTGATGACAAAGGCTACATTCGTTTTCAAACAGTCGGCGGCTGGTGGTCACAGGTCATGCTCGCCCAGCGTGTCACCATTGTGACGAAAAAGGGAGAGATCACAGGGGTAATTGGTTCAAAGCCACCACACGTCTTGTCACCTGAAGCTCGTAAAAAGTCAATTGAGATTACGGATATGTTTATTGATATTGGGGCGTCAAGCAAAGAACAGGCAATGGAGTGGGGCGTGCTGCCTGGAGATCAAATCGTTCCTTACTTTGAATTTACAGTCATGAATGATGAAAAAATGCTCCTTGCAAAAGCATGGGACAACCGCATTGGCTGTGCAGTCGCCATTGATGTCATGAAAAATTTGCATAATGCTCAGCATGAGAATATTGCTTACAGCGTCGCAACTGTCCAAGAGGAAGTAGGCCTGCGCGGAGCTAAAACAGCAGCGGCTACGATTCAGCCTGATATTGGATTTGCCATTGATGTAGGTGTAGCAGGAGATACTCCGGGCATCACTGAGAAAGAAGCAACTAGCAAACTTGGCAAAGGCCCAACGATTGTTGTATTTGATGCTTCAATGGTCTCTCATAAAGGACTTCGTGATTTTGTTGTCCAAACAGCTGATGAGCTGAACATTCCTTATCAATATGACTCAATGCCTGGCGGCGGGACAGATGCTGGCGGTATTCATTTAACAGGTCATGGAGTTCCATCACTATCTATCGGGATTCCGAGCAGATATATTCATACCCATGCCGCAATGATTCACCGAGATGATTATGAAAATGCAGTGAAGCTTTTAACAGAAGTGATCAAAAGACTTGATCAAAAAACCGTTGAACAGATTACGTACGGTTCTTAAGTAAGAAAGCCTTTCCTCAGTACAGGGGAAAGGCTTTTTTTAATGAATTTCCCAGGAAATGAACGGTGTTTTCAAGGTGAGTCAAAAGAACTATTTTTGGTAAAAGGAGAGTGTATTTCCTAGTGAATAAGGCACATGTGATCGAGCGTTTATTTTTGTAAGATGAAAGCAATAAAAAGGACAGAGCCATAGAATGCCCTGTCAAAAGAGAGTTTATGGAAGTAGGTGAAGCTACCTTAAGAATAAACATATTATTCTTATTTGTCAACTTGGTTTTAAAAGAAAGAAAAATCAATCAATTTATGTTATATTTGTAACAAATTGTTTATACAAAGGGGATGGTTAAATGAATGCGGTTACAATTGTAATAGGATCTATGTGTATTTTAGCGATTGCCTATCGTCTTTATGGCACATTTATGATGGTCAAGGTATTAAAGGTCACAGATGATCATCCTACACCGGCTCACACGCTAGAGGACGGGAAAGATTATGTGCCGACAAATAAATGGGTTACATTTGGGCATCACTTTGCTGCGATTGCAGCTGCTGGTCCGTTAGTGGGTCCGATTTTAGCCGCTCAATTTGGATATTTACCTGGTCTCCTTTGGCTTTTAATTGGTGCAGTCATAGGCGGAGCTGTACATGATCTAGTCGTCTTATTTGCGTCGATGCGAAAAAAGGGGAAATCATTATCAGAGGTAGCGAAGGAAGAGCTGGGACCTGTTGCTGGTTTTTGTACAGGGCTTGCGATGCTGTTTATTATTACCATCACAATGGCAGGTTTGTCTATGGTTGTGCTTCATGCTTTAGAACGTAACCCTTGGGGGACATTTGCAGTTGGAATCACGATTCCGATTGCAATGGGGGTTGGTCTGTATTATAAAAAAACAGGCAATTTAAAGCTGGCGACATCTGCAGGATTTATTTTGCTGATGTTCGGTGTATTCCTTGGGCCAAATATTCAAGGAACGGCACTAGGTGATTTTTTAACACTTGATACAAAAACGCTTGCTCTTGCCCTGCCGATCTATGCCTTTTTTGCTGCGGCTCTGCCAGTTTGGCTGCTGCTTGCACCGAGGGACTATTTAAGTAGTTTTATGAAAATTGGTGTATTCATTGCGCTGATTGCTGGAATCTTTGTCGTGAATCCGTCCATTCAATTCCCGGCGTTTACAGAGTTTGTGAATGGAGGAGGACCTGTATTAGCTGGTCCTGTCTGGCCATTTATTTCGATTACCATTGCTTGCGGTGCGATCTCTGGTTTCCACGCATTTGTTGGTTCTGGGACAACGCCTAAGATGCTGGACCGCTGGAGTGATATGAAGCCTGTTGCGTTTGGCGCAATGCTTGTGGAATGCTTAGTTGGGATTATGGCTTTAATTGCGGCTACGGCCCTGCATCCAGGAGATTATTTTGCGATAAACAGTACACCAGAAGTGTTCCGAACACTCGGTATGAGTGTCGAAAACCTTCCACAGCTGAGTAAGGAAATCGGCCTTGACTTAGAAGGAAGAACGGGTGGTGCCGTGACATTGGCGGTAGGGATGGCGTATATCTTTACGGGGATTCCGTTCTTTAGTCATTTGGCTTCTTACTTCTTCCAGTTCGTCATTATGTTTGAGGCTGTCTTTATTTTAACTGCTATTGATGCGGGGACACGTGTGGCACGCTACTTGATTCAAGACTTCTTAGGTGAAGCATATAAACCGCTTAAACGAACTGACTGGGTACCTGGTTCGGTGTTTGCAAGTGCGCTTGCTTGTTTTATGTGGGGATACTTACTTTATTCAGGAGACATCGGGTCTATTTGGGCGCTGTTTGGGGTTTCAAATCAGTTAATGGCCTCGGTTGGTTTAATCATTGGGGCAACCGTTGTATTAAAAATTGCAGATAAAAGGCGATATATGCTGACTTGTTTAATTCCGCTTGCTTACTTATATGTGACGGTGAATTATGCAGGCTATTGGATGGTAGCGAATGTATATCTCAATCCTGAAGCATCCGGTTACAGCGTGCTGAATGCGGTGCTTTCGATCATTATGCTGATCTTAGGATTTGTGATTATTGTGTTTGCGATGAAAAAATGGGTTGAAATCTGGCGTGATCCAGCGCTTCGAATGGAAACGCCTATCACTGGCTAAATGAAAAAGGCCGGCTTGCTTTTATAAGCAAACCGGCTTCTTTTATTGCTGCTGCTGAGGCTTTAAGCCTTGTTCTAATGTTTCAAGGATCTCATTTTTCTCGTTTTCTGATGCTTCTTGCCATAGCACTTCGAACAACACGCCAAGGCCTGGCAACATTTTTTCCTCGCCACTTTGAATAGCATCTAAAATCGTATGCTCAAGCTGTTCTTGATTATGGCCAGTAATGTTTTGAATGACTGCGCCTCTTAAATTAAAATCCATTGCCCACACTCCTTTTTTGATGGTAATAGCCCTATTCTGTCTCAAAGACAGGTTTATTATGTAGTGTGCATGAGATATAATAAATTCATGATAATTAAAGGAGTTAACGTCGCTTGAAATATATAGAATCAGCTAAAAACACAAACATTAAACAGTGGAAGAAGCTCCATACGAAAAAAGAACGAACGAAAACGGGGCTGTTTCTCGTTGAGGGAATACATTTAGTCGAAGAAGCATTAAAGAGCGGGATCGTGAAGGAATTAATGGTCACCTCGCCCGATATGCTTCCTTCTCATATCCAGCCAGACATTGAGCTTTATGAACTGAGCGAAGAGGCCTTTTCTGCCATGACAGAAACAGAAACGCCTCAGCACATTGCCGCAGTCTGTACAGTTCCTGTTTTTGAAGAAAAGAAGGTTGAACGGCTTCTTTTATTAGACGCAGTACAGGACCCGGGGAATTTAGGCACACTCATTCGAACAGCAGATGCCGCTGGCCTTGATGCCGTGATCGTAGGAGAAGGAACAGTTGATGCGTTTAACGGAAAAACGCTCCGTTCGGCACAAGGGTCTCATTTTCACCTGCCTATCTTAAAGCAAACTCTTCAACAGGCGATCACGGAGCTGAAAGAACGAGGCATACCTGTATACGGAAGTGCCTTAAAAGATGCGAAAGAGTATAAAAACGTAACGGCAGAAGGTCCGTTTGCATTAATTGTTGGAAATGAAGGGGCTGGTATTGACCCAGAGATTCTGCAAATGACAGACCAAAATTTATATGTACCAATGTATGGGCAGGCAGAATCATTAAATGTAGCTGTTGCAGCCGCTGTTCTTGTTTATCATTTGCGTGGATAATGTTGCAACATGCGTTTATTTTCACTATAATAAAACTAATATTTTAAAAACCATGATAGAGGAAGATTGTTTCAAGAAGCGGCCTTTTAGGGAGAATGCATCGTAGACTGAAAGTGCATTTAAGGAATGCTGAAACAGGAATTCACCTCTGGAGTTGTCACCGGGACCGCAGGCTTTGCGTAAAGGTGGACCGGATTCGTTTGATTCCGTTATGTCAATGAAGCTTATTCGCACATGCATTTGTGCTTAACAAGGGTGGTACCGCGACCACAACTCGTCCCTTCTTTTATGGAGGAACGAGTTTTTTTATTGTCTTCAAACGACCAAACAGCCGTTTATCCGAGCGGTTTTGTATATCAAAAGGAGGATCACACTCATGCAAGAAACGTTAAAACAGCTTGAAACAGAGGCGATAGCGAAGGTTGAAGCAGCTAGCTCGCTCAAAGAGGTCAATGACATTCGTGTTCAATACTTAGGGAAAAAAGGACCGATTACAGAAGTACTTCGCGGAATGGGCAAGCTCTCCGCAGAAGAAAGACCGAAAATGGGTGCACTTGCAAACGAAGTAAGAGAGCAGATTGCTAGTGCCATTGCTGAAAAAAATGAACAGCTGGAAAAAGAAGAAGTGAAGAAAAAACTTGCTTCTCAAACGATCGATGTTACTTTGCCGGCAAGTCCAATCAAAATGGGGGCAAGACATCCATTAACGATAGTTGTCGAAGATATTGAAGATTTATTTATCGGAATGGGCTACACCGTTGAGGAAGGTCCTGAAGTGGAAACGGATTATTATAACTTTGAAGCATTGAATCTCCCAAAGGAGCATCCGGCACGTGATATGCAGGACAGCTTCTATATTACCGAAGATACACTGATGAGAACACAAACATCACCAGTACAAGCACGTACACTTGAGAAATATAAAGGACAAGGTCCTGTGAAGATCGTCTGTCCTGGTAAAGTATATAGACGTGACAGTGATGACGCGACTCATTCACATCAATTTATGCAAATTGAAGGGCTTGTCGTCGATCACAATATTAGCATGAGTGATCTAAAAGGAACGCTGGAGACAGTCGCAAGAAAAATGTTTGGGGAAGATCGTGAAATTAGACTGCGTCCAAGCTTTTTCCCTTTCACAGAACCATCTGTCGAAGTCGATGTGTCTTGCTTTAAATGCGGCGGGAAGGGCTGCTCTGTATGTAAAGGAACAGGCTGGATTGAGATTTTAGGTGCAGGAATGGTTCATCCGAATGTCCTGAAAATGAGCGGATTTGATCCAGAGACTTACCAAGGCTTTGCTTTTGGAATGGGTGTGGAACGGATCGCGATGCTGAAATACGGCATTGATGATATTCGCCATTTCTACACAAATGACATTAGATTCACAAAGCAATTCAAGCAGGACTAAGAGGAGGAAATCAACATGTTTGTTTCATATAAATGGTTAGAAGACTATGTCGATTTAGAAGGCATCAAGCCGGCTGAATTAGCAGAAAAAATCACAAGAAGCGGAATTGAAGTGGAAGCCGTTGAATATAAAGGCGAAGGCATCAAAGGAGTTGTCGTTGGACACGTCATTGAACGTGAACAGCATCCGAATGCGGATAAATTAAACAAATGTCTTGTTGATATCGGCGAAGACGCACCGGTGCAAATTATTTGCGGGGCTCCGAATGTGGAGAAAGGACAGTATGTGGCCGTCGCAACGGTTGGCGCAGTCCTTCCTGGCAACTTTAAAATTAAAAAAGCAAAACTGCGCGGTGAAGAGTCTCATGGCATGATTTGTTCTCTGCAAGAATTAGGCGTAGAGAGCAAGCTCGTACCAAAGGAATATGCAGAAGGGATTTTTGTTTTTCCGAATGACGTGAAACCAGGGGATGATGCTCTTCAAGCACTTCAATTAGATGATGCGGTACTTGAGCTTGGCTTAACACCAAACCGTGCCGATGCCCTGAATATGCTGGGTGTGGCTTATGAGGTTGCCGCCATTTTAGGAAGAGATATCAAGCTTCCTGATACAGCACATGACACTTCTTCCGAAAAAGCAGCAGACTATATTTCTGTTAAAATTGAGGATCAAGAAGCGAATCCACTTTATGCAGCAAAGATCATTAAAAATGTAAAGGTTGGACCAGCACCGCTTTGGATGCAAACAAGATTGATGAATGCAGGCATCCGTCCAATTAACAACGTTGTGGATATTACAAACTTTGTACTGCTTGAATACGGCCAGCCGCTTCATGCCTTTGATTATGACCGCTTTGGTTCAAAGCAGGTGGTCGTTCGTAAAGCGTCTGACAGCGAAATCATTCAAACACTCGATGAGCAAGAGCGTACATTGTCATCAAAGCATCTTGTCATCACGAATGGAACGAAAGCGCACGCGGTAGCAGGCGTCATGGGCGGCTTCGAATCAGAGGTACGGGATGAGACGACGACGATTCTTTTAGAAGCGGCATATTTCAACGGTCAAACAGTCCGTCAAGCATCTAGAGACTTAGGGCTTCGCAGTGAATCAAGCACACGATTTGAAAAAGGCCTCGATCCGCAGCGTACGAAACCGGCAGCAGAAAGAGCAGCTCAATTGATCAGCATGTATGCAGGCGGTGAAGTGCTAAGCGGTACAGTTGAGGAAAATCACCTTGAAGCAAGTATGAATGTCATCCACGTATCAACTGAGCGTGTGAACAAGGTGCTTGGAATGAGCATTTCAAAAGAAGATATGATTCAGATTTTCAACAAATTAGGCTTTACAGTGGGCGAATCAAATGATGTTCTTGTCGTAACAGTTCCTTCTCGCAGAATGGATATTACGATTGAAGAAGACCTCATTGAAGAAGTCGCAAGATTATACGGCTACGATAATATTCCATCTACACTGCCTGCGACAGCCGGCACTGTTGGCGGTCTCACCCCATACCAAGTAAAGCGCAGAAAGGTAAGACGTTTCTTAGAGGGCGCAGGACTTTCTCAAGCGATTACGTATTCATTGACAAATCAGCATAAGTCCACAGCTTTTGCCCTGCATCCAGCTTATGAAACGAGACTTTCTCTGCCAATGAGTGAGGAACGCAGTGTGTTAAGACAAAGTCTTCTGCCAAACTTACTTGATTCTGTAGCATATAACTTGGCAAGACAAGCTGATTCATTTGGATTTTATGAAACGGGCTCTGTTTTCTTAGCAGAAGCTGAAGGGGCAAAGCCAGTGGAAAAAGAACATGTCGCTGGTGCGCTGACAGGCTTATGGCATAAAAATCTTTGGCAGGGCGAGAAAAAAGCCGTCGATTTTTATGTAGCGAAAGGAATTGCTGAAGGATTGTTTGAAAAGCTTGGTGTGTCAGACCAAATCACATATGTTCAAGCAGAGCGTGAGGGTCTTCACCCAGGGCGAACAGCAGATGTTCACTTAAATGGTCAAGTCATTGGCTTTGTTGCCGCACTGCATCCAGTCGTTGAAAAAGAATTGGATTTAAAAGAAACGTATGTCTTCGAGTTTGATTTAACAGATGTGATGACATCTGAAACGAAGGATATGAAATATACAGCGATTACGAGATTCCCTGCTGTGACAAGAGATATCGCACTTGTTGTCGATCAGCATATCTCAAGCGGACAGCTGGAGCGTGTCATCTATGAAGCAGGCGGTCATCTACTCACAGACCTATCTGTATTTGATGTGTACGAAGGGGAACATATGGAAGAAGGCAAAAAATCTGTTGCATTCTCTCTTCAATATTTAAACCCTGAACAAACGTTGACCGAGGAAGAAGTCACCGCTGTTCACACAAAAGTTTTAAAAGCACTAGAAGATACGTATCAAGCCGTCTTACGCGGTTAAAGGAAAAAAGCTAGGGCCTCATGGGCTCTAGCTTTTTTTATAGCATTTTTTTCGCTTTTTGTGTGTTGGCAAAATGCAGCTTTGTAAATTGACGTAAAGCATCTTCACCATGCAGCTTGATGAGCTTGGCGGCGGCCTTATCTACATGAGGACCGGCCCCTTTTGGGATGTCAAAGCCTGCAGCCTGTGATAATTTGTCCATTTCAATTAAAAAGGCGTACCTTGCGATAATGGAAGCTGCAGCGACTGACAAATGGATGCCTTCTGCTTTTGTACTAAAATACGTCCGTTCCCGAATGATTTTTTTCCCGGCAAGATGCTTGAAATAAATGCCTGGTTCTGCAAATTGGTCAATCAAAATGGCTTCAGGCTGCTGTCCTTCCAGTTTTTCTAGCACAGAGGTGATGACTTGGTTATGAAGCAGTGCCTTCATTTTTCCTTGACTCATGCCCTTTTCCTGCATCGTATTGTACTTTTCATTTCGGAGAACGAGAAGGCTGAACGGAATGGTTTTGATGAGATCCTTGGCAATGTTGATAATTTGCGGGTCCTTTAATCCTTTTGAGTCTTTTACGCCAAGCTCTTTCATTAAAGCAAGCTGGCTGGCATCAACATAGGCCGCACAGACTGTGATCGGTCCGAAATAATCACCTGTACCTACTTCATCTGAACCGACGACCGACATGGAAGCAATGCCAGGCGGCGGACTGTATTTTGTGACAGCAGGTGATTTTTGACTTTTCGTATCAGCTGCTTGTAAATGGCTGAATTGACTGGCTTCAGCTTCTGCCTTTTGTCCTTGAAAGAGCACTTTTCCAGATCGATAAGCTGTAATCGTACAGCCAGGGACTTTTGCTTGAAAGAGGGCGCCTGGCGGCAAAGTGTCTGTTAAATGGTGCGCATACGCGCTCTTCATTTTTTTGAGGTCTTCTGATGTTGCTTTTAAAACGGATTGGGGCACAGTGGATAACTCCTTTTTACCTTGATATCATTGATTTCTAAAGTGTACCATAACAGGTAAGGGCTCGTCTTTCCATTCAATGTCTAAACATGTTATGATAGAGACTAGGATTCTCGTGGAATGGAGGAGAAACGTTGTCTGACGGCGGTAAAACGAAAACAACAGTTGAGATATACGGACAGTCCTATACGATCATCGGTCAAGAAACGAAGATGCATATGCGGCATGTTGCGTCAATTGTTGATGATAAAATGAGAGAAATAAATGAAAAAAATCCATACCTTGATATAAACAAATTAGCTGTACTGACAGCAGTCAATGTCGTCCACGACTACTTGAAATTAAAAGAGCAATACGAAAAATTAGAGATTCAGCTAAAAGAAAAGGAATGAAATTACCGTGATCGATATCATCATTTTGTTTTTGCTTCTTATGGGAACGCTTGTCGGTCTAAAACGCGGGTTTATTCTTCAATTTATTAAATTGATCAGCTTTGTTGTTTCTATATTAGTGGCTTCTATGTTTTATCAGTCACTGGCACCACAGCTTACGTGGATTCCGGCACCTAATTTTAGCGGCGGTCAACCGCAGCTCGCTTTCTTTAGCGGGAATCTAGAAACAGCTTATTATAACACCATTGCGTTTATCATTCTGTTTATCTTGACCAAAATCCTGCTCGCCATCATTGGCGGATTGCTCACAACCATTGCAAGTATACCTGTGATTAAACAGGTGAACAAACTGCTTGGCGGTGTTTTAGGATTTCTTGAAACCTATTTATTTGTGTTTATTCTATTGTTTGTCGCTGCATTACTTCCAGTAGATGCGCTGCAAACAATGATGAGCAAATCAATGTTAGCAGATGTGATCGTAAACAACACCCCTTACCTGTCCGGTCTTGTCAAAGACCTATGGTCGACGTATGGAGTTTAAAAACTTCTCCTTTCCTGGAGAAGTTTTTTCTCATTCCATGACAGAAAGTTGTAGGATGAAGGGAAAGTTTGTATATTTATATAGGAAGATGCCAAAGCGGCTGGAGGATGAGAGATGAATAAAAAAGATATTATCAAACTTCTTGAAACAATTGCAGTATATATGGAACTAAAAGGAGATAATCCTTTTAAAATTTCTGCCTTTCGTAAAGCAGCAGCGGCACTGGAACAAGACGACCGCAGCCTTTCTCAAATAGATGATCTATTAGCATTACCCGGCATTGGAAAAGGAACCTTTGCTGTGATCACAGAGTATATCGAAAAAGGACAATCAGAAACACTTGAACAATTAAAAAAGGAAGTGCCTGAAGGACTTGTCCCGCTCTTAAAATTACAAGGGCTTGGCGGGAAGAAGATTGCTAAGCTTTACCAAGAGCTTGGCGTCCATGATGCACAGTCATTAAAGGAAGCATGTGAAGCGGAAAAAGTACAAGCGCTTGCAGGCTTCGGTAAAAAAACAGAAGAAAAGATTCTCGCTGCTCTTGAGGAGGCCGGAAAGCAGCCAGAACGACTGCCAATTGGCTTTGCATTAGATGTGGCAGAGCGGATTGATCATGCGCTAGAACAGATGAAGGGTATTCTTCGTTTTTCTAGAGCTGGCAGTCTAAGACGTGCACGGAAAACCGTCAAAGATCTAGATTATATCATTGCAACCAGCGATCCTGAACAAGTCAGAGAGCAGCTCGTTGCACTTGATGATGTCAAAGACGTTATCGCAAGCGGTGATACGAAGGTATCTGTCATTCTTGCCCTTGATTTTGAGATCAGTGTAGACTTCCGGCTTGTGACAACAGACCAATTTGCCACAACGCTGCATCATTTCACCGGCTCAAAAGATCACAATATTCGCATGCGCCAGCTTGCGAAGGAACGCGGAGAGCGTATTAGTGAATATGGTGTGGAAACAATTGAAACTGGAGAAGTCAAAACGTTTGAAGACGAGGCCGCTTTTTATGCGCACTTTGAACTTCCGCTCATTCCGCCAGAAATTCGTGAAACCGGAGCGGAGATTGATACGTATAAAGAAAGTATGCAATTTGTAGAGTTAAAAGATATCAAAGGCGACCTTCATATGCACTCGACATGGAGTGACGGCGCATTTTCTATTCGCGAAATGGCAGAGGCATGTATCGCAAAAGGCTATGAATACATGGCGATTACAGACCACTCGCAATATTTAAAAGTAGCAAACGGTTTAACAAAAGAACGTTTACGTCTGCAAGCAAAAGAAATTGACAAGCTGAATCAAGAATTCGAGCATTTTCACATTTTCAAAGGGGTCGAAATGGATATTCTCCCGGATGGATCATTAGATTATGATGATGACTTTTTAGCAGACATGGATTTTGTCATTGCGTCTATCCATTCTAGCTTTTCTCAGCCGGAAGAAGTCATTATGGAGCGCCTTGAAAATGCCCTGCGGAATCAGCATGTGGATTTAATTGCACATCCAACAGGCCGTTTGATCGGCAGACGGGACGGCTATGCCTTAAATATAGATCAGCTCATAGAGCTTGCGAAAAAAACGGGAACTGCACTAGAGCTCAACAGCAACCCGTCAAGACTTGATTTAAAAGCAGAGCATTTAATAAAAGCAAACGAAGCAGGTGTGAACATCATGATCAATACAGATGCACACAATATCACCATGCTGGATCATATGGAAGTTGGTGTAACAGCTGCAAGAAAAGGCTGGACACCAAAAGCAAATGTCGTGAATACTTTTTCTCTAAGCGAGATCAAAAAGTTTTTAACGCGTGACAGGTAGTCGTTAGGAGGCTGGACCATGCTGCAACAAAAAGTGTTAGCATCATTAGAATTTCATAAAGTAAAAGAAAAAGTCATGTCCTATACCGCATCCTCATTAGGAAAAGAAAGAGCGCAGGATTTAACGCCGCTGACGGATATTGAAACCATTCAGCATTTGCTGGAAGAGGTAGCAGAAGCACAGGATGTCATCCGCTTAAAGGGATCGGCGCCATTTGGCGGGCTGACGGATATTAGACGCGGGGTCAAACGGGCAGAAATCGGCAGTACATTAAGCCCATCTGAGCTCATGGAAATTGCAGCGCTATTATATACTGCGAAAAATATGAAGCACTTTCTCACGTCACTGTATGAAGATGGTGTAGATATACCGCGCCTTCATGCTTATGCAGAGACGCTGATTTTGCTGCCTGAAGTCAGAAAAGAAATCGAAAGCTGTATCGGTGATAATGGAGAAGTGCTTGATCACGCAACTCCGGTGCTACGAACAATACGTACGCAATTACGTTCATTAGAATCAAAAGTTCGAGATAAATTAGAATCTATGATTCGCTCACAATCTGCTTCAAAAATGCTGTCAGACACGATTGTTACCATTCGTAATGACCGGTTCGTGATTCCAGTAAAGCAGGAGTACCGCTCGAATTACGGCGGAATTGTTCACGATCAGTCATCATCAGGAGCAACCCTATTTATCGAGCCGCAAGTGGTCGTGGATTTAAATAACACCTTGCAGCAAACCCGTTTAAAAGAAAAACAAGAAGTCGAAAAGATATTGCAAATGCTGACAGCGAGCGTGTCAGAGCACATTGAGGAACTGCTTCACAATGTAAAGGAGCTTCAGACGCTAGATTTTATTTTTGCTAAAGCCAAATATGCAAAGGCAGAAAAAGCCACAAAGCCTGCTGTGAACGATCAAGGGGAGATTTATTTAAAGCGGGCAAGACATCCTCTATTGCCTAGGGATCAGGTTGTGGCAAATGACATTGAGCTCGGCAAAGATTTTTCAACCATCGTTATTACTGGCCCAAATACAGGGGGTAAGACAGTTACCTTGAAAACGCTTGGTCTTCTTACGCTGATGACGCAGGCAGGCCTTCATATTCCAGTTGAAGAAGGCTCGGAAGTGGCTGTATTCGACCAAGTCTTTGCTGATATTGGAGATGAACAGTCCATTGAGCAAAGCTTGAGTACGTTCTCATCTCATATGGTCAATATTGTAGATATCTTAAAGAATTTGACATCTAACTCACTCGTGTTATTTGATGAATTAGGGGCAGGAACAGACCCTGCAGAAGGTGCCGCGCTGGCCATGAGTATCTTAGATGAAGTGCATCAAACAAATGCACGCGTCATCGCAACGACTCACTATCCTGAGCTGAAGGCTTACGGATATAACCGAGAAGGTGTCACAAATGCGAGCGTGGAGTTTGACATTGAAACCTTATCACCAACGTACCGCTTGCTCATCGGTGTGCCCGGACGAAGTAATGCATTTGAAATTTCTAAACGTCTTGGTTTGCCAGATCACCTCATTGACCGGGCAAAAGCGGATATGCATGCCGAACATAATGAAGTAGACCAAATGATTGCTTCATTAGAAGACAGCAAGAAACAAGCAGAAGAAGAGCTGCATGAGACAGAAATCTATAGAAAAGAAGCAGAAAAGCTTCATAAAGAATTGCAGAGACAAATTCTTGAATGGAATGAGCAAAAGGACAAACTGCTTGAAGAAGCTGAAAAAAAAGCAGCAGAAAAAATTGAACAAGCCTCAAAAGAAGCAGAAGACATCATTCAAGAGCTTCGGTCGATAAAAAATGAGCATCGATCATTCAAAGAGCATGAACTCATCGATGCGAGAAAGCGTCTTGAAGAAGCAGTCCCTGAGTTTGACCGGAAGAAAAAGCCAGAGCCGGTGAAAAAAGCAGCAAGACAGCTAAAATCAGGCGACGAAGTGAAAGTGCTCACCTTCGGGCAAAAAGGAACGCTGCTTGAACAAACAGGTGACAAAGAATGGAGTGTCCAAATGGGCATTCTGAAAATGAAAGTAAAAGAAAAAGATATGGAATTTATCAAATCAGCACCTGAATTTAAGCAGGAGAAAGCCATTACGGCAGTCAAAGGAAAAGACTATCATGTATCGCTTGAGCTTGACTTAAGGGGCGAGCGTTATGAAAATGCCTTAAGCAGAGTCGAGAAATATTTAGATGATGCTGTCTTAGCTGGTTATCCGCGAGTGTCAATCATTCACGGAAAAGGAACTGGCGCCCTTAGAAAAGGGGTTCAGGAATTACTGAAACAGCACCGAAGTGTGAAAAATGCTCGTTTTGGGGAACAAGGCGAGGGAGGATCAGGCGTTACCATCGTCGAATTAAAGTAAAAAGGAGAAAACGCATGAAAGCCTTTTGGGAAAATGAACTTGTGGAAATTGCCGCCTATTACAGCGTGGCCGTCCTATGTCTTGTCTTATTTCTAACCATTTTTGAACTCGTTACCTCCTATAAAAACTGGGAAGAGATCCAGCGTGGGAACTTAGCTGTTGCCATGGCAACAGGCGGAAAGATTTTCGGGATTGCGAATGTGTTTCAGCATTCAATCGCACAGCACAATTCCCTTCTACAAATGGTTGGATGGGGCGTATACGGCTTTGTGATGCTGCTTGTCAGCTATTTCATTTTTGAATTTTTAACACCACGATTTAAAGTAGACAAAGAGATTGAGAATGATAATAGAGCGGTCGGGTTTATTTCACTCATTATTTCAGTTGGGCTGTCTTACGTAGTAGCAGCCGGCATTTAAGGAGACGACATGGAAAAGCTAGCAAAAGTATTAATCGTAGTTGCCTGCACTTTTGCGGTCATTGGTGCCGTTTACATGTTCCTGTGAAATGAAGAAGACAAAGTGAGAAAGCTGTCAGGGATTCCTTGGCAGCTTTTATCTCACCCGAAGGCGGCGAATCACATGAAGAAAATTCTGCAAAAAGACGAACTCATAAAGCGTATTGATACTTGTCTCCAAATGACTTCCCTGCCAAGAGACATATATGAACCGTATATTGCACGTCCATTTCAAACGACTGGATTTTTTGATGATTTGAGCCCTTATATTCAAATCGATCCGAGTGGCTATATTCTCATTCAATATGAACGAGGAATCCAAATGCTGCACAAAAGAACAAAAGTAGCAGATGAAGTCATTTACTGGATTTTAGAAGACACAATCTTTCTTACAGTCTACATAGACATGATGAGGCAGTATCAAGTCGACAACATCCAGACGCATTTACCTAATGACCCGAGTATCCATCAACAGATCGTGGAGAGAGTAAATGAGTCATTCCGTGCAATCGGTGGATTATATGAACAGTGGCATCATGAAGGAAAAAGAGCATCAATCGAAACACCAGCGCAGAAATAAAGATGTCATGGAACCAAGCTCTATTTGAAAAAAGCAAACTGCCTTAAGGAAAAGTTTGCTATAATAAAATAGTACGAAAGTTCAGGAAGGAGGGTTTTTATGCAGTCAGATAAACGTTGGCTTCTGCATTACCCGAATCAAATTCCCCACGAACTCACCATCCCAAATGAGACGTTACAATCTTACTTATTCAGCTCCGCAGAGGCTGCACCTGAGCATACAGCCATTCATTTTCTAGGAAGAAACATCACCTATGAACAGCTCCAGGAAGAAGCATTGAAACTAGCTGGTCACCTGATGAAAATTGGCGTGAAAAAAGGCGACAGAGTAGCGATCATGCTGCCAAACTGTCCTCAATCCGTCATTTCTTATTATGCTGTTTTAATTGCAGGCGGCATCGTTGTTCAAACGAACCCGCTTTATACGGAGAAAGAACTGGCATATCAAATGGAGGACAGCGGCTCAAAAGTGCTGATTACACTGGATTTATTGTATCCAAAGGCCTATAAAATGAAAGCGCTGACAAGTATGGAGCACTTGATCATCACCAAACTACAGGATTATTTACCATTTCCGAAAAACATTCTGTTTCCTATCGTCCAAAAAAGAAAAAATAAAATGGTCATCCAAGTAGAGAAAAGCGAGACCATTCATCACTTCTCACAAATTATGAAAGAATCGTCAGGAGAACAGATTCCGGCTCTTGCCTTTGAACCGAAAGAGGATGTCGCTGTTTTGCAATATACAGGCGGAACGACTGGTTTACCAAAAGGGGTCATGCTGACGCATGAAAATATTTTAGCGAATACTGAAATGTGCGCTTCTTGGATGTATAAAACGACAAGAGGAAAAGAACGAATCCTTGGCATCATTCCGTTTTTTCATGTATACGGAATGACGACCGTATTAAACCTTGCTGTCAAAGAAGGGCATTCAATGATTCTCCTTCCTCGATTTGACGCAGCTGATACTCTCAAAACGATTGAAAAACAGAAACCGACGCTCTTTCCAGGTGCACCCACCATGTATATCGCCTTGCTGCATCATCCGAACATTGAAAAGTATGACCTGTCGTCCATCACTGCATGTTTAAGCGGCTCGGCGGCTCTTCCTGTTGAAGTCAAACAGAGCTTTGAGAAATTAACAGGAGGGCGTTTAGTAGAGGGGTATGGTCTTTCAGAAACTTCGCCGGTGACCCATTCTAACTTTTTGTGGGGAGCCAACAAAACAGGCAGCATTGGCTGTCCGTGGCCTGGGACAGACGCAGGCATTTATTGCGAGGAAACGGGTGGCCTTAAAGAGCCGTATGAGCACGGAGAAATTATCGTCAAAGGGCCGCAAATTATGAAAGGATACTGGAATCAGCCAGAGGAGACAGCAGCTGTATTAAGGGATGGATGGTTTTTCACCGGAGATATTGGGTATATGGATGAGGACGGTTTTTTCTATATCGTTGACCGGAAAAAAGATGTCATTATTGCGAGCGGTTATAATATTTACCCAAGAGAGGTCGAAGAAGCCCTATATGAACATGAGCTTGTACAAGAAGTCGTTGTCGCAGGTATACCAGATCCTTATAGAGGAGAAACAGTAAAAGCGTTTGTTGTGCCGAAAAAGGATGCTTATTTAACAGAGGATGAACTCGATCGCTTTGTCAGAACGAGAATTGCTTCATTTAAAGTACCGCGCGTGTATGAATTTAAAGAATCACTGCCTAAAACGGCTGTCGGAAAAATTTTACGCAGAGTATTAATTGAAGAAGAAAAAAGAAAGCAAGCTTCATCATCTGAGACACCTGTCGATCAATTGAAGAAATAACGACCTTCATCATCCGGTCGAGCGGCCGGATGATTTGAATGATGACAGTCTGCTCTGGTATGATAAAGGTTGAAAAGAAAGAAGAAGATCTCTTGACAAATCACCCGTTTCTTTTTAACATAAAGTTATGAATGAATGCTCATTCAATTTAGAAAGGGACGAAGCACATTGAAGCAGAAAAGACCGAAGTACATGCAAATTATTGATGCAGCAGTTGTGGTGATTGCGGAGAACGGCTATCATCAATCACAAGTTTCAAAGATTGCGAAACAAGCAGGGGTGGCAGACGGAACCATTTATCTTTATTTCAAAAACAAAGAGGATATTCTCATCTCATTGTTCAAAGAAAAAATGGGACAATTCATCGAACGAATGGAAACAGATATTCAAAAGAAGCCGTCTGCAAAAGAAAAGCTTCTACTGTTGATTGAGGAGCATTTTCGCATGCTGGCGCAAAATCATCATTTGGCTCTTGTGACACAGCTTGAACTCAGGCAGTCAAACCTTGAGCTGCGGCAAAAAATCAATGAGGTGCTAAAAGGGTATTTAAATATGCTCGAGTCGATTTTAACAGAAGGAAAGAAAACAGGAGAATTTAGACAAAATTTAGATGTCCGCTTAGCGAGACAAATGGTATTTGGGACGATTGATGAAACCGCAACAACATGGGTCATGAATGATCAAAAGTATGATCTGCCTGCACTCGCAGAAAGTGTACATGATCTGCTGTTAAACGGAATACATCAATCCTAAAGACAATGTGAAAAAGGGTGATTGACATGGAAAAAATACTTAGCTTACATCATGAAGGACAGACAGCGCTCATCACGATTCAGAACCCGCCTGCAAATGCCTTATCCTCTCAGCTGCTCACTGAGCTTAATGACATGTTCGATGAGCTCGAACAGAATGAAGAAGTAAGAGCGATTGTGATCCACGGAGAAGGCAGATTCTTCTCAGCAGGTGCTGATATTAAAGAATTTACCACTTTACAGGAAGAGTCTGATTATGCAAGCCTCGCAGATAGAGGACAGCAAGTCTTTGAACGGATTGAACAGTGTCCAAAGCCAGTCATTGCCTCGATTCACGGAGCAGCATTAGGCGGGGGCCTTGAGCTTGCCATGTCTTGTGATATCCGAATCGCAACAAAAGATGCAAAGCTTGGACTGCCAGAACTAAATCTTGGCATTATTCCAGGATTCGGCGGCACGCAGCGCCTCCCGCGCTACGTTGGTTCTGCTAAAGCGCTTGAAATGATGGGAACAGCTGAACCGATTACAGGTGAAGAAGCATTTGCGTGCGGCCTTGTTACAAAGCTGGCAGAAACAGAGGAAGAAGCGCTCGAAGCGGCCAAAACACTTGCGGGGAAATTTGCCGCAAAAAGCCCTAAATCACTTGAATATGTGCTTGATTTATTGAACGCAACAAAATTGTATTCATATGACGGCGGAATGAAGCTGGAAGCCAAAAAATTTGGTGAGGTTTTCCAATCAAATGACGCCAAAGAAGGCATCCAGGCCTTTATCGAAAAGCGCAAACCGAACTTTAAAGGGGAATAAGGGATAAGTACGACACAAGGGGGAGAAATAAATGAATATATTTGTTTTGATGAAGCGTACGTTTGACACGGAAGAGAAAATTTCGATTCAGTCTGGTGCAATTCAAGAAGATGGAGCAGAGTTCATTATTAATCCTTATGACGAGTATGCCATTGAAGAAGCCATTCAGCTTCGCGATGAGCACGGGGGAGAAGTGACCGTTGTGACAGTTGGCGGTGAGGATGCGGAGAAACAGCTGAGAACAGCACTTGCTATGGGCTGTGACAGGGCCGTCTTATTAAATGTGGAGGACGACTTAGAAGAGTGGGACCAATATTCAGCTTCTACCATTCTTTATCACTATTTAAAAGACAAAGAGGCTTCCTTGATCTTAGCAGGGAATGTAGCAATTGACGGCGGCTCTGGACAGGTAGCCCCGCGTCTTGCTGAATTACTTGGCTTTTCATATGTAACAACGATAACGAGTATTCAAATTGACGGCGGCTCTGTATCGATTGAACGGGATGCAGAGGGGGATGTGGAAGTCATTTCTGCCGAACTCCCGCTTGTCGTCACAGCTCAGCAAGGGCTCAATGAGCCTCGCTATCCATCATTACCAGGTATTATGAAGGCAAAGAAAAAGCCTTTAGAAGAATTGGAACTTGATGATTTAGATCTGGATGAAGACGATATACCATATAAAATCAAAACAATTGAACGTTTCTTACCGGAGAAAAAAGAGGGTGGCAAGGTGCTGAGCGGCGAGCTTCAGGATCAAGTCAAAGAACTGACAGATCTACTCAGAAATGAAGCAAAAGTCATCTAAACATCCACTTTACGATATCACGAGAACAAGGGGGAGCTTGAAGATGAGTAAAAAAGTTGTTGTACTTGGAGAAAGTCGTGACGGTAAATTAAGAAATGTGACATTTGAAGCCATTGCTGCCGCTCATAAAGTGGCAGATGGCGGTGAGGTCATTGGCGTGTTAATAGGGGATGACGTCAAAGACCTAGCAGATGAACTGCTTTACTATGGAGCGGATCATGTCATGATTGTGGAGCATCCACACCTTTCATATTATACGTCAGATGGTTTTGCGCAGGCACTTCAAGCCATATTAGATCAGGTCGATCCGGATGCTGTGCTCTTTGGCCATACATCTATCGGAAAAGACTTGTCGCCGAAAATAGCTGCACGTCTCCAGACTGGCTTAATCTCAGATGCGATCGATGTAAGCGTTACCGGCGAACACCTTGTTTTCACTAGACCGATTTACTCTGGAAAAGCCTTTGAAAAAGTCATTTCGACAGACCGTCTGCTTCTAGCAACCATCCGGCCAAACAACGTGGCACCACTTGAGCGTGATGCGTCACGAGGCGGAGAAGTCACACCGGTTTCTGTCGATATTCAGAACCTTCGGACGATCGTGAAGGAAGTCATTAAAAAAACGTCAGAAGGTGTAGATTTATCGGAAGCAAAGGTCATTGTTGCTGGAGGGCGCGGGGTTAAGAGCAAGGAAGGCTTTGAACCGCTGAATGAACTCGCTGAGACGCTGGGGGCAGCAGTCGGAGCCTCGCGCGGCGCCTGTGACGCCGACTACTGTGATTATGCCCTGCAAATTGGCCAGACAGGAAAAGTCGTCACACCAGACCTTTATATTGCATGTGGGATATCAGGAGCGATTCAGCATTTAGCGGGAATGTCTAACAGTAAAGTCATTGTGGCGATCAACAAAGACCCCGAAGCGGAAATCTTCAAAATCGCCGATTACGGAATCGTCGGTGACTTGTTTGAAGTGGTACCGCTTTTAAATGAAGAGTTAAAAAAGATGAATATCCACTCGTAACGCTCATACACTCAGAATGCCTAGGTATTCTGGGTTTTTTTGTATGTGATCAAGAGGAAAAGGAGCGGTTGATAAATGAAGGGGACAGTCAAAGTCAATGACGTGATCGGACGCATTTCTAAACACATTTATGGGCACTTTCAGGAGCATTTAGGAAGAGGGATTTATGACGGGATATGGGTAGGAAAAGACTCAGAGATTGATCATATTGAGGGAATTCGTACCGATGTGCTGAAGGCCCTTCAAGCATTACATATTCCGGTGCTGAGGTGGCCGGGAGGCTGTTTCGCAGACGAGTATCACTGGGCAAATGGTGTAGGTGATCTCAGTGAACGAAAGCCGATGGTCAATACCCATTGGGGTGGTACGGTTGAATCCAATGCATTTGGTACGCATGAATTTATGACATTGTGTGAGCTGCTTGAATGTGAGCCTTATATTTGCGGCAATGTGGGAAGCGGGTCTGTTCAAGAATTAGCCGATTGGGTCGAATACATGACATTTCCAAATGGGACACCTATGTCAGACTGGCGCATTCAAAATGGAAAACAAGAGCCTTGGAAGCTGACCTATGTTGGTGTAGGCAATGAAAGCTGGGGCTGCGGCGGGAATATGACGCCTGAATACTATGCAGATTTATATAAACGCTATCAAACGTACGTAAGAGAATTTGCAGGGCAGCGTATTTATAAAATCGCCTGCGGCGCGAACTCTAATGACGTGAATTGGACGAAAGTATTGATGGAGCAGGCTGCACCGTGGATGGATGGGCTCAGTTTACATTATTACACCGTACCTGGTACATGGGAGAAAAAGGGGTCAGCGACTGAATTTGATGAAGATGAATGGTTTATCACGCTGAAAAAGGCCTATGAGATGGAACGGCTGGTCGAAGACCATGGAGAAATCATGGATCGTTATGACCCAGACAAGCGAATCGGGATGATTATTGATGAATGGGGGACATGGTATGACCCAGAGCCAGGGACAAATCCTGGGTTTTTATATCAGCAAAACACACTAAGAGACGCCCTTGTGGCCGGCCTCCATTTTCATATTTTTCATCGCCATTGCGAGCGGATTCATATGGCAAATATTGCTCAGACGGTCAATGTGCTGCAAGCGATGGTATTAACAAAGGACGAAAAGATGCTTCTGACGCCTACGTATCATGTATTTCACATGTTTCAAGTGCATCAAGAGGAAGAAGCGCTTGAAGTAGAGTTCGTTTCACCCCCGTATGAACGAAGAGGTGAAAAAATTCCTCAGGTCAGTGTGTCAGCCTCACGTTCATCAGGGAAGATGCATATTAGCTACTGTCACCTGAATCCGCATGAACAAACAGAGACATCCCTTGCCATTGCAGGGATTGATGAACAAACGAAAGTCACTGGACGTGTGCTGACGGCCGATCGCATGAATGCCCATAATACATTCGATGAACCTCATTCTGTTCAGCCAAAAGACTTTCAGCAAATGACTGTAAAGTCCGGCGAATTAACGGTGGAGCTGCCGCCAATGTCAGTGGTCATGATAACTGTCGACCTCGCTTAATTGCATATTTCGATGTTTGATGAGAAGAATGTTGGGGCATCATACATTGTAAATGAAGCGGAAAGGGTGTCATGTCATATGCTTAGAACCATTCTAATGATCATCGGTGCGATTGTTGTTATTGGTGCGATTATACGGTTTGTTTTTTAATTCATTTCCTAAAAAATGATTCGTAAGCATTTCATTCGCAAGTCACATTGGTAGATGCTATACTAAAAAGCATAATTTACATTGGAGGAATGAATAATGGCAATCGTAAAAGCTACTGACGCAACATTTTCACAAGAAACTGCAGAAGGTGTTGTTCTTGCAGACTTTTGGGCACCATGGTGTGGACCTTGTAAAATGATTGCTCCAGTTCTTGAAGAACTTGATCAAGAAATGGGCGACAAAATGAAAATTGTAAAAATTGATGTAGACGATAACCAAGAAACTGCTGGTAAATACGGCGTTATGAGTATCCCAACACTTCTTGTTTTAAAAGACGGTGAAGTTGTAGAAACTTCTGTTGGTTTCAAACCAAAAGAAGCACTTGCTGAACTTGTCAACAAACATCTATAAACCGATCTATGTCCAAGCGGCATAATCATTGAAGCGGTTCTCGTAAAGACGAGAGCCGCTTTTCTTTCAACATGGTATAAAACAAATGTTCGTGATACACTAGAAGGAGTGAAAGAGGAAAACAAGGACGGATGAAAATATGAACAAACTAATCAAAGAAAAGCTGTCAGTCCTGCCGGATCAACCAGGCTGTTACTTAATGAAAGATAGACAAAATACGATCATTTATGTAGGAAAGGCAAAGGTTTTAAAAAACAGGGTGCGCTCTTATTTCACTGGATCACATGACGCCAAAACGCAGCGGCTTGTCAGTGAAATTGAAGACTTTGAATACATTGTCACCTCTTCTAATATCGAGGCGCTCATTTTAGAGCTGAATTTAATCAAAAAATATGACCCAAAATACAATGTCATGCTCAAGGATGACAAGACATATCCTTTTATAAAAATTACGAATGAACGCCATCCTAAGCTGATCGTCACCCGCAATGTAAAAAAGGACAAAGGAAAATATTTCGGTCCATACCCAAACGTACAAGCAGCTCGAGAAACAAAAAAGCTGCTCGACCGCTTATATCCACTGAGAAAATGCGCCACCCTTCCTGACCGCGTCTGTCTTTATTATCATCTTGGACAATGTCTTGCGCCATGTGTGTATGACATTTCCGAGGAAACGAATAAGCAGCTCGTGGACGAAATCACAAGGTTTCTAAACGGGGGACATCAGCAAATCAAAAAAGAACTCACCGAAAAGATGCAGGAAGCTGCTGAAAATTTAGAGTTTGAACGGGCAAAAGAACTGAGAGACCAAATCGCATATATCGACTCAACGATGGAAAAACAGAAAATGACGATGAGTGATTTATCAGATCGAGATGTCTTTGCCTATGCCTATGATAAAGGCTGGATGTGTGTCCAAGTCTTCTTTATCAGACAGGGGAAATTGATTGAACGTGACGTGAGCCTGTTTCCAATGTATCAGGACCCTGAAGAGGAGTTCCTCACGTTCATGGGGCAATTTTATGAAAAGAACAACCATTTTCTGCCGAAGGAAATTCTGGTTCCGGACAGTGTCGATCAAGAGATGATTGAGCAATTGCTTGAGACGAACGTTCACCAGCCGAAAAAAGGAAAGAAAAAGGATCTGCTTTTACTTGCGCATCAAAATGCCAAAATCGCCTTAAAAGAAAAGTTTTCGCTCATTGAGCGTGATGAAGAGCGGACAATTGGTGCGGTGAAGCAGCTCGGGGATGCGCTTAATATTTATATGCCATACAGAATCGAGGCATTTGATAACTCAAATATTCAAGGAGCAGACCCGGTTTCTGCCATGGTCGTCTTTCAGGACGGGAAGCCCTATAAAAAGGAATACCGAAAATACAAAATTAAAACCGTCTCAGGGCCAGATGATTATGCATCCATGCGTGAAGTCATTAGAAGACGATATACCCGCGTGTTAAAGGATGAACTGCCGCTGCCGGATTTAATTTTAATTGACGGAGGAAAAGGACAGATCAACGCAGCTATCGATGTGCTTGAAAATGAATTGAATCTGTCTGTCCCAGTCGCAGGTCTTGTAAAAGATGAAAAACACCGGACTTCGAATCTCATGATGGGAGATACACTTGAAATTGTTGCGCTGGAGCGGAATAGCCAGGCCTTTTACTTATTGCAGCGCATTCAAGATGAAGTGCACCGGTTCGCCATTAGCTTTCACCGGCAGCTGCGCGGAAAAAATGCATTCCAGTCTATTTTAGACGATGTACCAGGTATCGGAGAAAAGCGTAAAAAGCAGCTCCTCAAACATTTTGGCTCTGTGAAAAAGATGAAAGAAGCCTCTATCCAAGACTTTCAGGAGGCTGGCATTCCGAAACAGACGGCTGAACTTTTAATGGAAGCATTAAAAAAATAGATTGTACTTTTACCAAAAGTCTGTTAAGATGTGACTAATTTAATAAATGAACGTGTTGTTTGTTGAAGATAGAGGTGCGAACTTCAAGAGTAAGCCTTCGGAGATCGATGGGATCTAAGAAGAGGGCTGAAAGGGGAGCGTCGCCGAAGTGAATAAAATCCACTCATTTTATTCGCTGGCTGTACATTGAAGAAATGTAGGGCTGTCAAGAATTCATTTCTTGGAGGGCTATCTCATTGTTTGCATCGTTTAATGATGATTTTAAAGCAATGGGAGATTTGTTCTCTCATTGCTTTTTTATTTGCAGTGAGCGGACAGTCTCCAAAGCTGCCTCTTCTCTCACACGTGAACTTTTGAAAAAGGGTGGTAGACATGGGACTAATTGTACAAAAATTTGGCGGAACTTCCGTTGGGTCAACAGAAAAAATTCGCAATGCCGCAGAGAGAGTGATCGCTGAACGCGAGGCAGGACATGATGTGGTTGTGGTTGTATCAGCGATGGGCAAATCAACGGATGTTCTAGTAGACCTAGCGAAAGAACTCACAGACGATCCAAGCAAAAGAGAGATGGATATGCTGCTCGCAACTGGTGAGCAGGTGACCATATCATTATTAGCGATGGCACTCCAAAGAAGAGGCTATGATGCCATTTCCTTTACAGGCTGGCAGGCTGGTATGAAAACAGAGCATGTGCACGGAAATGCAAGAATCGTGGACATTGATGAATCAAGGATAAAAAAGGAATTAAGTGCGGGGAAAGTCGTTGTTGTGGCAGGTTTCCAAGGAATTGCAGATGACTTACATATCACAACTCTTGGCCGCGGCGGATCAGATACAACAGCTGTGGCACTGGCTGCCGCACTAAAAGCTGATAAATGTGATATATACACAGATGTACCAGGAGTGTTTACGACAGATCCGCGTTATGTATCATCTGCGCGGAAACTTGCAGGCATTTCATACGATGAGATGCTTGAGCTGGCTAATCTAGGAGCTGGGGTCCTGCATCCAAGAGCTGTTGAATTTGCGAAAAATTATCAAGTCCCGCTAGAAGTCCGTTCTAGTATTGAAAATGAATCGGGTACGTTAATTGAGGAGGAATCATCCATGGAACAAAATTTAGTCGTCAGAGGCATTGCATTTGAAGATCAGATTACACGTGTCACAGTGTGCGGGCTTTCAAGCGGTTTAACAACATTATCGACCATTTTTACGACGCTTGCGAAACAGAATATCAATGTGGATATCATCATTCAGTCTGTCACAAACACCAACCAGACATCGATCTCTTTCTCTGTCAAAACGGATGATTTGTCCAAAACAGTTGAAGTATTAGAAGAATATAAAGGGGCGCTTGGCTACGAGCAGATTGAGACAGAAAGCAAATTAGCGAAAGTATCTATTGTGGGATCTGGAATGGTCTCAAATCCAGGCGTAGCCGCTGAAATGTTTGCTGTGTTAGCGCAAAAAGACATTCAAGTGAAAATGGTCAGTACGTCTGAAATCAAAGTCTCAACGGTGGTTGGCCGTGATGATATGGTCAAAGCGGTTGAAGCGCTGCATGATGCGTTTGATTTATCAAAGGTGAGCGCCGCTGCTCATTCTTAAAAAGGTAAAGAGGTGATCTCATGAAAGAGGGTCGCCTCTTTTTTCTATATGGAAACGGCTGAAACGGGCGTAAACCCATTCATTAAGTATGCTATGATAGATGTAGACATATAAAAAAGGCGTGACCTGAAGTCCGCGCCTTTTATCAAGAGTATTAGCTAGGGTCTCTTAAATCCCATTTAACGGTTAAAATGACTTTCTCAGCACGCTTTTTCACTTGTTCATAGGATTCAGCCACGTGCTCATTCAGAAGCTGAATTTGTTCAGCAATAAAACCCGCTTCCATCTGAAAGCATGGCTCCTTTTGATAGGTGAGTCGATTGGATACTAGTGGACCTTCGAGCTCAAACTCAATTTCCTGTTTTTTCGAATGGACCATCGTGAGAGTCCCCCATCCGGCATCATGGAAAAATTCGGGGATCTTCTCCCATGACTCTTGAGGAAATTTACGAGCAAGCAGTTTACCCGCAAAATACATCATAGATGAATGGTCCTGACCAAGAATATCTGGCAGCAGAACTTCGCGTATCAGCTCGTAGGCAAATCCATTGACTTCAATTTCTTTTAGCTGTTCTAAGTTAGATTCGAATTTATTCATTGTACGGCTCCCCTCTTTCAACAATTTATTATAGCTTATGTGGGCATATGATGACAGAGTTTTCCCTGAAGTCTAAGAAATTCTTATTGTAGTAAAACGAATTTTGATTTAAAACTTTTAAATTTCGGAAAATTTTAATTTATGTACGCGGTTTCTTGACGCTTTTTTGACATAGGAGTAAAATGAAATTGTCAATAAATTTGAATAAAGTGCTTACAATTGAAAGAAGCGGGGGTAAGACAATTTTCAAGCAATTGCACTTTTTTTACTAGGGGGTAAAGTAATGTCGGGGAACAAAGAATTTTTTTATCGGAGATTGCATTCTTTGCTTGGCGTCATTCCGGTCGGTCTATTTTTAATACAGCACTTAGTGGTTAACCACTTTGCGACAAATGGACCAGAGGCGTTTAACAAAGCTGCACACTTTATGGAACAGCTTCCTTTCAGATATGCACTTGAGCTGTTCGTGATTTTCTTACCACTGATCTATCATGCTGTTTATGGGGTGTACATAGCCTTTACGGCACAAAACAACACGTCTCGCTTCAGTTACTTAAGAAACTGGCTGTTCAGACTGCAAAGGATTTCAGGTATTATCACATTGATTTTTGTCTCTTGGCACGTATGGGAAACACGAATTCAAGCTCAGCTTGGAGCTGAAGTCAACTATGACATGATGGCGAATATTTTAAGCTCTCCATTTATGCTAGGCTTCTATATTGTCGGCGTTTTATCTACTATTTTCCACTTTGCTAATGGCTTGTGGTCATTTGCTGTCAGCTGGGGAATTACCGTTTCACCACGCTCACAACGAATCTCCACATATGTGACATTAGGTATATTTATAGCGCTTTCATATGTAGGGCTAAGAGCAATTTTCGCTTTTGTTTAAGAGGAAATAGATTAGTAGAAGAGGGAGAGGGGCTACAATGAGTAATTCTAGCATCATCGTTGTCGGAGGCGGCTTAGCTGGTCTCATGGCAACTATTAAAGCAGCAGAAGCGGGAACAGCTGTTCAACTATTTTCAATCGTACCTGTGAAACGTTCGCATTCTGTATGTGCACAGGGCGGAATCAACGGAGCGGTTAATACAAAAGGTGAAGGGGATTCACCTTATGAGCATTTTGATGACACGGTATACGGTGGAGATTTCTTAGCCAACCAGCCGCCAGTAAAGGCAATGTGTGAAGCAGCGCCGTCCATTATCCATTTACTTGATCGTATGGGTGTTATGTTTAATAGAACACCAGAGGGATTATTGGACTTCCGCCGCTTCGGGGGAACACAGCACCACCGTACAGCGTTTGCTGGAGCTACAACAGGCCAGCAGCTATTATACGCACTGGATGAGCAGGTTCGCCGCTATGAAGTAGCAGGACTTGTCACGAAATATGAAGGCTGGGAATTCCTTGGCGCCGTTTTAGATGACGAGGAAGTGTGCCGCGGGATTGTCGCGCAGAACTTGACGACAATGGAAATTGAATCCTTCCGTTCAGATGCAGTCATCATGGCAACAGGCGGTCCTGGAATTGTGTTCGGTAAATCAACAAACTCCATGATTAACACTGGATCTGCTGCATCTATCGTCTATCAGCAAGGTGCGCATTATGCAAATGGAGAATTCATTCAAATTCACCCGACAGCGATTCCAGGAGATGACAAGCTTCGTCTTATGAGTGAATCAGCTCGTGGTGAGGGCGGACGTGTTTGGACATATAAAGACGGGAAGCCTTGGTACTTCCTTGAAGAAAAATACCCAGCATATGGGAACCTTGTACCGCGTGACATTGCAACGCGTGAAATCTTTGACGTATGTGTCGAGCAAAAGCTTGGCATCAACGGAGAGAACATGGTATATCTGGATCTTTCTCACAAAGATCCAAAAGAGCTTGATATTAAGCTTGGCGGAATCATTGAAATCTATGAAAAATTCATGGGTGACGACCCGCGTAAGCTGCCGATGAAAATCTTCCCAGCTGTTCATTACTCAATGGGCGGATTATGGGTCGATTATGATCAAATGACGAATATCAAAGGTCTGTTCGCTGCCGGAGAATGTGATTACTCAATGCACGGCGGAAATAGACTTGGTGCAAACTCACTTCTTTCTGCGATTTACGGCGGAATGGTCGCTGGACCAAATGCGGTGAAGTACATTAACGGTCTTGAAAAATCTGCGGAAGACCTTTCTTCTGCACTATTTGACAGCGCCGTGAAGAAAGAGCAGGAGAAATGGGACAACATCCTCAGCATGGATGGTACTGAAAATGCATACGTGCTTCATAAAGAGCTTGGAGAATGGATGACGGATAACGTTACAGTGGTTCGTTACAATGATAAACTCTTAAAAACAGATCAGAAGATCGAAGAACTAATGGAGCGCTACAAGAAGATCAACATCAATGATACCGCATCATGGAGCAACCAAGGCGCTGCCTTCACACGTCAGCTTGACAACATGCTACAGCTGGCAAGAGTCATTACGATCGGGGCATATAACCGGAATGAAAGCCGAGGCGCACACTATAAACCGGAATTCCCAGAAAGAAACGATGAAGAATTCCTTAAAACAACGATGGCTACGTTCAAAGGGAAAAATCAAAAGCCTGCATTCCACTATGAGGACGTCGATGTATCGTTAATTGCACCTCGTAAACGAGATTACTCGAAGAAAAAGGTGGAGAAATAAGATGAGTGAAAAAAACACAATTCAATTCATTATCACACGTCAAGATACTGCAGATGGTAAGCCTTATGATGAGGAATTCGAAATCCCTTACCGCCCAAATATGAACGTCATTTCCGCACTCATGGAAATTAGACGTAACCCGGTCAATAAACAAGGTGAAAAAACAACGGCGATCAACTGGGACATGAACTGTCTTGAAGAGGTGTGCGGAGCTTGTTCCATGGTCATTAATGGAAAACCGCGCCAGTCATGTACAGCCTTGATTGACAAGTTAGATCAGCCGATCCGTCTCCAGCCGATGAAGACATTCCCGGTCGTGAGAGACTTGCAGGTTGATAGAAGCCGCATGTTCAACTCCTTGAAAAAAGTAAAAGCATGGGTGCCGATCGATGGCACATATGATCTTGGACCTGGACCAAGAATGCCTGAGAAAAAACGTCAATGGGCGTATGAGCTTTCTAAATGTATGACATGTGGTGTCTGCCTTGAAGCTTGTCCAAACGTGAATGATAAGTCTTCCTTTATGGGCCCTGCACCGCTTTCACAAGTTCGTCTATTTAACGCACATCCGACAGGTGCGATGAATAAGTCTGACCGTCTAGAAGAAATTATGGGTGACGGAGGTCTTGCGAACTGTGGGAACTCTCAAAACTGTGTGCAGGCTTGTCCGAAAGGAATCCCGCTGACAACATCAATTGCAGCACTTAACCGAGATACAACATTACAAGCTTTCCGTAACTTCTTCGGAAGCGATCACGCAGAATAACATCACATTCAGTCCTCTTTGCCAATCATGATGAGTGTTTACAAGAGGCTGGATGGAACACAAAATAAACGCCTCTTCCAATATGGGAGAGGCGTTTATTGATGAATAAGGAGATGATGAAGTGAGACTTCCGTCATATATTGAGGAACCGTTTGATGAATGGAGAGCATCCTTTCGATTTTATGTCGAAACGACGGTCCGTTTTTCAGAAACGGATATGTTTGGTCATATGAACAATGTCACCCCTTTTGTATATTTTGAAGAAGCAAGGATAGCCTTTTTTCAAAAAACGGGAATTGTTGATAAACGAATGAAACGTGTGAGAGAGACGATTACAGTCGTGGCAAACCTGCAATGTGATTACATCAAACAGGTGGAGATTGGGGAGCGGCTTCGTGTGTATGTAAAGCCGGAAAAAGTCGGATCAAGCTCACTCATCCTTCATTATTTAGGAGAAAACGAGCAGCAGGAACCATGCTTTACAGGCTCGGTCACCATGGTGCAAATTAATAAAGAAACAGGCGCACCTGTCCCATTTACAGAGGAAGAAAAAGAGACATTTCAAGCTCAACGAAATAAGTAACATAGAGCCCTCATCATCGTGTAAGCTTCATTTTGTTATAATAAAAGGATCATATCAAGAAGAAACAAAAGGAGAACACATGAAGATTTTTCAATATGACACCATTGATAGTACAAATAATGAAGCGAAAAGGCTCATTCAGCAAGGAGAAAAACCTTCATTTGCTGTCTATGCACATCAGCAGACAGCAGGAAGAGGCAGGCTAGGCAGACCGTGGGAAACGCCTGCAGGGAATGTCGCTTTGACCATGACAGTTTTGCCGCCAGAAGAACTCTCCACCCAGTCAACGATCGCTCCGCTGACGGCACTAGCGATCTACGATGTACTCAAACCTCTCATCAGGGCTGAGGATCAGCTGGCGATTAAATGGCCAAATGATATTCTCATCAATGAAGCAAAGGTATCTGGCACATTGATTGAAGCGGACCGTAACGCCATTTATATCGGGGTTGGCATCAATGTGAAGACAAAGCCGGAGCATGTTCCGTACAAAACCATTTGCCTATCAGAACTTACAGAGGTAAAAGCCGATCAGCTTGTGAAGGAACTTGCCGCCGCTTTTGAAAAATATCATACACGCTGGAAGAATGAAGGGTTTGAAGCACTCACTTCCCTCTATAACAAACGGTTATATCGTCTTCATAAACCGCTGCGAATCTCGTTAGATCGTGAAAAACAAACATGGGAAGAGGGCATTTGCTGCGGAGTCAACCGCTACGGTCATCTCCAGCTAAAAGATGAGAAAGGACAGATAAAAGCTCATTCTGCCGGAGATATCGATGCACCGCTTCAGCATTAAAAAAAGCAGACGATATTCTCGTCTGCTTTAAGCTTCTCTTTTAATATGGGGCTGAATCACATAGTCTTGTTTTGTAAAGACAACTCCGTCTAGAATTTCTCTTGCAGTTCGAATGACTTTGACTCTGTTTTGAGAGATGTCAATTTCCGTTTGCATAATCCCAGCAGGATGCCCAATACGAAGGGTGTCATTTTGACCTTGAAACAGCTGAGAAGGAAGCGTTTCATCCAAGAAACAGCTGGCTGTCACGCAGACAGAGCCGGTAATGGCAAGTGCTTGGTGCGGTCTTTGCATCGATAGCATACGAACGATGATGTCCATATCTTCTGCTCGTCTCAAGATTCCATTTGTATCTACATAATCAGCAGGCTCACTAATGAGCGCAAGCTTTGGAACAGCTGGAGACTGTAATGTGGCCATTTCTTTTGTTGCAAAATGACACATTTCAGCAGCGAGGGAACGAATTTCTTCTAAATCATCCAGTAATTCGTCTGTAAACTCTTCAGGCAATTCAGTTCCTTTTAATTGAATATCTTTGGCACGAATAAAGGCAATCGGATTTGCAATGTCAACGATCGAGATTGGAATCTCCCCAAACTTTGTTTGAATCGTATCCATTTTGTTTCCAGTCGGAAAGGTTTTACCTGTGACAGCGCCTTCAGGTTTCTCAAAGGATAAATAAATGGGAGAACCGGTTCCTTTTACGCCTGGAATTTCTGCCTGTCCTTCAAATTTTACTTCTCCATTTTCGACTTCGACCTCTGCCGTAATGACTTTATTTGTATTGGTATTGAGGATACGTACAGTCGTAATAGGCTCAACCGCTTGAACAAGTCCTTTAATGATCGCATACGGCCCAACGGCTGATGAGATGTTCCCGCAGTTTCCTTTAAAGTCGACAAATCTCTCATTAATGCTGACTTGTGCAAATGTATAGTTCACATCCACATCCGGGCGTGTGGCTTTATCGATAATGGCCACTTTGCTTGTTAAAGAATTACCGCCGCCGATTCCATCGACCTGCAGCCGGTCAGGGCTGCCCATAATGTCTAATAGAAATGCCTCGAGCTCATCGTGTTCATATGGTGCATTGTTTGCGTGAATGAATACTCCTTTGCTTGTACCGCCTCGCATGATTGTGATTGGAACTTTTCTCATGACTCTCACCCTCAATTTTTAATGAACTGTTTATCTAACCAAAATGGTAAAGTATAATAAGAAATAAGTTAAATACATTATTTTAAGAGAAATCAATAAAAATATTTTATAATTAGTAAAAAAGGAGAACAAACAATGGATGAAAAAGATTGGCGGTTTTTAAAGGTGCTTTATGAAGAAAAGAACATCACAAAAGCGGCAGAAAAATTATTTGTCTCTCAGCCTGCCTTAAGCTATCGATTGAAACAGCTTGAAGAGGAGTTTGATATGAAGCTTTTCTTTAAAAGAAAACGAGGAATTGAATTTACATCAGAGGGCGAATACTTGGCTAAATACGCAAATGACATGCTCAAACAGCTGCAGCAAACGAAAGATGGCATGCTCAATATGCAAAAAAAGGTCAAAGGAACGATCCGGTTAGGGGTCTCAAGTAACTTTGCCCAGTATAAACTGCCAGAAATATTAAAAGAATTTTCTAAGCAGTATCCACATGTTCAATTTATGGTCAACACAGGCTGGAGCACAAAGGTAATGGATTTATTAGGAACATCAAGTGTGCATTTAGGGATTTTAAGAGGCGATTATGACTGGAATGGAGAGCGTTTTTTGCTGGATAAAGAGCGTCTTTGCATCATTTCAAAATCAGAAATCCAGCTAAAGCATCTCCCGAATCTGCCGCTCATTGACTATCATACAGACAGTTCATTGAAACGGCTGATTAACAGATGGTGGCAGGAAACATTCACAATGCCTCCGCTTGTGACAATGGAGACAGACCGTCAGGATACATCAAAAGAGATGGTGAAGCATGGTTTAGGCTATGCCATTGTCCCAGAAATTTGCCTCAGACCAAGTGATGAGTTATTTGTAAAAGGACTTTCGTATAAAGATGGACAACCTGTTTTAAGAGATACATGGCTCATGTACCAGCCAGACTCACTTCATTTGTCTGTTGTGAAAGCGTTCATTGAGTTTTTAAGAAATCAGCAAGGTTGATTATAAAAAAAATTTATTGAATATACGAAAAAATCGATATTTTCATTATAAAAAAAGCTATTATATCCTTGAAATAGAAAGCGCTAACATATAGATCGCAAGTGCAAGGGGGCGCTTGCAGATCATGTAAAGAAGAGGATGGAGGGATATAAAGTGCTAGCTATTTTAGGGATCTTGATGGTCTTGACATTTACATTTCTCATTATGACAAAACGTATGCATCCGGTGGTGGCTCTAACCGTTGTACCTATCATATTTGCATTGATCGGCGGCTTTAACAAAGGGTTAGGGGACATGATGCTTGATGGACTGAAAACTGTTGCACCATCAGCTGCTTTATTGTTATTTGCGATTTTATTCTTCGGTGTCATGCTGGATGCTGGATTGTTTGATCCTCTGATTAAACTCATTCTACGTATTGTAAAAGGTGATCCTGTCAAAATTGCTTTTGGGGTAGCGATTTTGTCTATGCTTGTTGCATTAGATGGTGACGGAACAACAACGTACATGATTACCGTATCAGCTATGCTGCCACTTTTCTTAAGAATTGGGATGAACCCATTAATTTTAGGAACAATTTCATTATTATCATTAGGAATTATGAGCGGAATGACGCCATGGGGCGGCCCGGCTACTCGTGCAATCGCAGCGCTTGGATTAGATGCAGGCGAATTTTTCATTCCATTACTCCCAACGATGGTTGGAGGCGGTCTTTTTATACTTTTTACTGCTTATGTACTTGGGAAAAAAGAAAGAAAACGGATTGGGATTGCAGAAATTCAGCACAAAGAAGAGGTATCTATTTCTCCAGAATTGGCTGCGTCAATTGAAGATGGAGTAGCCGATATCAAGAGACCGAATCTGATTTGGATTAACTTCTTCCTTACAGTTGCTGTCATGGTCACACTCGTCATGGATATCATACCAATTCCTGTACTCTTCTTAATTGGATTTGTCATCGCTCTGATGATCAACTATCCAAAGGTTGAAGATCAGCGCGAGCGAATTTTATCTCATGCAGGCAACGCATTAACGGTTATCACACTTGTATTTGCAGCAGGGATTTTCACAGGGATCTTTTCTGGAACAAAAATGGTTGAGTCCATTGCCAATTTGGTCATTTACATGATTCCGGATTCCTACAGCTCATTTTTCCCGCTGATTGTGGCTTTGACGAGTATGCCATTTACATTTGTGCTTTCAAACGATGCTTACTATTTCGGAGTACTGCCAATCTTGGCTGAAGCTGGCGCAGCTTACGGGATTGATCCGGTGGAAATTGCACGTGCCTCTATCATAGGGCAGCCTGTCCACTTACTGAGTCCGCTTGTAGCTTCAACACTGCTGCTTGTCAGTATGCTGAACAAAGATATTGGTGATTTGCAAAAATATGCACTGCTATGGACCGTGTTAACTGCCCTTTTTACAACCCTTATTGCATTGTTAACAGGCGCCATTTCAATCTTTTAAATACCACGCAAAAAAAGGACGATGTCTCGGGGAAGAGACACGTCCTTTTTTGCGTGGAGGAAAGCGTAGAAATTGGACGCTGATATGCGGGATTTCTTGATTTTAACGTCACCTACCTCAGGCACCCGGCATATGATATCTCGACTATACAGAATCCCATTCTATAGAGACTAGAGCTCTCACCTTAGCAAGGAGGGTTACAATACTTGAAGGAGAAAGAGTTTCAATCCAAGCCGCTATTAACCAAAAGAGAAAGAGAAGTATTCGAATTGCTCGTCCAAGATAAAACAACAAAAGAAATTGCAAGCGAGCTTTTTATTAGCGAAAAGACTGTTCGAAATCATATTTCGAATGCCATGCAAAAGCTAGGAGTCAAAGGCCGTTCACAGGCTGTAGTCGAGCTTCTGCGTATGGGTGAGCTAGAGCTCTAAAGTCAGCCGGTTTTCCTTCCATATCGGGAAGGAACCGGTTATTTCTATATGGTTTCCATTCTTCTTGCATTTTCTTTAAAAAACGAGGAAAATAGACATGTACGTTTTAATCAAAGTGAGATGCTATAGTGAGGTATCAATAAAATGGAAACGAATGAATCAGGCCATGTTGCAGACATTGAAAAATCATTGCGTCACATTGCCGCAATTATTAAGCAAAAAGGCAGAGAAATCCTGAATCAATATACGATTACACCTCCACAATTCATTGGGCTTCAGTGGCTTTATGAATTCGGAGATATGACCATAGGCGAGCTGTCACAAAAGATGTACTTGGCTTGCAGTACAACCACTGATTTAATTGATAGAATGGAAAAAAGTGAACTTGTCGAACGGGTGAAAGATCCATCTGACCGCCGCGTGGTTCGCATTCATTTATTGCCTGAAGGCGAGCGGATCATTCAAGAAGTGATTGCTAAACGCCAAGAATACGTCAGTGAACTTCTAGAGGCTTTCTCAGAAGAAGAAGCCATCGTTTTCAACCAATCCTTAACGAAACTACAGCAGCAAATGAAAAGAAAATGAGGCGATTTTGTTGGATCAACCAATCGGCGTCATTGATTCCGGCGTCGGCGGTTTAACCGTTGCAAAGGAAATCATGAGACAACTGCCAAAAGAAAAAATCATTTATGTAGGCGATACAAAACGATGTCCATATGGCCCGCGGAAAGAAGAAGAAGTTCTTCAATATACGTGGGAAATGGCGCACTACTTATTAAAACACCACCATATTAAAATGCTCGTCATTGCATGCAACACAGCAACGGCGATCGCACTGGATGAAATCAAAGCAACGCTTGATATTCCGGTCATTGGCGTCATTCAGCCTGGCGCCCGTACAGCGATCAAGGTGACAAACAACCAGCATATTGGCGTTATTGGCACAATCAATACGATCAAAAGCGAGGCATACAAAGAAGCGCTGCTGTCACTAAAAGCAGGTCTAACGGTTCAAAGTCTGGCGTGTCCGCTCCTTGTTCCATTTGTGGAAAGCGGTACGTTTTTAGATCAGACAGCAGAGGCAGTGGTCAAAGATTCCCTTGAACCGATGAAAGAAACAGGAATTGACACTCTTATTCTTGGCTGCACACACTATCCGATTTTAAAAGAGCCGATTCAGCGCTTTATGGGCAGTGATGTCAGCATCATTTCATCAGGGGATGAGACAGCGAGAGAAGCAAGTACGATTCTTTCATATAAAGGGCTGTTAAATACCTCTAAAGAAGCACCTGTCCATACATTTTACACAACAGGGCAGCAGCAAAATTTTCAAAACATCGCTCGTGACTGGTTTGGCTACCTGCCAGGGAAGGTCGAAACCGTGTCACTTGAACACATCTATCAGCAATAACCCCCTTCTATTTGAAGTGGGTTATTTTTTTATGAAAAGGGTCTAATCCTCTGGGGGAGCTCGTATACATAGTAGTACAAACTACTAGAGGAGGGTGAAGTATGCTGAAAAAAGGATCTACAGCAGCTGTTACGTGTATCGCGTCAGCCATGCTTTTGTCAGGATGCGGATTGTTTCAAACAGACCAAGCGAAAACAGAGATTGATCCACCACAAAACGTCACATATGTGAAAGAAAATAAAGAAGATAAACAAACAGCCAAAGAAGGAAAAGAAGAGAAGCAGGCAGATACGGTGATGAGAGAATTATATTTAATTGATAAAAACGGGTATGTCGTATCTCAATCTATTCCGCTGCCGAAAAATGAAGGAAGTGCCAAACAAACCCTTGAATATCTCGTGGATGGGGGACCTATTTCTAACTTAATGCCGAATGGCTTCAGAGCAGTGCTGCCAGCGGACACGAGGGTATCTGTCGATATTAAAGACGGAACGGCGGTTGTCGATTTTTCAAATGAATTTAAAAACTATAAAAAAGAAGACGAGCAGCGCATTTTGCAATCTGTCACTTGGACGTTAACTCAGTTTGATTCCATAGCCAAAGTCAAATTGAAGATGAATGGACATGAACTAAAAGAAATGCCAGTGAACGGTACACCTATCTCAGATGATTTAAGCAGAGAAGACGGTATTAATATCCAGCACGAGGCTGCTGCTGATATGACAGCGACAAAGCCAGTGACGGTGTACTATTTAGCTGAATCTGATGAACAGACGTACTATGTTCCGGTGACCACAAGAGCGCCAAAAGACGAGGATGATCCGATTACAGCAGCGATTGATGAGCTCGTCTCTGGACCAAGCAAAAAAAGCCATCTGCTTACAGACTTCGATCAGGATGTGAAGCTGAATGATGTACCAAAAGTAAAAGATGGCCATGTGACACTTGATTTCAACGAATCCATTTTTGGCAGTGCAGATGAAAAGAAAAAGGTCATTTCACAAAAAGTTCTTGATAGCATTGTGCTCACATTAACCGAGCTGCCGGACGTCAAAAGCGTATCTGTCAAGGTGAACGGCAAGGCTGAGCTTGTGAACGAAAAAGGAGCAGAGCTCACAAAGCCGGTTTCACGACCAGAACAAGTGAATACAGGTAGTTTTTAACGTCACACATTGATATAATGGAGAAAAAGAGGCATGCATATTCGCTGCCTCTTTTTTATTCCAAGCGATTAGAACGAGCTGAGGTTGTCAAAGTTAGTAGGAGAACCCCGCTGGCACTCGCGAGGAATGTATATCGTAACGGAGGTAAAACATGAGATTAGATGAAAGACAATATGACGAATTGAGAAAAATTGAAATAGAGGCAGGCTACATCACGCATCCAGAAGGCTCTGTCTTAATCTCAGCGGGAAATACGAAGGTGATTTGTAATGCATCGATCGAAGACCGTGTACCTCCTTTTTTAAGAGGAGAAGGAAAAGGCTGGATCACAGCAGAATATAGCATGCTTCCAAGAGCAACTGCACAAAGAACAATAAGAGAATCATCTAAAGGAAAAGTCACAGGACGTACTATGGAGATTCAGCGTTTAATTGGACGAGCACTCCGTGCAGTCGTTGACTTAGAAAAGCTTGGCGAACGCACCATTTGGATTGATTGTGATGTCATTCAAGCAGACGGCGGCACACGTACAGCGTCGATCACAGGTGCTTTTGTTGCCATGACACTCGCGATTCAAAAGCTACGAGCTGAAGGAGTTATCAAAGAAAACCCGATTACTGATTATTTAGCGGCGATATCCGTCGGAATTGATTCTCAGCAAGGACTTCTGTTAGATTTAAACTATGAAGAAGATTCTTCTGCTGAAGTAGATATGAATGTCATCATGACAGGCGCTGGACGCTTTGTTGAACTTCAAGGAACAGGCGAAGAAGCGACATTCTCAAGAGAACAGCTAAACGGACTGCTTGATTTAGCCGAAAAGGGCATCAAAGAATTAATCGAAAAGCAAAAAGCAGTAACAGGAGAAGTCATCGAATAAAGAGAAGGGTTTGATCAGGATGAAAACAGCCATCATTGCAACGCACAATGCGGGCAAAGCGAAAGAATTCAAAGCCATTCTTGAGCCAAAAGGATTCACGGTCAAAACACTAGCAGACATTGGCTTTACTGAAGAAATTGAAGAAACAGGACAAACCTTCGAAGAAAATGCCATCATCAAAGCCGAGGCGATTCAAGCCAAAGCAGGTGAAATGGTCATTGCAGACGATTCCGGTCTGTCCATTGATTATCTGGGAGGAAAACCTGGCGTGTATTCAGCGAGATACGCTGGTGAGCATAAAGACGATGCGGAGAATGTGGAAAAAGTACTGAGCGAACTTCAAGGCATTGAAAAAGAAGACCGCACAGCCAGATTCAGATGTGCCCTTGCTGTCAGCATACCGGGAAAAGAAACAAAGACGGTAGAAGGATCAGTAGAAGGCTTCATCGCAGAAAAACCAATCGGCGAAAACGGCTTCGGATACGACCCAATTTTCATCGTCAAAGACAAAGACCAGACGATGGCCGAGTTATCACCAGAGGAGAAAAACAAGATCAGCCATCGGGCGGTCGCGCTTCAAAAGCTTTCATCACTGCTAGACGCAAATGAATAAGGGGGAATGAAGCCATGAAGATACTCATCATTAGTGACAGTCATGGACTCACAGACGAACTTCAAACCATTGCCAATCGGCATGCGGCTGAAGTTGACATGATGATTCACTGCGGAGATTCAGAACTCGAAACGAACCACCCAGCACTCGAAGGATACAAAGTCGTCAAAGGAAATTGTGACTTTATGGGCGATTTTGAAGAAGAGCTCCTGCTCCCACTTGATGGAGGCGGAAAACTATTTCTCACTCACGGACATCTGCATGGCATCAAACAATCCTTACTTCAAGTCTACTACCGTGCAGAAGAGCTGGGCGCAGACATTATCTGCTTTGGCCACTCGCACATCCCAGGCAGTGAACTGCTAAGAGGAAAACTGCTCATTAATCCAGGCAGCGTGCACTTGCCAAGAGTGCGAAAAGAGCGCAGCTATGCTATACTGACACTAGATGGAAGCGAAGCAAACGTACAGTTTTTCACGGACGAAGGTCTTGCCATACAAGACCTCGAAAACACTGTCACATTGGAAGGTATTTCATAAGGGTGCAGCATTTGCCCCTTATGAAAAAACTTTCGAAAAACCGTTGACTTTAAAGAACAATAGTAATATAATAAATCTTGTCGCTGAGGTAATACACCAAAGCACAATACATAACAACATGTCCCAGTAGCTCAGCAGGATAGAGCAACGGCCTTCTAAGCCGTCGGTCGGGAGTTCGAATCTCTCCTGGGACGTACTAAATTAAAAGCCTGAAACCCTTGATATGAAAGGATTTCAGGCTTTTTTGCTAGTATTTATTAAATATTGCTCTGATCTTTCCTATGAGTTCTTAAAGATTTGTTTTATCCCTAGGATAGTCATTCTTATATTAAATTAGATGAAACTTTTATTTGTTTTTTTCGTAATAGAAATAGAGGTGATGACATTTTGATTGATATAGATGATATGTTATTTGAACTTAAACGAGAAGTGAGAAAAGTGAATACAATGAAATACTTATTAATAGATTCTCCTTTTTTAAATGAAGTGAAAGAAGAATCGGAAGTGAAGGCGCAAAAAAAGAACAAAATTTTTGTGGAATGTATATTAAAAATAGTCTCATGTTTAATTGTATTTATATTATTTATTTTCCTCTTTAATAAATTTTCACATGGAAAAGTATTCTTAATTGCAGTTGTGATTGTTTTCTTGCTACTATTATTTATAGCTATATACTGTATAATAAAAGGTTTAACTTATTTTTCTGAATTGTCAGGGTTTAAGACTTTTGATGAGTTAAGAAAAAATGTTATTTATGAAGCTTTTAACGAAAAACTAAATAAACATAATTTGTCAACAACTCAAATTGAAAAATATATATTGCCTCAACTAAAAGAAATAAATAAAGATAGAAGAGAAGCTTCTATAACAACATTTTTGAAAATTTCTATTCCTTCTATTCTAGTTTCGATGATCGCGAGTTGGTTTACTCTTATTATAAATACTGCTGTTGAAGAACCAACTCTAAAAGAAGAAGAGTTTAATCAAGTTCTAGGTTTATGGTTGATACACGGGATTCAAGTAATGGTTGTCGGAGCTTTTTTGTATACTGGTATACATTATGCCCAAAAAATTTTAAGTTCGAACAAAAACTATAAATTATTAGAAAAACTTTTTTATAGCTATCTTTTAGAGAAAAACTTCAATGCTTCAGTAAATAAAAAAGCAAAAAAGTCTAAGAAGAGTAAATAAACAAAAAATATTTGTAACTAATCAATAAAATGTTATTAACCAAGAGCACAGAAATAATAAGCTATTTTAAGATGCTATGTTTACAACAGGCTACGGTGACGGAATGTACCCCAGCTTTTGGGGGCTAGATCAAAACGGAGAACCTGCTTGCCTTGTGACAGACTTTTTATTAGTGGACTGATGAGAAACCCATGAAAACATGGGTTTTTATTGTTCTCTGATTATAGAGTATTAGTAGAGAGAGCTAGTGAAAGTGGATAAAGTTTTGAAGACTTACTATAAGAGATCGTTTTTTCTCTCGGCAAATGTTGCTGGCTATTCGAAACAATATTGTTCTTGCCGATAAAAAGATTAAAAGCACAAAAAGAATGATATGAAATTTGTTAAACAAACGCCAATTAACTTAACTTTGTCAGTTGTGGATTAAGACTACCTAATTTTTGTATAAATATAGTATAATAAACATATAAAACCTTTTGGGAAACGGTGATAATGATGAATAGCAATTTTTCATTTTTTCAAGGGAAGTGGGCAGTACTTTCCAATTTAGGAGAAACAGCTGAAAAAAATGTATATCATGATCCACATA
This sequence comes from Bacillus sp. F2HM, assembly GCF_019266135.1. Taxonomy (NCBI): domain Bacteria; kingdom Bacillati; phylum Bacillota; class Bacilli; order Caryophanales; family Bacillaceae; genus Bacillus; species Bacillus sp. F2HM. The sequence goes on from NZ_LRMO01000011.1 coordinate 234,634, forward strand.
CAACAGTAATGAAACTACGGTTATTTGCCGAAACATTAACAAAATTTATTCTAGCCGCTGAAAATATTAAGGAAGCATATGGGACAAAACAAGTAGAGCGCATCAATATATTACGTCGAGAAGGAATACTTGAACCAGAATTAATAGATATCGTTGAAACGCTTCGTCGCAAAGGGAATGTGGCTATGCATGAAGCAGTTTATCAAAAAACAGAAGAAGCGAAATCTTTATTGCATTTGGCTTTTCGTTTGTCGACTTGGTTTATGGAGGTATACGGTGATTGGAATTTTCAAGCTCCAGAGTATATAGAGCCAAATATACAAACAGGAATAGATACACGACAGCTTCAACAAGAGTATGAAGTGAAAGTGAGGCAGCTTGAAGAGGAATTAGAGGCAATTCGCCATCAAGCTGAATTAGAGCAAACAGATGAGAAAATGAAACGTAGAAAAGCGTCCAAAAACTTTATGCGCAGGCAGCAACTGACTGAAGATGAAACACGTATCATCATTGATCAGAAGTTACGTGCTGCTGGATGGGAAGTAGACACGAACTTACTAAACTATAAAAAAAACAGGACGCTACCAAAGAAAAACAAACATATGGCCATTGCTGAGTGGAAGGTCGATGGCGGCTGGGTTGATTATGCATTATTTATTGGACTCAAGCTTGTTGGTTTCATTGAAGCAAAAGCAGAAAAGAAAACGATTCCTGGGGCATTAGATAGTCAAACAAAAGTGTACGCGAAAAATGTGGTGCAAGTAGAAGAAGAACAAATTACACAAACAACTGGTGATTATCAAGTCCCATTTTTATATGCAACAAATGGCCGACCTTATTTAAGACAGCTCCAAGAGGAATCGGGCATTTGGTTCTGGGATTCACGTAAACCATTTGAACATGCACGTCCACTTGAAGGATGGCATTCACCTGAAGATTTACAGCTTCTTCTTAGCCAAGATGATAAGGATGCGGATAAGCGTCTAGAAGAAGAGGATATAACGAAGTTTGGATTGCGTCACTATCAGCAGAATGCGGTTCTGGCTACAGAAAAGTCGTTAAAAGAAGGAAACAGAAGAATGCTTATTGCAATGGCTACAGGAACTGGGAAAACTCGTACCGCTATTGCGCTTATGTATCGCTTAATTAAGTCTAAAAAGTGTCGCCGCATTCTTTTTCTTGTCGACCGTAATTCACTCGGTAAACAAACAGAGGATTCACTGAAAGATACGAAAATTGAAGGTTACTCGTTTGCTGATATATATGATGTGAAGTCATTAGGAGATCTCACACCGGAAGTTGAAACGAAGGTGCAGATTGCAACCGTGCAGGGAATGGTTAGCAGACTTTTTTATAACGATAGCGAAAAGCTTCCAAGCGTCGGGCAATATGATTTCATCATTGTAGATGAGGCGCACCGAGGCTATACAAGTGATAGAGAAATGACAGAGGAAGAATTAGAATTCCGTGATCAGAATGATTATATTAGTCAATATCGGCGCGTTATCGATTATTTTGATGCGGCATGTTTAGGACTTACCGCAACCCCTGCACTACATACAACAGACATTTTCGGTATGCCAATTTTTAAATATTCATATAGCGAAGCAGTGTTGGATGGATATCTAGTGGACCACGAGCCTCCTTATTTGTTTAAAACAGAACTTTCACAAGTGGGCATTACCTTTGAAAAAGATGAGGAAGTAGAAGTGTATGATGTTGATAAAGGGGAGATTCAACTAGAAAAGTTAGAAGATACTGTGCACTTTGAAGTGGAGCAGTTTAATAAAAAAGTCATTACAGAACCGTTTAACCGTGCAGTTTTAAATAAATTAGTTGATTATATTGACCCTGCAGGTAAAGAAAAAACGCTCATCTTTGCAGCTACTGATCAACACGCAGATCTTGTTGTTCGCTTGTTAAAAGAAGCCTTTAAAGAACGTGGCGATGACATTGAAGATGATGCCATTATGAAAATTACTGGATATATCTACAAGCCATTAGATGCCATTACACGGTTTAAAAATGAGCGACTACCTAATGTCGTTGTTACAGTTGATTTACTTACAACAGGTATTGACGTGCCGCCGATCACAAATTTGGTGTTTTTAAGAAGAATACAATCTCGTATTCTCTATGATCAAATGCTTGGCCGTGCGACTCGTCTTTGCCCAGAGATTGGGAAAACACACTTTAACATCTACGACGCTGTTGGTATATATGACAAGTTGCAACATTATACAGAAATGAAACCAGTTGTGAAGAAACAAAACTTTCGTATCGGTGAGTTGTATGATTCTCTTGTAAATGCAACGACTGATGAGGAAGCTTCGTTTTATCGTGATCAATTAGTAGCAAAAATCCAACGTCGCAAACAAAGATTTGACGAAGAAGGCATGGGAAAGTTTGAAGAATTATCAAATGGAAAACATGTGGATGAATGGGTGAAAGAAATTCAAACATACTCACCACAAGAAGCCACACAGCACAATATCCTATTTGAATACATGGAAACGTACCAAGTAACACGTGAAAAACGCTATATATCTGATAAGGAAGATGAAGTAACAGACGTCATTCGTGGGTATGGTGAAGGGAACAAGCGACCAGAAGATTATCTGGATGGTTTTGTTCGATTTATCAAAGAAAATATCAATGAAATTCCCGCTTTGCATCTGATCTGTACACGACCAAAAGATCTAACGAGACAAGATTTGCGAGAACTTATGACAATTTTAGAAACAAAAGGCTTTAAGCAATCTCATTTACAAACTGCTTGGAAACAGACAAAAAATGAGGACATTGCAGCAGATATTATTAGTTTTATTCGCCAAGCCGCATTAGGTGAAGCACTCGTTGACCATGAAGCACGTATTAAACAGGCAATGCACAAAGTGTATTCACTGCATGATTGGACGCCAAGGCAAAAGAAGTGGTTAGAGAGAATAGAAAAGCAATTACTTCAAGTGCCTGTTCTTGCGCCTACCGCAGAAGAGGCATTCTCGGAAGAACCTTTTAGAACGTCTGGTGGCTACAAATTACTGAAACGTGAGTTCGGTGATGAAATTGATCAAATTGTGAATACGATCAATGAGAACCTTTATATCAGCTAACGACGGTGCCTCTTCATTGAGGCACTTTTTTGGGTTATAATGAAAAGGTTCGCTTTCAACTAAAAATCATCAAATGTGATTTAATAGATTAGAAGCTTTTCAGGAGGAAAAAAGATGAATAACCAAGAAATCGTTCAAAAATTATGGAATTTATGCAATGTGCTTCGTGATGATGGTATTACATATCAACAATATGTCACGGAGTTAACCTATATTTTATTTTTAAAAATGATGAAAGAACAGCAAACAGAAAATGTAATACCCGAAGGATATAGATGGGATGATTTGCTAGAAAAAGAAGGGGTAGAACTCAAAACATTTTATCAGCGATTGTTACTTGAATTAGGAAGCAGTGAAAATGAGCGGCTGCGTCTAATCTACAGTGATGCTGCTACTAGTATTACTGAACCCAAGAACCTAGAGAAAATTCTGAAGAGCATTGATGGCCTTGATTGGTACAACGCAAAAGAAGAAGGTTTAGGTAATTTATATGAAGGCTTGTTAGAAAAAAACGCAAGCGAAACAAAATCAGGTGCTGGTCAATACTTTACACCGCGTGTATTAATTGATGTAATGGTACAACTGATTGACCCTAAACCTGGAGAAAGATGTAATGACCCTGCAGCTGGTACATTTGGTTTTATGATTGCGGCAGACCAGTATTTGAAAAATAAGACAGATAACTATTATGATTTAGATCCACAACTGGGCGTTTTCCAAAAGAAAGAAGCGTTTACTGGAATGGAACTCGTCACAGGGACTCATCGTCTTGCTTTAATGAATGCATTACTTCATGATATCGAAGGGCGACTGGAACAAGGGGATTCGTTATCTAGTAATGGAAAATGGATGAAAAACTTTGATGTCATTTTAACCAATCCACCATTTGGGACGAAAAAAGGTGGAGAGAGTGTCTCCCGTGATGACCTGACGTTTGCAACTTCCAATAAACAGCTGAATTTTCTACAGTTAATTTATAACGCTTTAAAAGACGATGGTCATGCACGGGCAGCAGTTGTATTACCTGATAATGTCTTGTTTGAAAGCGGGGTTGGTGCACAGATTCGACGTGATTTAATGAATAAATGCAATCTGCATACAATCTTACGCTTACCAACGGGGATTTTCTATGCCCAAGGTGTGAAAACAAACGTCTTATTTTTCACAAGAGGAACAACAGACCAAGATAATACAAAGGATGTTTGGGTATATGATCTCCGCACCAATATGACGTCATTCGGAAAACGGAATCAGCTAACAATGGCACATTTTGAAAACTTCATGAAAGCATATGTAGCAGAAGACCGTTCAAAAGTGGAAGATGAACGATGGAACAAGTTTACACGAGAAGAAATTGCAAAAAAAGATGATAGTTTAGATATTGGATTGATTGCAGATGAATCATTATCTTCCTATGACAACTTACCAGATCCAATTGAATCAGCAGAAGAAGCAATTGCGAAACTTCAGCAGGCAATGAATTTATTAAATGAAGTGGTTGAGGAGTTACGTGCTGTTGAAGAGGATGAGGTGGTCAAACAGTGATTAGGAAAATGAAGTCCATTGAGGAGTTATTAGAAGAAGCTTTGGTGGGGGAGGCTGAACAGCCATATGAAGTTCCTGAGAATTGGATATGGAGTATTGCAGGAGCAGTTACTAAAACCTTAAGAGGGGTCTCTTATAAAAAGCATCAGGTTGAAAGTCTAAAAAATGTAAATAATTCACTTATTTTAAGAGGTGGAAACATTCAAGATGGTAAGTTGTTAAACCAGGATGATAATGTATATGTCCCTAAAGAGTTAGTAAAAGAAGAAAAGAAGTTAAAAATAGGTGATGTTGTAATTGTATCCTCAACAGGAAGTAGTAAAGTGATTGGGAAAGCTGCATCAGTTTCAAGTGACTTCGTAGGGGAAAGTTTCGGAGCGTTTTTAACTACTATTCGTCCTAGCAAAAAGATGGATAATGGGTATTTTAGTTTGTTTTATCAAACTTCAAACTATAGAAATATGATTTCTAACTTGGCAAAAGGTAGTAACATAAACAATATTAAAAGAGAACATTTAGATAGCCTACCCTTTCCCCTCCCGCCCCTCTATGAACAAAAACGGATTGCTGACAAAGTAGGGCGGCTTTTAAGTAAAATTGATGAAGCAAAGCAGTTGATTAAAGAAGCGAAGGAAACGTTTGAACTTCGTCGAGTAGCTATTTTGGATAAGGCATTTCGTGGGGATTTAACTAGAAAGTGGAGAGAAGAAAATGCTGATATTGATATTTTTGAGGTACAAGAACATTTAGATAGGTTAAGGGCCGATAAAGAATCAAGTCCGATTAAATCTAATACTTTGAATGTTAAGTCTGTTAATGAAGATGATGAACCTTTTAATTTACCTAGAGGATGGAAATGGGTTAGATTAGGTGAACTATCTTACTATGTAACGAGTGGTTCTAGAGATTGGTCTAAATACTATGCTAATCACGGTTCATATTTTATTAGAACCCAAGATATTAATAAAAATAAATTAAATTTAGCAAATGTTGCGTATGTACTACTTCCAGAGAAGGTAGAAGGTAAACGAAGCCTAGTAGAACCTTTTGATTTACTAACAACTATTACAGGAGCAAATGTCGGGAAATGTGCTATCGTTGAAGAAATAATTCCAGAAGCTTATGTAAGTCAATCAGTTGCACTTACTAAGTTAATAGATAAAAGCATGGCTAAATATGTTCACTTAAGCTTATTATCGACCTGTGGAGGTGGAGGTGAACTAGAAAACAGAGCATATGGAATTGGAAGACCAGTCTTAAGTTTAGAGGATATTAAAAATATTAGATTACCAATTGCTCCATACAGAGAAAGACAGGTTATAATTAATATGGTAAAAAAATTATTAGATATGGAAGAAACAACAGGAAATTTGCTTTTGCTTGAGGAGAAATTAGACCAATTAAAAAATTCTATTTTATCTAAAGCTTTTCGTGGCGAAATTGGAACAAATGATCCAAGTGAAGAAAGTGCTCTTGAATTGCTAAAAGAAATGCTACAAGAACAAGTGAAATAGTTATAAGAAGGCATCCAAATTAATTGGGTGTCTTTTATGGTTGCATACATGCCAAGTTGTGGTATTGGGTATGTTGGTGTCTTGGTTTGATACAGAACCACTCTCATTCACAAACTGACAATCGGTGAATTTCCGATACGACTCACATTATCAATGTAATTTAGCATGGTAAAGTAATAAGAAGTGCAGTGAAACCCTATTCAAGTTTGATAATAATATCGATAGCAGAAGTGTAGCCTTATAAGTGATATCAAAGGACAGATACCGCTGCCTTTGTCATGTTGTTTTCGATAGGCTGTGAGTTTCAAAAGGTACACTTTTTGAGACGCGCTTTGTGGAACGGTAGTATAAGGGTTCGGGGAGTCTCATATGGTATATGATTGACTTTTGATACGTATCATAACCGTGATTGAGCTTTTGATACAAAGGCGTTACGGTTAGAGTATCAAATAACAAGGCGGAATTAATTATGGACAACAAAGAATTTGGATACGTTAGAGTAAGCAGCACAGACCAAAACGAAGCACGTCAACTTGTTAGTATGTATGCTCTTGGAATCGATGAGCGTGATATATATCGATAAGCAAAGCGGGAAAGACTTCGATAGACCTCAATACCAAGCTTTGAAATTACGTTTGCGTAAAGGAGATACGTTATACATACATTCATTGGATAGGCTAGGTCGTAACAAAGAGATGATTTTAAACGAGTGGAAAGAAATCACACAGAACATCAAAGCACATATTGTTGTAATGGATATGCCATTGTTGGATACACGGAAATATAATGACTCAATCGGCTCTTTTGTAGCTGACTTAGTATTACAGGTATTATCGTGGGTTGCTGAAGAAGAGAGAACCAAGATTAAGACTCGTCAAGCTGAAGGGATAGCTGCAGCTAAAGCACAGGGCAAACATCTTGGAAGACCTAAAGTAACTATTAAAACTGAGTTTGAGCAGGTATAAACAAGAAGGGGAAGATGAACCGAGTATGAAGAAATTCGAGCATTTACAAAATCAAATTGAGTGATTTTCTTTTGAATGAAGGTGAAAAAAGAAGATCCAAATCATTTAGGGTTGCAAATGTATTGTAAGTATATAGATGAGAATAGAGATGAAGCTTGTCTTGTTACAGATTTTTTATTGACAGATAAAAAGGGAGACTAGAACTAAAACAGAAATAAAAGACAAAGCAAAGAAAAATACATAATCCCAAACGCCCCATAAAAACAATGAAAGGAATGATCCCTTGTACAACATCGATCCAACAAACTTAATTTTGGAAATGGAGAGAACAAAAGCAGCCCTGAAGGTGATTAATTATTTGCTAAACGGTTAGGCCATACGAGATCACGAGCGATCATATCGTTGCATGTGATCCTTTCGTTTCAGAAGGGGACCAATTATTTACGACGAAGGTTGCTCAAGGGAAATATCCTATTCTACTTGTAGTTAAGAGATTAGAAAGCGGTGACGAACGCGTCGTCTATGCATTGATCAAGTTTACAAACGAGCAAGCAATAGAATGGGAGATTGCCACAAGAGCAGGGCAGGAACTCAATCAATTGAAAGAAGACGAGATCTTTGGCTACGGTGTAAATAGGGGTATGGGCTGCTTTATGGTTGCGGAGGCAGCACTATATCTTCAAGCTTATGAGGATGAAGATATAAAGAGGACAATGATTTTTATCTTTATGAGGAATTTGCGAGCCCTTGAGCAAAACTACAAGCATACATGGGACTAGCTCGTCACCCGTTTTCATGACAAAGTAGACATTGCCATGTTTACAACAGGCTTTGGTGACGGGATGTACCCAAGCTTTTGGGGGATAGATGAAAACGGGGAACCTGCTTGTCTTGTGACGGATTTTCTTATAGTGGATTGATGAGAAACCCATGAAACCAGGGGTTCTTATCAAGATATAATTAAGGAAATATTTACATAGGAGTTAATATAAAACAAATTTTCTTAAATTTACCTTAAAATCATTGAAAATCTAATTAATATAATATAATATTTATATTCAACTAAATTTCTAATGAACTATAAGGAGTATTTAACATGATGAAAAAAATAATTTCCACACTATTAGCTCTATCCGTATTTACCTTTGTTTTACAAGCACCAGCAAAGGCAACAGAAAATGAAACTGTTGTAATTAACACAAATGATTTTGTATCATCTGAAGGAGAATTAAATCCTGATCAACTTGCAGAAACTAAATTCGCCATCCCACTTCCTTTCTTTTTTATTCCAGGGTTAGGACAAGCTGCAGTATTAGCAACTGGTGCTGTCATTGTAGGTGGTATGATATTTTCTTCAAACTCTTGGGAGGCTCAAGTTGTCAAACATCATAAAATGACAGCAGACCAATTCATCTCTAAGAATAGAAAAGGGTCAATCAGAAAAGAGTTTCCAAGTGAATACTTAAATAAAACGATAGAACAAATCAACAAAGACGCAAAAAAAGGGAAAAAGAATGCTAAAAAAGCTAAAAAACTGTTAACAGACAACAGATTTAAGAAAAAATGAAATGAAAGGTGATCATTTATGTACGATATTTATTCTGTAAAAGTTTTATTTGAATCAACAACTTCGCCACGATTAAGCCCTGAAAAAATATTTGAAGAGAGAATTTTTTTAATAAAAACAAAAAAACCAGATGAGATTGAAAGTATCATACAGGAAAACTTCCCAGAAGAAACTTATGAAAATTCAGAGGGTGGAATGACTACTACCAAAGTAGTTGCAATTTTAGATATCTTTGAATTAGTAGATAATATAGATGAATCCGTACATTTAAAAGAAGTTTATAGTCGTTATCTTGTGTTTGATAAAGAAACGTCTCCAGAAGAAGCCATTGAAAGATATTCCCTAGACAAATAAATTCGCACAAAATTCTCGAAGTAAATGAAATCAATGCCATCTAGTCCAACTAGGTGGCTTTTGCGTTAGTTCGACAGCTTTCAGCAATTTTAAGGCAAATTTAAGCTCGGATTTCATTTCAAATGTATTAAATCTTTGTTACAATAAGACAGCTTTGCGCAAAAGAGACGTTCTAAGGTTCGACATTTTTTTAGCATTTTCTTAAAAATTTTATGCTTTGATATGAAACTCTTTGAATGAGTCATGCGTCTCTATAAGTGTCAAAAGAAAAGAGGTTATCAATATGCTATTCAAAAAGCTATCAGAAAATAAGTCTGTAAAATGGATAGGATATACAAGCTTTTACTTACTTATTTTGCTATTATTGTTCTTTATTTACGGATTCCACACAGCAAATACGGGATCATTCATTTACAACGATTTTTAATTGGAGATTAAACTATGAAACTATTACACACGATTCATGAATACCAACAAACGAAACCAACACAGCCAGCATTTGTTTCTCAACATGCTTCGATCACATATGATGAGCTTTGGCGTCTATCAGACCAAATGGCTGGTGCGATTGATGCAGTCGCAGCTGGCAGTGAACCTGTCATTGTATACGGTCATATGGAGCCAGAGATGCTGATTTCTTTCTTAGGCAGTGTGAAATCAGGCAGACCGTATATTCCGGTCGATATCTCAATACCTGTCGAGCGCATCGTCTCAATTATTGAAAGCTCAAAAGCCAGTCTATTGATTTGTGCAAATGAGCAGAATGTATTAGATGTAGAAGAGCACATTGAAGTGAAGAGTGCGGCATCGCTTTTAGCACTTGAAAAAGAAGCACCGCCATCCACGCAGTGGGTTCAACAAGATGATGTTTTTTACATCATTTATACGTCTGGCAGTACCGGAAAACCGAAAGGCGTTCAGGTAACAGCCAATAATTTAGAAAGCTTTACAGAGTGGATGTGCCGCGACTTCCCAATTGGTGAGGGACGTACTTTCTTAAATCAAGCACCATTTTCTTTTGACTTATCAGTGATGGATCTCTATCCAGCGCTTCAATCAGGCGGCACGCTTTACTGTTTAGTGAAAAATCTTGTGAATAAGCCAAAGGATATGTTTGCAGCACTTGGTCAATCTGACGTTGAAGTGTGGACATCAACACCTTCTTTTGTGCAAATGTGCTTAATGGATCCTTCCTTTACAGGGGAGCTTTTACCTGAGCTGAAAGTTTTCTTGTTCTGCGGTGAGGCGCTTCCTGTAGCTGTAGCAAGTGCACTTCTGGAGCGTTTTCCAAAGGCGCAGGTCTTTAATACGTATGGTCCGACTGAAGCAACTGTTGCGATCACATCAATTGAAGTCACGCAGGCGATTCTTGATCAGCACGATTCTTTACCAGTCGGCTATGCCAAACCTGATACAGACATCGTCATTTTAGATGAAGAAGGCAAGAGTCTTCCTGATGGTGAAAAAGGGGAAATTGTCATCGTGGGGCCAAGCGTCAGCAATGGCTACTTAGGTGAACAAGCCTTGACAGATAAAGTGTTCTTTGAATACGAAGGACGTCCTGCTTACCGTACAGGTGACGCAGGTGTGGCGCAGGATGGATTAATTACGTGCCATGGTCGTCTCGACTATCAAATTAAGCTTCATGGATACCGGATGGAGCTTGAAGAAATTGAATATCATGTAAGCGAGACAACCTATGTCAATGCTTGTGTGATTGTGCCATTCCAGCCAAACGGTCATGTCGAGTACTTGATTGCAGCGATTGTTCCAGCAGCTCATTCATTTGAAAAAGAGTATCAGCTGACAAGTGCGATTAAGAAAGAAATGGCGGATTCACTGCCAGCGTACATGATTCCAAGAAAGTTTGTGTATCTTGAGCAGCTGTACATGACGCCAAACGGGAAGGTTGACCGTAAGAGAATCGCGAAAGAGGTTCTTCTATGATTCCGTTTAGTTCATTCTTTTTCTTCATTCTAATTGGTATTCTTCTTTTGCCGACGATCATCCTTGGTCTTCGCGGCAAAAGAATGCAGGGCTACAACATGTTTGCAACGGTTGTGGCGCTGGCGCTTATTTTCTCAAAGGATGCCCATGGCGCGCTGCTGCTCTTCTTGTTCACGGTGTGGCAAGTCATCATCATCCGCCTGTACCTTGCATACCGGTTAAAGGCGAATCAGGCATCCGTTTTCTATACAGCAGTGGTGGCATCTATTTTACCGCTTGTGCTGTCAAAGATTTTACCGTTCTTTTTAACTCATCAGCCGCACCAGCCGCCGCCAATGAACTGGCTGAGCTTTTTGGGGATCTCGTACTTAACATTTAAAGGTGTTCAGTTAATTATCGAGACAAGAGACGGCTTGATTAAGAAGAAAATTCCGATTCACCGTTTGGTCTATTTCATTGTCTTTTTCCCGACGATTTCATCAGGTCCGATTGATCGTTACCGCCGATTTGAAAAGGATATGGATACACCGCCTGAAAAGGAAGCATACAGTGATCTTCTATATGCCGGTATTCATAAAATTTTCATTGGCTTCTTATATAAGTTCATTATTGGTTATCTGATTCACACATATATTCTGATGAATATTCATCACATTAGCAGCAGTCACTTTGTTCAGCAGTTAACATATATGTATGCTTACAGCATGTATTTGTTCTTTGACTTTGCTGGATATACAGCGTTTGCTGTAGGTGTGAGTTATATGATGGGGATTAAATCACCAGAGAACTTTAATAAACCGTTTATCAGCCGAAACATTAAAGACTTCTGGAATCGCTGGCACATGTCCCTGTCCTTCTGGTTCAGAGACTACGTGTTTATGAGATTTGTGTTCTTTATGACCAAAAAGAAGTGGATCAAGAACCGAATGGCTGTATCAAATATTGGGTACTTTGTCCTCTTTCTATTGATGGGTGCTTGGCATGGTCTTGCCCTTCAATATATTATTTACGGACTATATCATGCAGTTGTCATGTCCGGTTACAATTTATTTGAGAAATGGAATAAAAAGCACAAGTGGTGGCCGGATAATAAGGTCACAATGGTTGTGTCGATCATTATTACATTCCATGTGATTTGTTTCGGATTTTATATTTTTTCAGGAAAACCATTTCATCATTAATGATTAAGGGAGTAGAAAATTATGGAATTTAAAAATCAAGTATACGGTATTATTGCAGAGGTTTGTCAGGATGACGTTGTGAAAGAAAATCCAGAGATTGCGATTTTTGAAGAAGGTCTTCTAGATTCATTTGGTACAGTAGAACTGCTTATGGCAATTGAAAGTCAACTCGGAATCACTGTTCCGATTACAGAATTCGATCGTGATGTGTGGGATACGCCGAATCATATTGCTGAGCAGCTGGCAGAGATGAAGTAATGAAAAAGCGTTTTTTTGGGCCGCTTATTTTAGCGGCTGTTCTATTCATTGGTGTTCTTCTTGTACCAAATGCATGGCTCTCACACCTGATCCCAAAAGACAAATTACAAAAGTCAGCCACAGAATTAGATCCAGGGATGTTCCAAGGGCTCTACTTACAAGATGAAATGCTAAAAGATCCAACTTATTTGCCGATCTATGGATCTTCTGAACTATCACGTTTTGATCCATATCACCCTTCGAATTTCTTTCATGAGAATCCTCAAGGGTTTACACCTTATCTTATTGGAAAAGGTGGATCGCAATCATTAATTCATGCGATGAACTTCGCAGCGCATATGGATGAATTAAAAGGGAAGAAGCTTGTATTTATCGTGTCCCCGCAGTGGTTTGTGAAATGGGGATCTGATGAGAATCACTTTGCACCGAACTATTCAGCGCTTCAAGCGCTTAATCTCGCCTATAATAAAGAAATTGATCCAACTGTGAAAAAAGAACTGATTAAAAGAATCATGAAGTTTAAAGCAGTCAAAAACGACATGGTGATTACAGAGCTTTTTAAAGCAGAGCTATCTGGGAACAAGTTCGCTTATGGCGCGATTTCTCCTATTGCGAAAATGTATTATGGCATGCTTCAAAAGAAAGACATGTACTATACGATTGGATCGGGGCATGAGCGCAAGCTTCAACCGTCTCCTTCAGTCAAAGGAAAAACATGGGCTGAGCTTGAAAAAGAAGCGAGCATTTTTGGTGCGAAAAGAGCAGGGAACAACCCGTTTTATATTAACCAAAAACTGTTTGACCACAAGCTGAAACCGATCATGAAAAAGATGAAGGATTCCCGTGAAGGTCATTCTTATGCGGAATCACCAGAATACAAAGATTTTCAAATCATGCTGGATATTTTAAAACAGGCAGGGGCGAAGCCTTTGTTTGTGACGATTCCTGTCAACGGAAAGTGGTATGATTACACCGGTTTTCCGAAAGAAGGCCGTACAGGTTATTATGAAAAAATCAATCGTCAAATTCGAGATAATGGGTATGAAGTCGCAGATTTGACTAAGCATGAGTACGATCCATATTTCTTTAAAGATACGATTCATGTGTCTTATAAAGGATGGGTGTACATCGATAAGGCAATTGAAAAGTTTTACAAAGAGCAGTAGAATGCAGCAGCTTTCTGCTGCTTTTTGTTTGTCGAATCAGCGGATATCTTGTATAACTGAGGGAAAAGGGCTATGCTGTAGATGGAGGCGATATGATGAATCGTTCTGAGAAAAAAGAACTATTAAAGCGTTCGAAGAAGCATTTTAATGATCATGCCTTTTGGGAAAAGCTAAAAAAGACGGCCCAAAAAGCTGGTGTCTCTCTTGTCTATGCTGTGCTATTACTTTACTATACATTGCAAAAACCCGAAGTGCCGGTCAAAGCAAAGACCTTGATTATTGGAGCACTCGGCTACTTTATCCTTCCACTTGATCTCATTCCGGATACATTGGTTGGTGTCGGCTATACAGATGATTTAGGAGCCATTACATTTGCTTTGCTTCAAGTAGCAATGTACATTGATGATGATGTGAAAGGGAAAGCAAAAGAAAGGCTGTCAAAATGGTTCGGCGAAAAAACCGATACGTCTTTGATTGATCAAAAGCTTGAGGATGGCGGTATGCCGTCTGTATAAAGAAAAGCCTCCGTTATTGGAGGCTTTTTTCTTTACCCTAAAAATTTCACGCAAACTGGATGAGGGACGGTAATGTCTGATTGTAAGACAGTAAGTCGTCCTGTTTCTTTGTCGCGTTTGTATAACACGAGATTGCTAGATTCTTGGTTTGAACCGACGAGGAATTCTTCTGTTGGATCAAGCACAAAATCTCTAGGCCAGTTACCTTCAGAAGAAGCAATCTCGACAAGACTTAATTGACCGTCAGCGTCTGTTTTAAAAATCGCAATGCTGTCATGACCGCGATTTCCTGCATAAACAAATTGTCCGTCTGAAGAGACATGAATGGCACTGCCTTGATTGTTCTCTGTAAAATCGCTTGGAATGGTCGCGATTGTTTGGATCTCTTCAAAATGACCATCTTCAAAGTAACGAAGCACAATGACCTCGGAGCTTAGTTCTGTCATTACATATGCCACAGGTTTCGTTGGGTGGAATGTGATATGACGAGGTCCGCTGCCTGGCTTTGTTTCAAATGTATGAGCAAGCTCAAGTTTGCCGTCTTCTTTCTTATACGTATAAATTCCATCTGTTCCAAGGTCAACAGCCACTGCAAATTGTTCATCTGGCGTGAGACCCATAAAGTGAGTGTGCGGTTTTTCCTGACGATCTTCGTTAGGGCCAGTTCCTTCATGCTGCGCCTGTGAGAGCGTGCGGATCACTGAGCCATTTTCAGCATCGATTTCATACATCTCTGCTGTCCCTTTATGATAATTCGCTGTATACGCTGTTTTCGTTTGACTGTCCACGCTGACGTGGCAAGGAGAAGCTCCATCGGCAAGCTCTTGGTTGATGAAGTGAAGTCTGCCTGTTGTTGAATCAATTTGATACGCAGCAAGGCCGCCCTGTGATCCTTTTTTCACAACAGCATAAACAAACTTTTGATCCTCTGACACGGTTAAATATGTAGGATTTTCAAGTTCAGCAGCGACTTCTACTTGCTCAATCTGCTGCTTGTCCGTATTTAATGTAAACGTATAAACGCCTTTACTGTCTCCCTTAGTATACGTACCGATATAACCTCTGATGTTAGCCATGTATTGCCCTCCTTCTATTAGATGCTCTCATTCTATCATAAATTCATAGGAAAACGCTTTAGAAAGGCATGCCAAAAGAAAAAACAAAGTCAATGAAATCTCACAATATTCATCAAAAATGTTGTGAAAAAATATCACAAAAGTTTTCTCAAAAGAAAACCGTTCATGTAAAGTAAATAAATTGAAGAAAAAATACAAAAAATTTTAAGTTTTTTCATTCCTTGTCTAGCAAAGGTGTAAGCGTATACATTTAATTTTGATTAGTCTAAATTGTCTAATAATTTTAAAAATGCTGTTGACACTGTATGGAAAGCGGCGTAAGATGGGTTCAACAAAAGCTAAACAAACACGCAGTGCAAGCGAGAGACACTTCAATATAAAGTGTCTGAAAATTCAACTACTTTTTGTTTGAAAGAGAGGGTGCTCACTGAAAATGGAAGACCAAAAGGAACAGTGGATCTTTTTAAACGATGAACTCGTGAAAAAAGAGGATGCGAAAATTTCAGTTTACGATCATGGCTTCTTATATGGCGACGGTGTTTTCGAAGGGATTCGCGTGTATAACGGAAATATCTTTCGAATGAAAGAACATTTAGACCGCCTGTATGATTCCGCTAGATCCATTATGCTGAACATTCCATATTCACTTGAGGAACTCACGGAAAAAATGATTCATACAGTTGAAAGGAACGGCTTAAAGGACGCCTATATCCGCCTTGTCGTCTCAAGAGGAGCAGGTGATCTTGGATTAGATCCTAACAACTGCGGGAGAGCCAATACAGTGATCATTGTAGAGCCGCTGGCCATTTTTCCAAAGCACCTATATGAAACGGGTATTGATATTGTGACGGTTCCAACAAGACGAAATCGTCCAGATGTCCTTAGCCCAAAAGTGAAATCATTAAACTATTTGAATAACATTCTTGTCCGAATCGAAGCCCATATGGCCGGTGTGAGTGAAGCGCTGATGCTCAACGATCAAGGGTACGTGGCGGAAGGTTCTGCAGACAACGTGTTTATTTATAAAAAAGGCAAGCTTTATACACCGCCAGGTTATATCGGCGCACTTGAAGGCATTACAAGAAATGCCATCATGGAGATTGCAGAAGACTTAGGCTACGAAGTGAAAGAAGAACCATTCACAAGACATGATGTGTATACAGCTGAAGAAGTATTTCTAACAGGAACCGCAGCCGAAGTCATCGCCGTTGTAAAAGTTGACGGCCGTACAATCGGTGAAGGAAAACCTGGGTTCCACACAAACAAACTTCTTGAACAATTCCGCAAGCGAGTAGTTGAAGAAGGAGAAAAAGTCGTTTTTACAGATGAAAACATTCATGCAAGTTAAATAGATATCGATAAACGTTGAAGAGGACTAGTAGCTTTAGAGTCAGTATCTACAGAGAGCCGGTGCTAGCTGGAAACCGGTGTTACTTTCTAAAGTGAACTCACCTCTGAGTGTCTGCTTGAAATGATAGTAGGGCAGACCGAGTGACATTGCTCACTCGTTACCAAAATGGACGAAAGATGTCCATGAGACGGCAGCAGGATATGCCGTGAACAAGGGTGGTACCGCGAAAAAACAAAGCTTTTTCGCCCCTTTGACCTAGTGAAAAGTAGTGTCATTGTGGGGTGAGAAGGCTTTTTTATATGGTCTCATATCTCTATCTTGAATAGAAAAGGGTGAAAGGACTTGACTGAAGCAAGACAAAGAGGAGGAAATCAAATGGGGACAAATGTACAAATGGAGACGGAAAAATCAAAAGCGCCACAAACGATGAACGGTGCACTCATGTTAATTGAAGCACTCAAAAGAGAAAAAGTAGAAGTCATTTTCGGCTATCCAGGCGGAGCAGTTTTACCAATCTACGATAAAATTTACGATTCTGGTTTATTTCATGTCCTGCCAAGACATGAGCAGGGAGCGATTCACGCAGCAGAAGGATACGCAAGAGTATCTGGTAAACCAGGTGTTGTCATTGCAACATCAGGGCCGGGAGCGACAAACCTTGTGACAGGGATTGCAGATGCAATGATTGATTCACTTCCCCTTGTTGTATTCACAGGGCAGGTGGCAACGTCAGTCATTGGATCGGATGCTTTCCAAGAAGCTGATGTACTCGGCATCACAATGCCAATTACAAAGCACAGCTACCAAGTAAGAAATCCAGAGGAATTACCGGGTGTCATTAAAGAGGCATTCCATATCGCAACAACAGGCAGACCTGGTCCAGTTTTGATTGATATTCCAAAAGATGTCGCAGGCATTGAAGGAACGTTTGAATATGATCAGCCAATTGATTTACCTGGTTATCAGCCAAAAGTAGAGCCGAACTATTTGCAAATTCGCAAATTGGTAGAAGCTGTCAGCAGAGCGAAAAAACCAGTCATTCTAGCAGGAGCCGGCGTACTTCATGGCAAAGCATCTGAAGAATTAAGACAGTATGTAGAGCAGCAGCAAATCCCAGTCGCTCATACACTGCTTGGACTTGGCGGATTCCCGGCAAAGCATCCTCTTTTCCTAGGGATGGCCGGTATGCATGGCACATATGCAGCGAACATGGCTCTTCATCAATGTGACCTGCTCATTTCAATCGGAGCAAGATTTGATGACAGGGTAACAGGCAACCTTAATCATTTTGCGAAACATGCGAAGGTGGCTCATATTGACATCGACCCAGCGGAAATCGGCAAGAACATTCATACCCATATCCCGGTTGTTGGAGACAGTAAGCTCGTTCTTAAAGAGCTGATCAAGCAGGACGGGAAGCAAGGGGAATCAGACGAATGGAAAAATCAATTAGATCAGTGGAAGGAAGAATATCCACTCTGGTACGTTGAAAACGAAGCAGAAGGCTTTAAGCCTCAAAAGCTGATTGAATACATTCATCAATTCACAAAAGGTGAAGCCATTGTCGCAACTGATGTCGGACAGCATCAAATGTGGGCGGCACAGTTCTATCCATTTGAAAATGCAGATAAGTGGGTCACATCTGGAGGTCTTGGCACAATGGGCTTTGGATTACCAGCAGCCATCGGCGCTCAGCTGGCTGATCAAGAGGCAACTGTTGTGGCAATTTTAGGAGACGGAGGTTTCCAAATGACCCTGCAAGAACTTGCCGTTATCCGTGAGCTGAACCTTCCAGTCAAAGTGATTGTACTCAATAATCACAGCCTTGGAATGGTAAGACAATGGCAAGAAATTTTCTACGAAGAACGCTACTCACATTCTAAATTTTCAGAGCAGCCAGACTTCGTCAAATTATCTGAAGCTTATGGCATTAAAGGAATCAGAATCTCATCAGACGAAGAGGCGAAAGAAAAGCTTGAAGAAGCCTTAACCTCTAGAGAGCCTGTTTTCATCGATGTCAATGTAGCGAGAGATGAAAAAGTATTCCCGATGGTAGCACCGGGGAAAGGACTTCATGAGATGGTGGGGGTGAAACCTTGAAAAGAATTATTGTGTTGACTGTATTAAATCGATCAGGCGTACTGAACAGAATCACAGGCCTCTTTACTAAAAGACACTACAACATTGAAAGCATTACGGTCGGCCATTCTGAGATTCAAGATGTATCACGCATCACGTTCGTCGTCCATGTAGACCAGGAGAAAGACATCGAGCAGCTGACAAAACAGCTGAACAAACAAATCGATGTTCTGAAGGTAACAGACATTACAAACCAATCAATCGTTCAGCGAGAGCTGGCTTTGATAAAAGTCGTATCTGCACCAGCATCTAGAATGGAGATCACGGGGGTCATTGAACCGTTTAGAGCTTCTATTGTAGATGTGAGCAGAGAGAGTGTCGTCATTCAGGTGACAGGTGAGTCTTCAAAAATTGAAGCACTCATTGAATTACTTAAGCCATACGGCATTAAAGAAGTCGCCAGAACTGGCACTACGGCCTTTGCGAGAGATAATCAGCAAAAGCTGCAAACAAATAAAACAATTTCAATTGTCTAAACAAAAGGAGAGAGTCAAATGGTAAAAGTATATTATAACGGTGATATTCAAGAAAACGTATTAAATGGTCAAAAGGTAGCAATCATTGGTTACGGTTCACAAGGTCATGCACATGCATTGAACTTAAAAGAAAGCGGCGTAGATGTGATCGTCGGCGTAAGAAAAGGTGGATCTTATACAAAAGCACAAGAAGACGGCCATCAAGTATTCACAGTAAAAGAAGCAGCAGCACAAGCAGACGTCGTGATGGTACTACTTCCAGATGAGCAGCAAAAGAAAGTATATGATGAAGAAATCAAAGATCAATTAGAAGCTGGCAACTCACTTGTATTCGCACACGGATTCAACGTTCACTTTCATCAAATTGTTCCTCCAAGTGACGTAGACGTGTATCTTGTAGCTCCAAAAGGTCCAGGACATCTTGTGAGAAGAACATATGAGCAAGGCGCTGGTGTACCTGCCCTATTTGCTATCTATCAAGACGTATCTGGCCAAGCAAAAGACAAAGCACTTGCTTATGCGAAAGCGATCGGCGGAGCAAGAGCGGGCGTTCTTGAAACAACATTTAAAGAAGAAACAGAAACGGATCTTTTTGGTGAGCAGGCAGTTCTTTGTGGAGGTCTTACTTCACTAGTAAAAGCAGGATTCGAAACGTTAACAGAAGCTGGTTATCAGCCAGAGCTCGCATACTTCGAGTGTCTGCATGAACTAAAATTGATCGTTGACCTTATGTATGAAGAAGGATTAGAAGGCATGAGATATTCAATCTCTGATACAGCACAATGGGGTGACTTCGTATCAGGACCACGTGTTGTGGATGCAAAAGTAAAAGAATCAATGAAAGCTGTTTTGACTGATATCCAAAACGGTACATTTGCAAAAGAATGGATTGTTGAAAACCAAGTGAATCGTCCACGTTTCAATGCGATCAATGCAAATGAAAATGAGCACCAAATTGAAATCGTTGGTAGAAAGCTTCGTGAAATGATGCCTTTCGTTAAACAAGGAAAGAAAAAGGAAGCGGTGAGCGTCGGTGCGGAAAATTAATTTTTTTGACACAACACTTCGAGATGGAGAGCAATCACCAGGAGTGAACTTAAATGCACAAGAAAAGCTAATCATTGCAAAGCAGCTTGAGCGCCTTGGGGTTAATATCATCGAAGCGGGTTTTCCCGCTTCATCCCGAGGGGATTTCTTAGGCGTACAAGAAATTGCAAGAACGATTAAAAACTGTTCTGTTGCTGGTCTTGCACGATGTGTGAAAGGTGACATTGATGCTGCATGGGAAGCATTAAAAGATGGAGTGGAGCCAAGGCTTCATGTCTTTATTGCCACTTCTGACATTCACCTGAAGCATAAACTAAAGAAAACACGTGAAGAAGTCGTAGAACAGGCAGTCGCAATGGTGAAATATGCGAAAGAACGTTTTCCAGTTGTCCAATGGTCAGCAGAAGATGCGTGCCGTACAGATCTTGCTTTCTTGGCAGAAATTGTAGAAAAGGTCATTGACGCTGGGGCGAGTGTCATTAACTTGCCAGATACAGTTGGATACCTAGCGCCAAAAGAGTACGGTAATATTTTTAAATATATGAAGGAACACGTTCCGAATATCGACCGCGTCAACTTGTCCGCTCACTGTCACGATGATCTAGGAATGGCTGTGGCAAACTCACTTGCTGCCATTGAAAATGGAGCAGATCAAATTGAAACGGCTGTCAACGGAATTGGCGAGCGCGCTGGAAATGCCGCGTTAGAAGAAATTGCAGTAGCTCTTCATATTCGAAAAGATTTTTACCAGGTGGAATCAACGATTCAATTGAATGAAATTAAGCGTACAAGTGATGTAGTGAGCAAATACTCAGGAATGATTGTGCCGCGTAATAAAGCAGTCGTTGGAAACAACGCATTTGCACATGAATCAGGTATTCACCAAGATGGTTTCCTCAAAGAAAAAACAACCTATGAAATTATTTCTCCAGAGCTTGTCGGCGTGACAACAGATGTGCTTGTCCTTGGAAAACACTCCGGAAGACACGCGTTTAAAGACCGCATGAAAACACTAGGCTTTAAACTAACGGAAGACGAAATCAATAAATTCTTTGAGACTTTCAAGAACTTGACAGAGAAGAAGAAAGAAATTACAGATGATGACTTGATCTCTATTATATTAGAAGAAAAAGTAGCAGACCGAAAAATCGGCTACGAATTTGAAAGTCTTCAAGTACACTATGGAACAGAACAAATGCCAACAGCAACAGTTTCTCTGAAAAATCAAGAAACACAGGAAGTCATTCAAGAAGCAGCTACAGGTGCAGGCAGTGTAGAGGCTGTGTACAACACGCTTGAGCGCTGTATGGAAGAAAGAATTCATTTGCTGGACTACCGCATTCAATCAAATGGAAAAGGCAGAGATGCACTAGCAGAAGTATATGTCACTGTTTCAATAGAAGGAAAAGAAACAGCAGGACGCGGTGTAGCGCAAGATGTGCTTGAAGCATCGGCGAAAGCTTACGTCAATGCAGTAAACAGGCATTTAATCTTCAAATCAAATCTGATTGAAATTGAGAAACATCACGCGATCTCATAGGAAAGGAGGAAGGTTCTCATGAAAAAGAAAATTGCACTTTTGCCCGGCGATGGAATCGGACCGGAAGTCGTGACATCTGCAGTCGCTATCCTTCAAGAGACGGCGGCTCAATTTAGGCACGAATTCGAATTTGAAACTGCGCTTATTGGCGGTATCGCAATAGATGAAAAAAACAACCCGCTTCCAAAGGAAACAGTAGATGTATGCAAAAACGCTGATGCGATTTTATTAGGAGCAGTCGGCGGACCAAAGTGGGATCAAAACCCGCCAGAGCTCCGTCCAGAAAAAGGCCTGCTCGCCATTCGTAAACAGCTGGACTTATTTGCCAACATTCGCCCTGTAAAGGTGTTCGATAGCTTAAGCGAGGCATCTCCGTTAAAACAGGATCACATTAACGGAGTTGATTTCGTCATCGTTCGTGAATTAACAGGTGGTCTCTATTTTGGTGAACCAAGCGAACGCTATACGGATGATGAAGGAAAAGAAGCTGCCGTTGACACGCTCCTTTATACAAAGGAAGAAATTGTCCGCGTATTAAAAGAAGCGTTCGACATGGCCTTAACAAGACGGAAAAAAGTGACGTCTGTGGATAAAGCGAATGTTCTTGCTTCTAGTAAACTATGGCGGGATGCAGTAGAAGAAGTTGCTGCTCAATATCCAGAAGTTGAATTTGAGCATATGCTCGTCGACAATGCTGCCATGCAGCTGATTTACAAGCCCGCTCAATTTGATGTCATTGTGACGGAGAATATGTTCGGTGATATTTTAAGTGACGAAGCTTCTATGATTACTGGATCACTCGGCATGCTGCCATCTGCTAGTTTATCAAGCACAGGCCTTCATTTATATGAGCCAATTCATGGTTCAGCACCCGATATTGCGGGGCAAAACGTTGCAAACCCTCTGGCAACCATTTTATCAGCAGCAAGCTTGCTTAGAACTTCCTTTGCATTAGAAGACGAAGCGGCTGCAATAGAAGAAGCTGTGGAAACTGTTCTTGCCTCTGGCAAACGAACAAAAGATTTAGCAGCAAAAGAGGGAACATATCAAACGACTAAAGAAATCACTAATGCAGTTGTAGACGCACTCAAGCAGCGCGTGCAAACCATTGTATAAATAGAATCTTGTGGAATTAGATAGAGGGAGGAAAAGGGTTATGCCTCGAACAATCATCGAAAAAATATGGGATCAGCATGTAGTCAAAAGCGGCGAGGGGAAACCAGACCTTTTATATATTGATCTGCACTTGGTGCATGAAGTGACATCACCTCAAGCATTTGAAGGATTAAGACAAAAAGGGCGCAAGGTGAGAAGACCTCAAAACACGTTTGCGACGATGGATCACAACATCCCAACTGTGAATCGATTTGTGATCAAAGATGAGATTGCTAAAAAGCAAGTGAGTGCTTTAGAGCGCAACTGTGCGGAATTTGGCGTTCGTCTTGCTGACCTTCACAGTGTCGACCAAGGAATCGTCCATGTCGTTGGACCTGAGCTTGGATTGACACTTCCGGGGAAAACAATCGTTTGTGGAGATAGTCATACATCAACTCACGGCGCGTTTGGCGCACTTGCCTTTGGGATCGGTACAAGTGAGGTTGAACATGTACTTTCTACACAAACACTTTGGCAGCAACGTCCGAAAACGCTAGAAATTAGAGTAGACGGAAAGCTTCAAAAAGGGGTAACCGCCAAAGATGTCATTTTAGCCGTCATTGGTGCACACGGCGTGAAGTTCGGCTCAGGTTATGTGATTGAATACACTGGGGAAGTATTCAGAAACATGACGATGGATGAGCGGATGACCGTTTGTAATATGTCAATTGAAGCAGGCGCAAGAGCAGGATTGATTGCACCTGATGAAGTCACCTTCGAATATTGCCGCGGCCGCAAATATGCACCGCAGGGCGAAGACTTCGAAGCAGCTATTAAAGAATGGGAAGAACTTAAAACAGATCCAGGTGCAACCTACGATAAAACCATTGTATTAGATGGAAATCAGATTTCACCAATGGTTACGTGGGGAATTAACCCAGGAATGGTACTCCCTGTGGATGCATCGATCCCAGGACCTGAGGACTTTGCACAAGAAGATGATCAAAAAGAAGCGATTCGTGCTTACGAATACATGGGTGTCCATCCGCATCAGCGTATAGAAGATATTACGATTGAGCATGTCTTTATCGGCTCATGTACGAACTCAAGAATGACTGATTTACGCCAAGCCGCTTCTATGATTGAAGGACAAAAAGTAGCAGATCATGTCAGAGCGATTGTGGTGCCTGGCTCTCAAAGTGTCAAATTGCAAGCAGAAAAAGAAGGTCTTCATGAAATCTTCCTTGAAGCAGGATTTGAATGGAGAGAATCAGGCTGCAGTATGTGCCTTAGTATGAATAACGATGTGGTACCGGAGGGCGAACGCTGCGCGTCCACATCAAACCGTAACTTTGAAGGGCGTCAAGGGAAGGGTGCGAGAACGCATCTTGTCAGCCCGGCAATGGCTGCAATGGCTGCGATACATGGCCGATTTGTCGATGTCAGGAAGTTTAATCAAGAGAAAACAGTCGTGTAAGGAGTTGTCATAGATGGAGCCTTTAGTCACTCATAAAGGAAAAGCCGCTGTGCTTAACCGAATCAATGTAGATACAGATCAAATTATTCCGAAGCAATTTTTAAAAAGAATCGAACGAACAGGATATGGCCGCTTTGCCTTTTTCGACTGGCGTTATTTAGCCGATGGCAGCCCAAATCCAGATTTCGAACTGAATCAGCCAATCTATGAAGGAGCATCCATTTTGATCGCAGGGGAGAACTTTGGCTGCGGATCATCTAGGGAACATGCTCCTTGGGCGCTTGATGATTATGGCTTTAAAATTGTCATCGCACCATCATTCGCAGATATATTTCATCAAAACTGCTTTAAAAATGGGATGCTTCCGATTCGCCTTGATTATGATGTGTGGAAAACCTTCGCTGCGTCATATGAGAACAAAGGGTATGAGATGACGATTGATCTTGAAAAACAGCAGATAGAAGATCACGAAGGGAATATCACCCCTTTTCAAGTCGACCCTCACTGGAGAGAAATGCTCCTAAATGGTTATGATGAGATTTCATTAACATTACTTCTAGAAGATGACATTCAAGCATTTGAAGAAAAGCGCAGCAGCTGGCTGCGCGCTTAAGCAACGAGAAGCTGTCCGCCCGAGGTGTGACGGCTTCTTTTTTGCATGAAAACCTCTCGTTACTTGTGTTTACTAATCTTCGTTGGTAAACTGATAAAAAATATGCGCCCGAAAGGAACGTAAGCATGAAGCATGACAAGAAGAAAGATAATGTCATTTTGTTTCCTGGTCTGAAAGAAAGACTGATTGAAAAAGGAATGGCAGCATTGAAAGATAAACAGTATCAAGAGGCGCTTCACTTGTTTTCAGAAGCTAAATCGTACGATGACGATGAAGAATCCGATATTCACCTCGGAATGGCCATTTGTTTTCTGGAGCTGGGTGAGCTGCAGGATGCAAAGCGTGTTTGTGAAAAAATGCTGCATGAAGGATATGGCCACTATTTCACTGTGCTCCAAGTGTATATGACGATCCTCATTCAGCTGAAAGAATATGAAGAAGTCAAACAGACGATTGAGGCCGTGCTTGAGGAAAACCACCTTCCGGCAGAAAGTGCGGAGCATTTTTACAAGCTGCTCGAATTTAGCAGAAAAATGATTGAATCACCTGAAGAGATTTTAGATGAAGATGAGGACGCCGGAAGTGAGGTCAACATAGATGATATGCTGAAGCGGCCGGAAGAACAGGTCCAGTTCATCCATTCATTGAAAGACCGGAATATTACACCGCACATGGGTCTATTAAATACCATCTTACAAAACCCTGATGGGAACCCTTTGGTCAAATCAATGATCCTGCAGCTTCTGGCAGATCATGATGTGGCAAAGCCGGTTCATGTGACAAAATTCGGTGATTCATTAACACTTATTCCTTCTGAGGCAGTAAAGCCAGAGCAGATGCCGCTTCTTCAGCAAGTCCTTCGTATGCTTGATGACACGCTTGGCAATGAGAATCCGACCCTTTACCAAGGCGTGGAAGAGTTATGGCGCCGGCACTTATTTGTACTGTATCCATTTCTTCCTAAATACACAGATCCGAGTCTTTGGGCAGCGGCACTTCATAAAGTCGGCTATGAAATGCATGGGATTGAGATTGAACTCGAAGAATTGCATCTATTGTATGAATTTAACGAACGAGAGCTGAGAGAAGCTTGCACAATGCTGAAAGATATTGAAGAAATTTCTTATTTGTAATTTGTCGATTTAGTTGAAAGACGGACTTGTTATGTTATAATATAATGGTTGTATTTGTGCATATATAGTGCAGTTGTCAGATTCCAACGGTTGAAAGACGATATCTATAATCAAGTCAAATGTTGTATACATAATGCAAGCTTCTTAGCGGAGTGCGTGGTTTTTGATTGGACGAAGTCTTTATGATGCTTTAGAATGGAGCAACGCACAATCTGAATAGATTTTTGGAGGGAAACACACATGTCAGTAAAATGGGAAAAACAAGAAGGTAACGAAGGCGTTCTAACTGTAGAAGTTGACGCTGAAACATTTAACAAAGCACTTGATGATGCATTTAAGAAAGTGGTTAAGCAAGTATCGATCCCTGGATTCCGTAAAGGGAAAGTACCACGTGGTCTTTTCGAGCAGCGTTTTGGTGTAGAATCTCTTTATCAAGATGCATTAGATATTCTTCTTCCGGTTGAATATCCAAAAGCAATCGACGAAGCTGGTATCGAGCCAGTTGACCGCCCTGAAATCGATGTTGAGAAAATCGAAAAAGGCGAAAACTTAATCTTCACTGCAAAAGTAACAGTGAAGCCTGAAGTAAAACTTGGTGACTACAAAGGTCTTAACGTAGAAAAAGACGACACAGCTGTCACTGATGAAGATGTACAAGAAGAGCTAAAAGGCATGCAAAACCGTCAAGCTGAGCTTGTTGTCAAAGAAGAAGGCGCAATCGAAAACGGCGATACAGTTGTTCTTGATTTCGAAGGATTCGTTGATGGAGAAGCATTCGAAGGCGGAAAAGCTGAGAACTACTCTCTTGAAGTAGGTTCTGGTTCATTCATCCCTGGTTTCGAAGAGCAATTAGTTGGTCTTGAAGCTGGCGCTGAAAAAGACGTAGAAGTTACATTCCCAGAAGAATACCATGCTGAAGACCTTGCAGGTAAACCAGCTGTATTCAAAGTGAAAATTCATGAAATCAAAGCAAAAGAACTTCCAGCACTTGACGATGAGTTCGCTAAAGATGTTGATGAAGAAGTAGAAACGCTTGCTGAGTTAACTGAAAAAACGAAGAAACGTCTTGAAGAAGCAAAAGAAAACGAAGCAGAAGGAAAACTTCGTGAAGAGCTAGTTGCGAAAGCTTCTGAAAATGCGGAAGTTGACATCCCACAAGCGATGGTTGACACTGAGCTAGACCGCATGATGAAAGAATTCGAACAACGTCTTCAAATGCAAGGAATGAACCTTGAGCTTTACTTCCAATTCTCTGGACAAGATGAAGATGCGCTGAAAGAGCAAATGAAAGAAGATGCTGCTAAACGCGTAAAATCTAACCTAACACTTGAAGCAATTGCTGCTGCAGAAAACTTACAAGTGTCTGACGAAGAAGTGGAAGAAGAACTTTCAAAAATGGCTGAAGCATACAACATGCCACTTGAAAATATCAAACAAGCGATCGGATCTACTGAAGCAATGAAAGAAGATCTAAAAGTTCGTAAAGCAATTGATTTTCTTGTAGAAAACCGTTAATATGGTGCATAATAATAAAACAGGGCGCGAGTGACTCGTGCCTTGTTTTGTACAATTTTTGACTTATCATCGCTTCTTTTGGAAACGATAGTGTAAGTCGCATCTTTCTGTCATACATATCTCAATGTGCAGTGTTAGAAACACATCGTTACCGTCTTTTAGGAAAGTATGGTAAAATGCATACATACTGGACCCAGAAAGGTAGCTGACTGTTAGCTACAGGCAAGTGAAGAAGAATAAGGGGTGAAAGAATGTTTAAATTCAACGAGGAAAAAGGTCAATTAAAATGCTCGTTTTGCGGAAAAACGCAAGATCAAGTGCGTAAACTGGTCGCAGGACCTGGCGTATATATATGTGATGAATGTATCGAGCTTTGCACGGAAATAGT
The DNA here is from genome assembly GCF_019266135.1 of Bacillus sp. F2HM. NCBI lineage: Bacteria > Bacillati > Bacillota > Bacilli > Caryophanales > Bacillaceae > Bacillus > Bacillus sp. F2HM. The sequence continues at coordinate 262,609 of NZ_LRMO01000011.1, forward strand.
TGAAGAAGAGCTCGGCACAGAGGAAGAAGTTGAATTCAAGGATGTTCCGAAGCCTCATGAAATTCGGGAGATTCTTGATGAATATGTCATCGGACAAGACAATGCGAAGAAATCCTTAGCTGTAGCGGTGTATAACCACTACAAACGGATCAATTCCAACAGCAAGATTGATGATGTTGAGCTTTCGAAAAGTAATATTTCTATGATTGGACCAACAGGAAGCGGTAAAACATTACTTGCTCAAACACTTGCTCGTATTTTAAATGTTCCATTTGCGATCGCAGATGCAACATCATTAACTGAAGCAGGTTATGTTGGTGAAGACGTAGAGAATATTTTACTAAAGCTGATTCAGGCAGCGGATTATGATGTAGAAAAAGCGGAAAAAGGCATTATCTACATCGATGAGATCGATAAAGTAGCAAGAAAATCAGAAAACCCTTCTATCACTCGCGATGTATCTGGGGAAGGTGTCCAGCAAGCCCTTTTGAAAATTCTTGAAGGAACAGTCGCTAGTGTACCGCCTCAAGGTGGACGTAAGCATCCGCATCAAGAATTCATTCAAATTGATACGACGAACATCCTCTTCATTTGTGGAGGAGCCTTTGACGGGATTGAGCAAATCATCAAACGCCGCTTAGGTCAAAAAGTAATTGGATTCGGTGCGGAAAATAAAGTCGAAGATCTTGAAAAAGAAGTCCTTCTATCAAAAGTACTGCCAGAAGACTTGCTTCGCTTCGGTTTAATTCCAGAATTCATCGGCCGCCTGCCGGTTATTGCAAGCCTAGAGCCGTTAGATGAAAAAGCACTTGTAGAAATCTTGACGAAGCCTAAAAATGCGCTTGTTAAGCAATATACAAAAATGCTTGAGCTTGACGATGTAGAGCTTGAATTTGAAGAAGATGCTCTTAGCGAAATTGCGAAAAAGGCAATTGAGCGTAAAACAGGGGCTCGTGGTCTTCGCTCAATCATTGAAGGCATCATGCTTGATGTCATGTTTGACCTTCCATCTCGTGATGATATTGAAAAATGTGTCATCACTGGTGCAACGGTTGCTGACGGTGAGCCGCCGCGTCTTGTGTTAAAGGATGGCACAGTCGTCAACAAAGATACTAAAACATCTGCATAAGAGAAGTCTCACTCCTGAATCATTTTGATTCAGGAGTTTTTTATTTATCACAGAAGACGTGTTTATTCCGTCCAGCTCTAGGAAATACTAGCAGACAGAAACCAATACATACGATAGATGAAGGAGGGAGCACCGATTGAGCTGGACAGGAATCGTATTATTTATACAGCTGTTCTTTGGTATCGTCATCGGGCTGTACTTTTGGAACTTACTGCGAAACCAGCGCACACAAAAGGTGACGATAGACAAAGAATCAAAGAAAGAAATGGAAGCACTCAGAAAGATGCGGTCAATCAAGCTGAGTGAGCCTTTATCAGAGAGAGTCCGGCCAAAGGGATTTCAAGATATTGTAGGGCAGGAAGACGGCATTCGTGCTCTAAAAGCAGCGCTGTGCGGACCGAATCCTCAGCATGTCATTGTCTACGGACCACCGGGGGTTGGAAAAACAGCCGCTGCCCGTCTTGTCATGGAAGAAGCGAAACGTCATGCTGATTCACCGTTTAAGAAAGATGCGGTATTTGTGGAGCTCGATGCCACAACCGCAAGATTCGATGAACGAGGCATCGCCGACCCGCTCATTGGTTCCGTGCATGACCCGATTTACCAAGGGGCGGGAGCTATGGGACAGGCAGGCATTCCGCAGCCAAAACAAGGAGCCGTTACGCATGCGCATGGCGGGGTTCTGTTTATCGATGAAATTGGGGAACTGCATCCGATTCAAATGAACAAAATGCTGAAAGTCCTTGAAGATCGGAAAGTATTTTTAGACAGTGCCTACTACAGCGAGGAAAACACCCAAATTCCGAATCACATTCATGACATTTTTCAAAATGGGCTTCCGGCTGATTTTCGATTGATTGGTGCCACGACAAGAACACCTGGAGAAATTCCACCAGCGATTCGATCGAGGTGTTTGGAAATTTTCTTTAAGGACCTTGACCAGCATGAACTGAAAATTGTTGCTGCTAAGGCTGTCAAGAAAATCCAAAAGGAATTATGTGATGAAGGGCTGAACCTGTTAACCTCTTATGTGAAAAATGGCCGTGAAGCAGTCAATATGGTGCAGATTGCCGCTGGAATGGCCGTCACGGAAAACAGAAAAGACATCACGATCGCCGATGTCGAGTGGGTCATTCACTCAAGCCAGCTGACACCAAGATATGAACAAAAAGTACCGGAAAAGCCAAAAGTCGGTGTAGTGAATGGTCTGGCAGTCTACGGACCAAACAGCGGTGCCTTGCTCGAGATTGAAGTGAATATATGTAAGGCACTCGAAAAAGGAAGTATCAACATTACAGGCATTGCAGAAGAAGAAAGTATTGGCAGTCAGTCTAAATCTATTCGACGAAAAAGTATGGCAAAAGGATCTGTTGAAAATGTATTAACAGTGCTGAGAAACTTGGGCATACGGACAAATGAATATGACATCCATATTAATTTTCCAGGCGGTGCCCCTATTGATGGACCGTCTGCTGGGATTGCCATGGCGGCGGCGATTTTCTCTGCCATTCATCAAATCCCGATTGATCATCTGACAGCGATGACAGGTGAAATCGGATTGCAGGGTCAGGTGAAGCCGATCGGCGGTGTGATACCGAAGATTAAGGCGGCGAAACAAGCTGGTGCCACAACCGTGATTATTCCTTATGACAACCAGCAGTCGATCTTAAAAGAGATTGAAGGCGTCACCATTGTGCCTGTGAAGCACTTCCAAGAGGTGCTGGATCAGTGTTTGGTCAACCCGCCAGACGAGAAGAAAGATGGACTAGAAGAGGAAATGAAAAGAAAATCTGTTTAATCCCCATCACATATGGGGATTTTTTAGTGAAATAGATCTTTTTTTCTTTTTCAAGATAAAAAGAAAGGGTATACTACGGTAAGATCATCATTTCTCAAGTCTTTTACATTGTACAAGACTGAAACAGGTATATTATAATGATTCATACTAGTGACGGAGGTGTCAATCAACATGGCAGATGAAATCAAAAAGAATGTTCCGCTCCTCCCATTGCGAGGCTTGCTTGTTTATCCAACAATGGTCTTGCATTTGGACGTTGGACGCGAGAAGTCTGTTCAAGCATTAGAACAGGCGATGATGAACGATCATATGATTTTTCTAGCAACACAGCGGGAAATTTCAATAGATGAACCAGGTGAAGAGGAAATTTTCAAAGTCGGCACCTATACAAAAATCAAACAAATGCTGAAGCTGCCGAATGGAACGATTCGTGTACTCGTTGAAGGCTTAAATCGAGCGCAGATCGAGTCATACGTGGAGCTGGAGGACTATACGTCCGTCGATATTAAAGAATTGGCAGAAGAAGAGTTAAAGGACGCAGAAGCAGAAGCACTCATGCGCACTTTGTTAGATCACTTTGATCAGTACATAAAAATTTCAAAAAAAATCTCAGCTGAAACATATGCAACGGTGACGGATATTGAGGAACCGGGGAGAATGGCAGATATCGTCGCTTCTCACCTGCCGCTTAAATTAAAGGACAAACAAGAAGTACTGGAAACAGTGGATGTCAAAAAACGTCTGAATCGTGTCATCAGCTTAATCCACAATGAAAAAGAAGTGCTTGAAATTGAAAAGAAAATTGGACAGCGCGTCAAACGTTCAATGGAACGAACGCAAAAAGAATATTATTTGCGTGAACAAATGAAAGCCATTCAAAAGGAGCTTGGAGACAAGGAAGGGAAAACAGGCGAAGTCAGTTCATTAATGTCTAAAATCGAAGAGTCCAGCATGCCTGAGTCTGTTCGTGAAACGGCGTTAAAAGAATTGAACCGTTATGAAAAAATTCCTTCAAGCTCTGCGGAGAGCTCTGTCATTCGAAATTATATTGATTGGCTGATCAATCTTCCATGGGGCATCTATACAGAAGATCGTCTAGATTTAAAGCTTGCAAGTGAAATTTTAGATGATGAGCATCATGGGCTGGAAAAAGTCAAAGAACGTGTGCTTGAATACCTTGCTGTACAGAAGCTGACCAATTCATTAAAAGGGCCGATTCTTTGCTTAGCAGGACCTCCCGGGGTAGGGAAAACGTCACTTGCCAAATCGATTGCTAAATCACTTGACCGAAAGTTTATCCGTATCTCTCTTGGCGGGGTGCGTGATGAATCTGAGATTCGTGGACATAGAAGAACTTATGTAGGGGCGATGCCAGGCCGTATCATTCGCGGGATGAGTAAGGCAGGCACAATGAATCCGGTGTTTCTTTTAGATGAAATCGATAAGATGTCCTCTGATTTTAGAGGTGATCCGTCTTCTGCGATGCTTGAAGTGCTGGACCCTGAGCAAAATCACAACTTTAGCGATCACTATATTGAAGAGACATTTGATTTATCGCAGGTGTTATTTATTGCTACTGCCAACAATTTAGCAACCATTCCGGGTCCACTTCGTGATAGAATGGAGATTATCACGATTGCAGGGTATACAGAGGTTGAAAAAGCAGAGATTGTGAAAGATCATCTTCTGCCGAAGCAGCTAAAGGAGCACGGATTAAAAAAAGGGAACTTGCAGCTTCGTGAAGCAGCGATTTATGATATGATTCGCTATTACACAAGAGAAGCAGGAGTTCGTGGATTAGAGCGTCAGCTTGCGGCCATTTGCCGAAAAGCGGCAAGAGCGATTGTGGCTGAAGACCGCAAACGCATCACAGTGACGGAAAAGAACTTATCTGAATTTCTCGGAAAAAGACTTTACCGTTATGGTCAGGCTGAAACGACAGACCAAGTCGGGGTTGTCACAGGACTTGCGTATACGACAGTTGGAGGAGACACCTTATCAATTGAGGTATCACTTTCTCCTGGTAAAGGCAAGCTCTTGTTAACAGGTAAGCTTGGCGATGTCATGAGAGAATCTGCACAGGCGGCATTCAGTTATATTCGTTCCAAAGCAGATGAACTGAACATTGATCCTAATTTTAATGAAAAGCACGATATTCATATCCATGTTCCAGAGGGTGCGGTTCCAAAGGACGGGCCATCAGCTGGTATCACCATTGCGACGGCTCTTGTATCAGCACTCACAGGACGTCCTGTGTCAAAAGAGGTTGGTATGACAGGAGAGATAACGTTAAGAGGAAGAGTGCTTCCGATTGGCGGACTAAAAGAAAAAGCATTAGGCGCACATCGTGCAGGATTGAAAACCATTATTCTTCCAAAGGACAATGAAAAGGATATTGATGATATTCCTGAAAGTGTGAGAGAAGGACTAACCTTTATTCCGGTCTCACATTTAGATGAGGTGCTTGAGAAAGCGTTGGTAGGAGAGGGAAGATGAAAGTAACAAAATCAGATATCGTCATTAGTGCGGTGAAACCAGAGCAGTACCCAAGCGGCGGACTGCCTGAAATCGCGCTTGCTGGACGATCAAATGTTGGAAAGTCCTCGTTCATCAACTCATTGATTAATCGTAAAAATTTAGCGCGTACGTCTTCTAAACCAGGAAAGACCCAAACGCTTAATTTCTACATTATTAATGATATGCTCCATTTTGTGGATGTTCCGGGCTACGGCTTTGCCAAAGTATCAAAAACAGAGCGCGAGGCCTGGGGTAGAATGATCGAAACGTATATTACAATGCGTGAAGAATTAAAAGCAGTCGTCCAAATTGTGGACCTGCGCCACAAGCCATCAGTAGATGATGTGAACATGTATGAATTCCTTAAATATTACGGAGTTCCCGTGATCGTCATCGCAACAAAAGCGGATAAAATTCCAAAAGGCAAATGGGAAAAACATGCGAAAGTCGTCAAACAGACGCTCGACATTGACCCATCAGATGAACTCATCTTATTCTCTTCTGAAACAAAAAAAGGAAAAGATGAAGCTTGGAATGCGATCCTTGCGAAAGTAAACGGCTAAAAAAAGCATCTGCGATGAGCAGATGCCTTTTTTATTGTATAAGTTATTTCCTTTTTAAAAATAATAAGAGGAGACTGACAGCAATCAGTACATAAGGCCAGTACAACTCAAAGCTGGAAACAGGGATCGAAAGGGAACTTAGCTGTTTTGTAATTTGCTGAAAGAAATAAAGGAACAAACCGAGTGCGATCAGCACAACACTTTCAATGCGATATTCTTTTTTCTGAGATGATTTCACAAAGAGTGCAAGTCCTACGATGAACACAATCATTGTAAATGTGTCTGGCCAATGGTCCAATTTAGGCTGAAGAATAAAGTGTAGCGAAAGGCCTGTCATGAGCATACCGATAAACACATGAGCGTTTTCTTGCTCCTTTTTTCCTTGATATAAAAAAGCGAGGCCAAAAAGCAGTAAAAGTGTATACCATTTCTCTTGATCCTTCCAAATGTCAAATTGACCTCCTGAGAGAATGGCATATAGCGCTACAGCCAGTAAAGTGAGCGGCAGCAAAATGGATTTCTTCTTCAAAGATGTCACCTTCTTTTAAGCAGATCATTTGTCCGCACGCGCCAAATCTGGTAAATTGCTTGAAGTGATGATATGGCATAATTGGTGTCGAACATTTTTCTACTATATCACAACTTTTTTGAAATCTGTTCACAATTTTTATCCAGTTAAAAATGAATATATGTTATAATCATTATAAATAATAAATTCTATATTGTAATTATTATAAATTAGACAGGGCGTTGGGGGTGCAAGCTGAAGTTATGCATATTCTTGTTGTGGGTTTAGATTATAAAACAGCCCCTGTTGAGATACGGGAACAGCTGAGCTTTGAACCGAGTGAGCTCGGAACAGCGATGTCCAAGCTTAAAGAAGAAAAAAGCATTCTAGAGAATATCGTCATCTCAACATGTAATCGAACAGAGATCTACGCAGTAGTAGATCAGCTTCATACTGGACGGTTTTATATAAAAAGATTTTTAGCCGATTGGTTCGGTTTAGAAAAGGAAGATGTCTCTCCATATTTGAAGTTTTATGAAAACGATGGAGCGGTTGAGCATTTATTCCGTGTGGCCTGTGGACTTGATTCCATGGTCATTGGTGAAACGCAAATACTCGGTCAAGTACGTTCCAGCTTTAAAGTAGCTCAAGAGGAGAAGACCATTGGTACCGTTTTCAATTATTTATTTAAACAGGCGGTAACCGTTGCAAAACGCTCTCATGCGGAAACGGATATTGCGTCTAATGCCGTGTCTGTCAGCTATGCAGCTGTTGAGCTTGCCAAAAAAATCTTTGGACGTCTTTCTGATAAGCATGTCCTGATTCTTGGTGCGGGCAAAATGGGCGAACTGGCGGCTCAAAACCTTCAAGGTCAAGGAATTGGCCAAGTAACGGTCATCAACCGAACGTTTGAGAAGGCAAAGGAATTGGCGGGTCGTTTTTCAGGAGAGCCTAAGAGCTTAAACCAATTAGAAAAAACATTATCCGAAGCGGACATTTTAATCAGCTCAACGGGAGCGAAACAATTTGTCATTACAAAAGAAATGGTCGAAAGTGCGAATAAAAAGCGGAAGGGCAGACCTCTATTTATGGTGGATATTGCTGTACCTCGTGATTTAGATCCAGCCATTTCTGAAGTAGAAGGTGCTTTTTTGTATGACATTGATGACCTTGAAGGCATCGTGGCTGCCAACTTAAAAGAGCGCCGTGCAGTAGCTGAGCAGGTTGAGCTCCTGATTGAAGCAGAAATTGTGGAATTTAAGCAATGGCTGAATACGTTAGGTGTTGTTCCGGTGATTTCTGCACTTAGAGAAAAGGCACTCACGATTCAAGCCGATACGATGCAGAGTATTGAGCGGAAGCTTCCAAACCTCACAAATCGTGAAATGAAGCTGTTAAATAAACATACGAAAAGCATCATCAACCAAATGTTGAAAGATCCTATCTTAAAGGCAAAAGAAATTGCCGCGGAGCCGAATGCAGAGGAAAAGCTTTTACTCTTTAAAGAAATCTTTGATTTACAGGTTGAAGATGAAGAGCAAAAGGTCGAGCCAATGCAGGTGGAGCAAGGATCATTTCAGCTGTTCAAACCAAATATGGCACAAGGCTTTGCTACAGTTGCCAGTGAGTGATTAAGCGATGATGGAATCCATTGTAGCGAGACTCAATGAAGCGACGATCTTAATCTATGCACTAAGTGTCTTGTTCTATTTCATAGATTTTCTTCAACACAACCGGAAGGCTGGAAAAATGGCTTTCTGGTTGCTTTCTATTGTCTGGCTGCTGCAAACAGTCTACATGTTCTATATTATGATGGAAACAGACCGATTCCCTGTGTTGAATGTAGCAGAGGGGTTATATTTTTATACGTGGGTGCTTGTGACACTGTCTCTTGTGCTCACAAAGGTATTGCGCGTTGAATTTATTGTCTTTTTTACAAATGTGATCGGTTTTTCCATGATGGCGATTCACACCTTTACACCATCTGACCTCCATTCAGCAGAACTGACGGGGAAGCTGACGAGTGAACTGCTCGTGATTCATATTACGATGGCGATTTTATCCTACGGTGCCTTTTCACTTTCATTTGCGTTTTCACTGCTTTATCTCTTTCAATATCGTTTACTGAAAAAGAAAAAATGGGGAAAATGGCTTCTGAGAATTGAAGACTTATCAAAGCTCGATCATATGGCGTACGTATTAAACATTATTGGTGTGCCTATGCTCTTGCTTAGTTTAATTCTTGGCATCATTTGGGCATATATTTCGTATGATACGTTGTACTGGACAGATGCAAAGGTGCTTGGTTCGTTTATTATGCTGTTTTTATACGGCTTTTACTTATATATCAGATTGGTGAGAAATATGCAGGGCAAAATCGTGGCACTATGGAATGTCGCTTCATTTCTTGTGCTGATGATTAATTATTTTCTGCTTGGTAGCTTATCAACCTTTCATTGGTTTCAATAATGATGAGTCTTAAAGGCATTGTCGGGAGGAAGACGTATTGCGTACAATTAAAGTAGGTTCTAGACGAAGTAAGCTGGCAATTACACAAACAAAATGGGTCATTCAAAAGCTGTCTGAACTAAACCCTTCTTATTCTTTTGAAATAAAAGAAATTGTAACAAAGGGTGATCAAATTTTAGATGTGACTTTATCTAAGGTTGGCGGAAAAGGACTGTTTGTTAAAGAGATCGAGCAGGCGATGCTGAATCATGACATCGATATGGCGGTGCACAGCATGAAGGATATGCCGGCTGCTCTTCCAGAAGGTTTAGTTATTGGCTGTATTCCTGAGCGTGAAGATGTGCGGGATGCCCTTATTTCGAAGGATCATCTAAGTCTCAGCGAACTGCCTAAGGGCGCAATTGTGGGAACAAGCAGCTTACGGCGCAGCGCCCAGCTTCTTCAGGAAAGACCAGATCTTGAGATTAAATGGATTCGAGGAAACATTGATACAAGATTGGAAAAGCTGAAAAATGAAGAGTATGATGCCATTATTCTAGCGGCTGCCGGTCTGTCCAGAATGGGATGGAGCAAAGAGGTCGTATCGGAATTTTTATCTCCTGAGACTTGCCTTCCTGCCGTTGGACAAGGCGCGCTATCGATTGAGTGCCGCGGGGATGATGAAGAACTGTTGCAGCTTCTCGCCCAATTTACGAATGAATATACGAAGAAAACGGTCCTTGCAGAAAGAGCCTTCCTCAAACAAATGGATGGAAGCTGTCAGGTGCCGATCGCTGGCTATGCAACGATGAATGAGCATAATGAAATTGAATTAACAGGTCTTGTTGCATCTGCCGATGGGCACACGATTATTCGAGAAACCGTCACAGGCACTGACCCTGAAGCCATTGGAACAGCGTGTGCGAAGCAGATGGCCGATAAGGGAGCAAAGGATTTGATTGACAAGGTGAAAAAGGATCTGTCTCAATGAGCATAGGCAAATCGCTTCACGGACAGACGGTGCTTGTCACTCGAAATGAACGTCAAGCGGGCGTGTTTCAGCAAAAGATCGAAGCGCTGAACGGCCATGCGGTTTTAACCTCTCTTATTCGGTTTGAGCCTACGCTCACAAAAGAAAAAGCGCAGGCCTTTTTAAAGGACTTAGAAAATTGCCATTGGCTTGTTTTCACGAGTGTGAATGGTGCGTCTTTTTTTCTCAACTACATAAAAGACCATCATTTACATAAGGCCTTAACCCATTTGAAAGTGGCTGCTGTAGGAGAGAAAACCTCTGCCTACCTTGAACAGCACGGCTTAAAGGTGGATGTGGTGCCAGAACGATTTATAGCGGAGGAACTGGCAGATGCATTACTTGACCATGTACGCCCAGGAGAGCGTGTGTTTGTTGCAAAAGGGCATCTGTCACGAGATGTGGTGAAAGAGACCCTCATTCCGCTCGGCATAGAGGTAAAAGAATGGATTTTATATGAAACAGTCAAGGATGAGGAAGGAATTGCTGCTCTCAAATCAGCAATGACAAAGCAATCATTTGATTTTATTACATTTACGAGCTCATCCACTGTTCATTCTTTTATGCATGTGATGGAACAAGACGCAGCGAAGCTTGCTGCATCTGACACCTGTTTTGTGACGATCGGTCCTCTGACAAAAGAGGCACTGCTTCAATACGGGATTTCTTCTGAAACCCCAGATACTTATACGATAGACGGAATGCTTGATTTAATGTGCCGTTTATCTGAAAGGAAGTTGAACCATTGATGAAATTTAATAGACACCGCAGATTGCGGACAAGCGCAGGAATGAGAGAATTAGTCAGAGAAACCTTTTTAAGACCATCTGATTTCATTTACCCGATCTTTTTTGTAGAGGGAGAAAATGTCCGAAAAGAAGTCTCTTCAATGCCGGGTGTATATCACATTTCTGTAGACCTCGTGAAAGAAGAAGTCCAAGAGCTTGTTGATCTTGGCATTAAATCGATCATTGTATTTGGTGTGCCGGATCATAAAGATCATGTAGGCAGTGAGGCGTATCACGATCATGGCATTGTTCAAAGAGCAACGCTTGAAATCAAAAAGCATTTCCCAGAGCTCGTGGTCATTGCAGACACTTGCTTATGCCAATATACAGATCACGGACACTGCGGAATCGTTGAAGATGGAGAAATTTTAAATGATGAATCTCTTCAGCTATTAGCGAAAACTGCTGTCAGCCAAGCGCGTGCAGGTGCAGATATCATCGCGCCTTCAAATATGATGGACGGATTTGTTGTTGCCATTCGTGAGGCGCTTGATGAAGCAGGCTTTATTCATGTACCTGTCATGTCATATGCGGTGAAATATGCAAGTGCTTTTTACGGTCCGTTCCGTGATGCGGCACATAGTACACCACAGTTTGGAGATCGTAAAACATATCAAATGGACCCTGCAAACCGTTTAGAAGCACTAAGAGAAGCGCAATCTGATGTAGAAGAGGGAGCTGACTTCTTGATTGTCAAACCATCTCTTTCTTACTTAGACATTATGCGTGATGTGAAAAATGAATTTACACTCCCTGTTGTTGCTTATAATGTGAGCGGAGAGTATGCGATGGTGAAAGCCGCCGCTCAAAATGGCTGGATTTCTGAAAAAGAGCTTGTTCTTGAAATGCTGACAAGCATGAAACGTGCAGGAGCAGAACTCATCATTACGTATCATGCAAAAGATGCAGCAAAATGGCTCTCAGAATAAAGAACGGATAGACAGGAGGACGTTGAAATGGGACGTAGCTATGAAAAATCAAAGCAAGCATTTGAAGAAGCACAGCAATTAATGCCTGGTGGTGTCAACAGCCCTGTGCGTGCATTTAAATCAGTCAACACAGACCCGATTTTTATGGAACGAGGCAAAGGCGCCAAGATCTATGATATTGATGGAAATGAATACATCGATTATGTCTTATCATGGGGACCGCTTATTTTAGGACATACGAATGATCGTGTCGTTGAAAGCATTCAGCGAGTAGCGGAAAATGGGACAAGCTTCGGTGCTTCTACGTTAGTTGAAAATGAATTAGCTAAACTTGTATCAGAACGGGTTCCTTCCATCGAAGTTATTCGCATGGTCAGCTCTGGTACAGAGGCGACGATGAGTGCACTTCGTCTAGCTCGTGGTTTTACAGGCAGAAATAAAATTGTGAAATTTGAAGGCTGCTATCATGGCCACGGTGATTCTTTGCTCATTAAAGCTGGTTCTGGAGTAGCAACGCTTGGACTGCCGGATAGTCCTGGTGTTCCTGAAGGGACTGCAAGTAACACAATCACAGTACCGTACAATGATTTAGAAAGTATTCAAGTTGCTTTTCAAGAATTCGGAGATGATATCGCTGGTGTTATTGTAGAGCCGGTCGCAGGAAATATGGGGGTTGTCCCTCCGCAAGAAGGTTTCTTGCAAGGACTAAGAGACATCACGGAGCAATACGGATCATTGCTTATTTTTGATGAGGTCATGACAGGCTTCCGTGTGGATTATCACTGCGCGCAAGGCTATTTTGGCATCACACCTGATCTGACGTGCCTTGGTAAAGTGATTGGAGGCGGTCTTCCAGTCGGTGCTTATGGCGGAAGAGCGGATATTATGAGACAAATTGCGCCAAGCGGTCCAATTTATCAAGCAGGAACGTTATCTGGTAACCCTCTTGCGATGACAGCAGGCTTAGAAACCCTAAAACAGCTGACACCTGAGTCTTATGAAGAATTTAAACGAAAAGGTGATCGTTTAGAAGAAGGCATTTCGAAAGCGGCAAAAGCATACGGAATTCCATTAACGTTTAACCGTGCGGGTTCCATGATCGGATTCTTCTTTACAAATGAAGAAGTGATCAATTATGACAAAGCGAAAACAGCTGATCTTGCTTTATTCGCTGAATTTTACAAGGAAATGGCCGATCACGGCATCTTCCTCCCGCCTTCTCAATTTGAAGGACTATTCCTGTCAACAGCTCATACAGACGAAGACATCGAATATACGATTGAGACAGTGGAAAAGGTTTTTCAAAAACTACGTCGATAAAACAAAAGGCCGATATGGAGACATATCGGCTTTTTTGCATTAGAGAAAACCAATCATATTTTCACTTCCTCCCTCATACAACTGTATTGACATCTAATTTTATTTTTTAAGGATTAGATGAAAGGAGGACACCGACTTGTCTCAAAACAATCGATTACAGTTTTCGGTAGAAGAATCCATTTATTTTAAAAGCGGACAGGAAGTCAGTGAGCTGCTGTCAATTTCTCTCGACCCTGACATTCTCGTTCAAGAAGTGAATGATTATGTTTCTATTAGAGGTTCACTCGAGCTAACAGGAGAATACAACATAAATCAAGAGGAGCTATTGGGTGAATTGAGTTCCTTTCCAACATACAGGGAAGCAGATGAGGTAAAGGTCAGAGAAGACGGAACGGCGGAGCTTTTGCATCAATTTCCAGTCGATATCACCATTCCGAAGAACAAAATTAGTCATTTAAATGATGTGTTTGTGTTTATTGATGCGTTTGATTACCAGCTGACAGAGAATCGTTTGCTCACCATTCAGGCTGATTTAGCCATTGAGGGCTTGTTAGACGAGGAAACGCCTCCGGCGCCTGTAGAGGAGCCGTATGAATTTGTCCATCGTCCTGAAGTGGATTTTGGCGATATGGCCTACGATTATCAATTGCAGCCGGAACAAGAAGAACAAGAAGAGCTGCAAGACGAAGAACGTGAGCGCGATGAGGATCAGCCTGTATTCCAACATGACACGCGCGCGGAGCAAGAGGAACAGGAAGTGCAGGAAGTACAAGAAGAAGAGGAAGAAGAAATTGAGATAGAATTGGTGAACAGGGAAGTAGAGGAAGCGTCCGACGAACCTGAAGAATTAGAAGAACCTGAAGAGCCAGAACAGCCGGAACAGCCGAATAATCAAGAAGAAGCTGTGGCGCTTGGTTATCGATCCATCCCTGAAGCTCAGGTGCAGGAACCGCCATTTTTTGAACCGCCAAAGCTATTAGAAGAAGAGGAGCGGGAAGAGCCGTTCTTTGAAGTGGAAGTAAGAAAGGATCCGGAAGCTGCTGAAGAGCAGGAAGAAACGGTACAGTCGTATCCGGCTTTTGAATCACCTGCTGATCAAGTGGAGCCTGAGCATGAGGCGCACGATGATGAATATCAGCTCGGGCGGTTATATGAACGGGAAGCACCTAAAATATATGAGTCAGCTCAAGAAGAAGAGGAGCTTGAAGAAGACGTGAGAGAAACGTCTGGCAGTGAGAACTCTCTTTATTTAACAAAGCTGTTCGCTAAGCAGGAGGAGGAAGATTTTTCCCGCATGAAAATATGTATAGTTCAGCAAGAAGATACGGTCGATCGTATTTGTGAGAGATATCAGTTGAATGTGCAGCAGCTTCTTCGCACAAACTCATTATCGATTGATGCGGAGCTTGAGGAAGGGCAGATTCTTTATATTCCTGAATATCAAAAAAGCAATGCATAGCAAGCGATGACTGACCGAGAAAATGTGGTGAGTGAACGTGGATGAAATCCAATCTGTCTTATACGAATACGGACTTGAGGCTGAATATATTGAACCTGTCAGTCCTGCTGTCATCAAGGTATATACAAAGCAGGGTGTATTTGCTCTAAAGCGAGTAAAAGCCAGCCGGCATATGCAATTTACAGAACAAATGCTTGAACTGGAATCAAAGGGCTATCGCTCCTTTGTGCCGATTTATCGGACAACGAGCGGTTCCTTTTTCTCAAGTCATCGAGAAAGCCAGTATGCATACTATCTGATGCCGTGGCTGACGAATGAAAAGAGAGAAGAGCAGGACGATAAGCACGAATATTTATTTCAAGAGATTGCAAGACTTCATAAGCGGACTGAAGTCATGATGGATATCACAGAGCAAGAGATAGAAGCACATTACACACAAATCAAGACCAAATGGGAAACAGAGAAAGACATGTATGAACGATTCATAGAGCGGGCAGAACAAACGTGGTATATGTCGCCATTTGAGCTGGCCGCTGCTATGTATTTTTCAGAGGCGATGTCTGCCAGTGAATTTGCGCTTGAACGTTTAGAAGATTGGCATGAAGAAATGAAAGACAAAGAGACAACGCGTGTTGTGCTAAATCATGGGCAGCTATCGATCCATCACTTTTTGTATAATGATGTAGGGACAGGACATTTCACCAATTTCGAGCGGTCTAAAAAAGCCTCCCCCATTTATGATCTTCTGACCTTTTACTTTCGGACTTTTAAAACCTATCCTACGTCTTGTCCTGAATGTACTTCTTTGTTTTATACGTATCAAAAAGGAAACCCTCTTCGAGAGGAAGAACTGCATTTGTTCCTAAGCTACCTCGCTTATCCGCAAGGGCTGTTTGATACAGTAAAAGCCTATGAAGCAGGCGGGCAGGATGAAATGGAAAGCTGCCAGCAGCTGTTAAGAGCGTATTGGCAGATGAAAAATTCTGAGCCGACCGTCATGAAAATTCACGAAATTGAGCAGGCTAGACGGCTTGAAGAAGAACAAAGTGCCTCGTCATCGGCGGAATGACGAGGTTATGCTTCGTTGGCTTTATATGGGCAGGTACATAATGATGAGTTTTTAAAACCAATCAAGATGAAAGGCACAGGCGAGAAAAATAAGAATACCTAGAATGAGGACGTCAAATGTCGTAGGGAAAATGATCGTACGAAATCCTTGAAATATAGCAATCGGGAGAACGACTTGGGAAGCAACTGCCCGAATTTGTCTCAGCCAGGGGGGAAGTGTGTAAGGATTGATCTTCTTCAAATCAAACGCCCTCCTTCTTCATTTTGTTATTATCATATGGGCAAAAGGGCGAAGGGTGCCTGCCCAATTTGTATAAAGAAGAAGAAAAGCGGAAAAGATGATTGACGAAAACAAAAGGCATTTAGTAATATTAATAAAAGATGAGTATGTGCTGATGAACGTGATATATCGTAAGCGTGGATCAGGAAGAGTACGAGCAAGACCCTAAAGAGAGGGAAGCCAAGAGCTGAAAGGTTTCCTAGGATGTACTTGTTTGGAAGGTCGCCTGTGAGCTTAATTTCTTGAATGAACAAGTAGAGAAATTCGGGAGAACCCCGTTATCCTTTAGAGTGTATGGGACACGTGTATGTGTCTCGTGAAAAAAGGTGGTACCGCGAAAAAGCTTTTTCGTCCTTTTATAAGGATGGAAAGGCTTTTTTTATGTTTCATCAGCCGAAAAAATGTGGAGGTTACACAAATGGGAACAAATAATCAAGAAATGCCAACAAAGTACGATCCAAATGCGATTGAAAAAGACCGCTATACGTACTGGCTTGAAGGGAAATTCTTCGAAGCACAAAATGACAAAACGAAAGATCCATATACAGTCGTCATTCCTCCACCAAACGTGACAGGAAAACTGCACCTTGGGCATGCATGGGATTCTACACTCCAAGACATCGTGACACGTATGAAACGGATGCAGGGGTATGACGTTCTTTGGCTTCCAGGTATGGACCATGCCGGTATTGCGACTCAAGCAAAAGTCGAGGCAAAGCTTCGCGAAGAAGGCGTTAGCCGGTATGACCTTGGCCGGGAGAAATTTGTGGAAGAAACGTGGAAGTGGAAAGAAGAATATGCAGATTTTATTCGCAGCCAGTGGGCGAAAATGGGACTTGGCCTCGATTACTCCCGTGAACGTTTTACTTTAGATGAAGGTCTGAATAAAGCCGTTCGCCAAGTGTTTGTTCAATTGTATGAAAAAGGGCTTATCTATCGCGGAGAGTACATCATTAACTGGGATCCAGCAACGAAAACGGCACTTTCTGATATTGAAGTGATTTATAAGGATGTTCAAGGTGCGTTTTATCACTTGAGATATCCGCTTTCAGATGGAACAGGTTCAATTGAAATTGCAACAACAAGACCTGAAACAATGCTGGGGGATACAGCCGTAGCCGTACACCCTGATGACGAACGCTATCAGCATTTGATTGGAAAAACAGTGGTTTTACCAATTACAGGCCGTGAAATCCCAATCGTCGGTGATGACTATGTCGATATGGAGTTTGGCTCAGGTGCTGTGAAAATTACACCTGCTCATGATCCGAATGACTTTGAGCTTGGAAACCGCCATGGGCTAGAGCGTATTCTTGTCATGAATGAAGATGGCACAATGAATGCGAATGCCTTGAAATACAAAGGAATGGACCGTTTCGAATGCCGCAAACAGCTTGTGAAGGATTTACAAGAGGAAGGCATATTGTTCAAAATTGAAGACCACATGCATTCAGTTGGTCATAGTGAGCGAAGTGGAGCTGTCGTTGAACCGTATTTATCGACACAATGGTTTGTGAAAATGCAGCCGCTGGCAGACGAAGCTATTCATCTGCAAAAAGGGGACGACCAAGTTCAATTTGTTCCAGACCGATTTGAAAAGACATATTTACATTGGATGGAAAATATCCGTGACTGGTGTATTTCTCGTCAGCTATGGTGGGGACACCGCATTCCGGCTTGGTATCATAAAGAAACGAAAGAAGTATACGTTGGACTTGAAGCACCAGAAGATATTGAGAACTGGGAACAGGATAACGATGTACTTGATACATGGTTTAGTTCAGCGCTGTGGCCGTTTTCTACAATGGGCTGGCCGGATGCAGACAGTGAAGACTTCAAGCGCTACTATCCAACCAATCTGCTTGTAACAGGCTATGACATCATTTTCTTCTGGGTATCCCGCATGATCTTCCAAGGTCTTGAATTCACAGGAGAAAAACCGTTTAAAGATGTCCTCATTCATGGGCTCATCCGCGACGAACAAGGACGTAAAATGAGTAAGTCGCTTGGCAACGGAATTGATCCAATGGAGGTCATCGACAAATACGGTGCGGATTCATTAAGATATTTCTTAGCGACTGGAAGCTCACCAGGCCAGGATCTTCGTTTTAGCTTTGAAAAGGTTGAATCCACTTGGAACTTTGCGAACAAAATTTGGAACGCATCCCGTTTTGCTTTAATGAATATGGATGGTTTAACGTATGATGAGCTTGATTTATCAGGAGAAAAATCAGTTGCTGATCAATGGATTTTAACACGCTTAAATGAAACAATTGAAAGTGTCACACAGCTTGCTGACAAGTATGAATTCGGTGAAGTGGGCAGACATTTATACAACTTCATTTGGGATGATTTCTGTGATTGGTACATTGAAATGGCGAAGCTTCCGCTTTATGGTGAAGACGAAGCAGCAAAGAAAACGACTCGTTCGATCCTTGCGTATGTATTAGATCAAACAATGAGACTTTTACATCCGTTTATGCCGTTCTTAACAGAAGAAATCTGGCAGCATCTACCGCATGAAGGTGAGTCTATTACTGTAGCGGCATGGCCTGAAGTGAAGCCGGAGCTTTCCAACGAACAAGCTTCTGCTGATATGAAGCTGCTTGTTGAACTCATTCGTTCTGTTCGTAACATTCGCAGTGAAGTGAACACGCCAATGAGCAAACAAGTTGAGCTTTACATTAAAGCATCTACGTCTGATGTTCAGGAACGTTTAGAGAAAAATCGTTCATATATTGAGCGATTCACGAACCCAAGTGTTCTTGAAATTGGCACAGATGTCCCAGCTAGTGATAAAGCGATGACGGCTGTCATTTCTGGAGCAGAACTCATTCTGCCGCTTGAAGGCTTAATCAACTTAGATGAAGAAATTGCTCGTCTGCAAAAAGAGCTTGATAAACTGACAAAAGAAGTGGAACGAGTTCAGAAAAAGCTTGGCAATGAAGGCTTTATGAAAAAAGCGCCTGAAAGTGTCGTAGAAGAAGAGCGTGCGAAAGAACGTGATTATGTCGCAAAACGCGAAGCTGTTCAAAAGCGTATTGAAGAGCTGAAAGCATAAGAGTGAAAAGACGGCTCCTAATGAAATGGAGTCGTCTTTTTTGAAAATTTCGTATGAAATGAGAGATGACATTGTTTACAACCTACCATGAAGCGATTGAGTGGATTCACAGCAGACTGGCCTTTGGCGTAAAACCGGGTCTTGAACGAATGAAATGGCTGATGAACAGACTAGGAAATCCGGAACAAAGCATAAAAGCAGTACATGTTGCAGGTACAAATGGCAAAGGATCAACCATTGCGTTCACACGTTCTGTTTTACAGGAAGCCGGCTATTCAGTCGGAACCTTCACCTCTCCGTTTATACTAACGTTCAATGAAAGAATCAGCGTGAACGGAGCGCCTATAGAGGATGAAGAATGGCTGAGTTTGGTGAATGAAATCAAGCCTTTTGTTGATGAATTAGATCAAACAGAGCTTGGCGCAGCAACAGAATTTGAAATCATTACAGCATGTGCATTTGCTTATTTTGCTCATGTGCACCAAGTAGACTTTGTCCTCTTGGAAACAGGGCTTGGCGGAAGGCTTGATTCTACAAATATTGCTGTGCCAATCTTAACAGCGATTACGTCGATTGGTCATGATCATATGGCCATTTTAGGTGACACACTTGAACAGATTGCAGCTGAAAAAGCGGGTATTATCAAAGAGGGTATTCCAATGATTACGGCAGTCCACCAGCCAGAAGCTCTTGCTGTCATTCAAAACACAGCAAAAGAAAAGAATGCCGAATGTATTTCCTTACAAGATACTTGCAGCTTTGATGAGCAGCAGCCGACAGAAACAGGTGAACGTTTCACGTTACGCACATCAAAAAGGCAGTATCCTCAGCTTGAAACAGGATTAATTGGAACGCATCAAAGGCAAAATGCTTCCCTTGCTGTTTTACTCATTGAATGGCTGGAGCAAGAAGGCTATATTAGCGTGACAAAAAAGCAAATATATGAAGGCATTCGGCAGGCAGTTTGGGCTGGGAGGTTTGAAAAGGTCAAAGATCATCCTCCAGTGTATTTAGACGGCGCACATAATGAAGAAGGGATCGACCGTTTAATTGAAACCGTACAAGCTCATTTTTCTAGTAAACAGGTGCATATATGTTTTAGTGCTTTAAAAGATAAGCCGTACAAGAAAATGATTCAAAAGCTTGAAGCTGTAAGTTCTTCTATCCATTTTGTTTCATTTGATTTTCCAAGAGCCGAATCAGCTGAAAAGCTTTATGTATGCAGTCATTTAGAAGCAAAGTCGTATGATGATGACCCTCGTACAGTGCTTGAGTTCATTCAGAAAAAAAGTGATGATCCTTCAGCGGTGATTCTTGTGACAGGCTCTCTTTATTTTATTTCAGATATACGAAATCGTATTTTAAGGTAATCAAAAGACGCAATTGCTTTTATGCAATGTGCGTCTTTTTTTTTTGAAATGTAAAAGAGCGGGTTTAATAGGTACTCAAGTTGAAGCTGATGACGGGAAGGAATTCTATATGGAGTGAACATATTTTATTCGATGCCCATCCCTTCTTATTCCCTCTATGAAGGTTTATGGGATATTTTTAATCAAATTTCACTTCAAGTAATGACTGCTGCTCTTTGGAATGGATTATCTTAGGGTTAATGTAACTTTATAGTACAATGGATAAAAAGGTGTATCGCGTAGTATTAATTTATAAATTAACAGATTGTAATTTAATTTTTAAAACGCTTTCCCTCAATTTTCACCTGAAAGGAGGAATAACTTGTTTATCATCAGTGGAGTACTTCTTTCTTTTATGTTATTAATAGTTGTTTTAATAGTTATAATCCTTTTTAAACGAATTATTTTAGGAAAAAGCATAGGTGTTTACTATACGCCCTTTGACAATATTACTGGAAACACCAGTATTGAATTTCATGAAGAGCAAAATGAAGAAGAAAATGAAGACGATCAAGGTGATGATAAGGATAAAAATAATGGGAAAAGATTCTAACCGCTATTAAATAATGAATTACTTAATAGTGATGGAAGTGTAGTTGAGATAATATATAGTGTTAATTTTAGTGCTCTTCTTACAAAACGGGCGTAAAATAATTGCTTATACAGATTAAGTATATGGAGATTTTATAAAGGACGGGTAAACTTCTATCTTGTGCTTTTCCTTGTTAGGATATCTGCTTTATTATCTTGTCATATTTGATCAGAAATTTATGAGTTTGAAGGAAAAGGTTTAGGGTATTTGTAACACTTTTTCTCGGATATCAGAAATCGTTTTTTAAGGCAATCAAAAGACGCAATTTCTTCTATGTAATGTGCGTCTTTTTTCTTTTGAAATGTAAAAGAGGAGGGGAATCACATTTTCATTAGGTGTTCAAGGTGAATCGCTATGGTACAATCCGGGATATTCTATTTCCGGAAGGGGTTACTGAATATGATTGGCATTTTTGTGTTTCTTGCAGGCATCACCATGGGGTCGTTCTTTCATCTAGTTGGTGAGAGGCTGCCACTGAAGCGGTCTATTCTTTTTCCTCGTTCTCACTGCACAGCCTGTAAACAGCCGCTTTCCTTGCGTGAGATGATCCCGCTAATTTCGTATGCATTATTGAGGGGGACTTGTAAACATTGCGGCACACGGCTGTCTTTGCTATATCCACTGGTTGAGCTGCTGTCAGGTAGTCTTTTTTTGCTCATATATAGAATCGCTGGTATTTCGTTTGAAGGTCTTTTTCTTGTGATTCTTTGTAGTTTATTTGTGATTGCTGTCGTGAGCGATCTCCTTTATATGAGGGTGCCAAACGAGCTGTTTCTCTTCTTTTTTCCTCTTTTCGTCATATACCGCACGCTTGAACCTCTTCTTATTTGGTGGGAAGGAGCGGCTTCGCTTCTTTTTTGCTTTCTCTTGTTTTATAGTTTAGATCGTTTCAAGCCAAATAGCATGGGTGGAGCTGATATGAAGCTGTTCGGTGTGCTTGCATTTTGCTTTGGCTTAAAGCCATTCCTTCTCATTCTTTTCCTCTCGTGTATCACTGGAATCGTCTATGCGAAGGTTTTTTCTTTTCGATTAGATGAGCCATTTCCCTTTGTTCCTGCGATCTCTTTTTCTTTTTGGCTGTATCTCTATGGAGCTCATGTCATGCTCCCGTTCGCCGGGTCGATCGGTTGAAAAAATTGGCGAACACTTTTTTTCCCTGCCGACAAAAGTCTTGTTCTTTTTTTTATCCGCTATGTTAAAGTGTGAAACAGAAAGAAGGACGGGTTACATTCGCGCTGATTCATTGGACAAAAAGGTCTTTCTTACAAACAATGTCAGAAAGCGGGGAATGACAGTGAAAAAAAGGCAGGCAAAAAAACAAGGGTTAAAAGTCAATATTAATGGCAAAGAAGAAATGCTTCATGAAGATGACCACCAGCCGCCAAAACAGCAAGAGGATGATCAAGTGACGTTTTCGAATTGGGAGGAAAAAAGGCAGGCAGAACAGGAGACAGCTGCATCTGAGGAAGAACCGGCTAAACCGAAAGAAGAAGATTTCCAGTGGGATGATGCAGCTGATCATATCTATCATTCTGACCCAAAGGTCGTCACACCTTATCAAAAGAAAAAAGGTTCCTTTGAAAACAAGTTCGGTAAAAACCGCGGCCCGTTTAAGAGAGTGATGACAACGATTGTGTTTGCAGTGGTTCTTGGGACAGGCCTTGGTGTGTTTGCACTTAGCTTAAGTCAAGATGGTACTCAGAATCCATCAGGGGGAGATATCAGCGTTTCAGCATCCGGAAATCAATCATCAATGAAAGCAGGCGGTGATGCGCCGCCAGCAGATACTGCTGATGATTCAAAAGAGAATAAGGATGAAAAAAGCGCCTCTGGCAGTTTTTCAACCTATGTTGTACAGGCTGGAAAGTTTTCCTCTGAAAAAGGAGCAGATGAATTAGTTGGCAGTTTAAAAGAAGCAGGATATGCGGGGAAAAAGGTCTCGATGGATGATGGCTATTATGTCATTGCCGGGCTTGCGACAGAACAGGGCATGACAAGTGCTGTTGGGAAGAAGCTGATTGATCAGCACTTTGAGGCGTGGGGAGGCAAGGAGCTCTCATTTCAAGTACCGGAGGAGCTGACTAGTTTAATAGAAAAGGCATCTGTTTTATCCTCTAAGGTCATTGCAGGGGATGATGTGGATCAAAAGGACGTTGCGCAGCTGATCTCTGAGCTTGAAAGTGCCAAAACAACGGACGCACCAGCTAAAAGCAGTTTGCTGAAAGCGGTGCAGCTGTTAAATGAACCTACTGCTGAAAACGGATGGAAATCTCAGCAGGCACTGCTTGATCAATTAAATACGTAAAATCATATTTTAAGAAACCAAACTAGTCAAAAAATGACTAGTTTTTTTCTTTTGCATCCAACATAATGATGATGGAACATGAAAAATGAATTTTCGTAAATTGTCGGTAAGATGTACATTTGATAGGATGAATGGGTATCTTACTTCTTAGGCTAAACCCTGAAAGGATGAACAAACATGAACCAATTGATTCTCGCATCTCAATCCCCTAGAAGAAAAGAATTGCTTGATCTAGCAGGGTTTTCTTATGACATTCAAGCAAGTCAATTAAAAGAAGAAATAAATCGAAACTTTTCTCCTGCAGAGAACGTCCAATGGTTGGCAGAACAAAAAGCAAGTGATATTCAAAGATTATATCCCGAAGCTGTGATTATTGGTGCAGATACGATTGTTGCAATTGACGGCAAATGTCTTGGGAAACCAAAAGACAAGGAAGAAGCGGCCTCAATGCTTCAATTATTGTCAGGAAAGACACATCAAGTCTTGACGGGTGTCACGATTCAGTCAGAGAATAGAAAAGAAACATTTTATGAACAGACAGAAGTGACGTTTTGGACACTTACGCAAAATGAAATAGACCGTTATATCGAAACGGGAGAACCGCTTGATAAAGCGGGAAGCTATGGCATTCAAGGAAAAGGCGCACTGTTTGTTCAAAAAATAGATGGTGATTATTTTTCCGTTGTCGGTCTCCCTATTGCCAAAACAGTTAGAGTGCTCGAAACATTTGGAATCACCCCTTTTTGATGACAGGAAGGAATCTAAAAGGAGTGGGCATCATGAACGATTTCCCTATGTTGCTAAAGCATTTTCCTCAAGATGAAAAGCCGAGAGAACGATTTATGAAATATGGTCCCGGCAGTCTGTCAAACCATGAACTTGTTGCGATTCTTTTAAGGACAGGTACAAAAAAGGAATCAGTTCTCCAAATTTCCGCAAGACTTCTGCAAACATTTGGCGGTCTTCGCTCTGTAAGAGAAGCCTCAATTGAAGAAATGTCGAAGATTCGAGGAGTTGGAAAGGCGAAGGCGGTCTCTCTATTAGCTGCTTTAGAACTCGGCACTAGATTACACCATCAAACGACGGACAACCGCTATGTGATCCGTACACCAGAGGATGGGGCAAACTTTGTGATGGAAGATATGAGGTTTTTACAACAGGAAAATTTCGTTTGTCTTTATCTCAATACTAAAAATCAAGTCCTTCATAAACATACCGTGTTTATTGGAAGTTTGAACTCATCCATCGTTCACCCGCGTGAAATTTTCAAAGAGGCCTTTAAACGGTCCGCTGCTTCATTTATATGTGTGCACAACCATCCATCTGGAGATCCGACGCCGAGCAGGGAAGATATTGAAGTCACACAGCGACTTTTTGAATGTGGAAAGCTGATTGGAATACAGCTGCTTGATCATCTTGTCATAGGTGATCAAAAATTTGTGAGTTTGAAGGAAAAAGGGTATTTGTAACACTTTTTTTTTCAATGTTTTACGATATAATAGAGTTTATGAGTTTTTCCCTAAGGGAATTTTGGTTTAAGAAAGGAAGATACATACATATGTTTGGAATTGGTACAAAAGACCTTGGAATAGATCTTGGAACAGCGAATACGCTTGTTTTTATTAAAGGAAAAGGCATTGTTGTGAGAGAACCTTCGGTCGTAGCCTTGGAAACTGATACGAAGTCTATAGTGGCAGTCGGAAATGATGCTAGAAACATGATTGGCCGTACACCTGGTAATGTTGTGGCACTACGCCCAATGAAAGACGGAGTCATTGCAGATTACGAGACGACAGCAACAATGATGAAATATTACATTAATCAAGCATTAAAAGGCAAAGGGCTTTTTGCTCGTAAACCTTACGTCATGGTATGTGTACCATCTGGTATTACAGCTGTAGAAGAGCGTGCAGTCATTGATGCAACAAGACAAGCTGGTGCACGTGACGCATACCCGATTGAAGAGCCATTTGCTGCGGCAATCGGTGCTAACCTGCCTGTATGGGAGCCAACAGGAAGTATGGTTGTGGACATTGGCGGCGGTACAACAGAGGTAGCGATTATTTCTCTTGGCGGCATTGTGACATCACAATCAATCCGCGTAGCAGGAGATGAAATGGATGATGCGATCAGCAGCTACATCCGTAAAACGTATAACCTAATGATCGGTGATCGTACGTCAGAAGCGATTAAAATGGAAATCGGTTCTGCGCAGCCTGATGTACATGATGAGATGGACATTCGCGGCCGTGACCTTTTAACAGGTCTGCCAAAAACAATCTCTATTACGGCAGAAGAGATTGCAAAAGCGCTTCGCGATACGGTGGAAACAATTGTCGATGCAGTGAAAATGACTCTTGAAAAAACCCCGCCTGAGCTCGCAGCAGATATTATGGACCGCGGAATTGTTTTAACAGGAGGCGGTGCATTGCTTCGTAATCTTGACAAAGTCATTAGTGATGAAACGAAAATGCCAGTCATTATTGCAGAAGACCCGCTTGACTGTGTGGCAATCGGAACAGGGAAAGCACTAGAACATATTCATTTGTTCAAAGGAAAATCAAAAGATAATCGATAATCGGTCGTAATTAAAGAGGTGTAAGACATGCCGCAGTTTTTTATGAATAAAAGATTAATGTTGCTCCTTGTCTGTGTCATCGTACTGGTGGCCATGATTGGTTTTTCAGTGAAAAGCGGCAGAGGTGCTTCATGGCCGGAAAAATTAGTGGGGGATACGACAGGCTTTTTTCAAGGTGTCTTTCATAAACCATCACAATTTATTGCCGGTATTTATGGGAACGTACAAGATTTAAAGAACACATATGATGAAAACGAGCGTCTTCGAAAAAAACTTGATGGACAAACTCAATATGAGGCGAAACTTCAAGAACTAGAAGATGAGAACAAAAAGCTTCGCAAACAGCTTGGCTATGTGAACTCTATTCGTGACTACACGCCAATTCTATCAACTGTTATCGCAAGAAACCCTTCACTTTGGGATAGCTTTGTGATGATTGATAAAGGGAAAAAACAAGGCGTGGAAAAAGATATGGCAGTCACAAATGAGAGTGGCGCATTAATTGGGAAGATTGAAAGTGATAAGCTCAACAATTTTACTTCGACTGTAAGATTGCTAAGCTCTACTGACCAAAATAATAGAATTTCAACGAAAATTTTTGCGAAAAAGGGCAAAGAAGAACTCAATGGAATCATTAACGGTTATGACAGCAAGAAAAAAATGCTGACTATGAATATTCTGAAATCCGATGCAGATGGGGATGTCAAAAAAGGAGATCTTGTTGAAACATCTGGAGCAGGGGGCGTATTCCCGCAAGGCTTAACGATTGGTAAGGTAAGTGAAATCGAGCCAGACCATTACGGCCTGACAAAGATCATTTACGTAGAACCAGCGGCTGAACTCAACAATTTAGACCGCGTGATTGTGGTGAATCGCAGCACAAGTACAGCAGATGCATCTGAATTGACGAAGGAGGAAGGCTCGTGAAACGTGTCCTTCTTGCTTTCGTCATGTTATTTATCTTCGTATTTGACAGCATTTTTGTTGATTTAGTGAAGCTCCCATTTGTTTCAGAGAATCAAATTTTAGCTCCTCATTTCATTTTACTCGCACTTGTATTTATGACTGCTTTTGTGAATCAAAAATATGGTGTGATTTACGGATTTATCTTTGGACTTTTATATGATATTTCATATACAGGCATACTTGGTGTTCATATGTTTGGCTTTGGGGCGCTTTGCTATTTGCTAGCAAAAGCCTTTAAAGTTCTGCAAACGAATATGTTAGTCGTTGTCTTTCTGTCGATTATTGCTGTTTCCGTGATGGAGTTTTATGTATACGGCGTTCAAGCGACAATTCAACCAGGGATTATGCCGTTTAATACGTATGTCATCGAACGCTTTATTCCAACGATTCTTTTAAATACTGCTGCGTCTCTCATACTTGTTGTGCCGTTTAGGCTCTTTTTCACCCACGTGAAACAAGGACTGATCGACGAATAAAAGCAGGAGTTTGTCCAATTACGGCGAAATGAGTATGTTGTTGAGGTGAGCATCTTGAAAACTCAAAAACAGCAATATGTGACGATAAAAGGTACAAAAAACGGATTAACATTACAGTTAAATGATGACTGTTCGTTTGATGACCTTCTTTCCGGCTTGCGAGAGGTTCTATTACTTGAGCAATATACAGATGGAAGAGAAGGACATAAGGTCAATGTGCATATTAAGCTTGGTTTTCGGTATTTAACAGAGGATCAGGAGACACGTTTGACTGAAGCGGTGTCTGAAAATGAACATCTCGTTATCCACTCCATTGAAAGTGACGTCATGTCAACTGAAGAGGCGAGACGATTAAAAGCAGAGGCTGAAATTACTTCTGTAGCAAAAATTGTACGCTCTGGACAGGTGCTATATGTCGAAGGAGATCTTTTATTAATAGGAGATGTCAATCCTGGCGGAACGATTCGCGCTGGGGGAAATATTTTTGTGCTTGGCGCATTAAAAGGTGTGGCGCATGCTGGATGTAATGGCAACAAACAGGCTGTTATTGCGGCATCTCATATGATTCCAACACAGCTTCGCATCGCACAAGTTTTTAACCGTGCACCAGACCAAAAAGAAGATGGAAATGAAATGGAATGTGCTTATTTAGATATAGATGGCAATATGATCATTGAACGCCTGCAGCAATTGGCTCATATAAGACCTAATCTGACAAGGCTTGAGGGAGGAATGTGAAATTGGGCGAGGCTATTGTGATTACCTCAGGAAAAGGCGGCGTTGGCAAAACAACAACATCTGCAAACTTAGGCACAGCACTAGCAATTCAAGGGAAAAAAGTGTGTCTAGTTGATACCGATATCGGCCTTCGGAATCTGGATGTCGTGATGGGGCTAGAAAACCGCATTATTTATGATCTAGTCGATGTAGTAGAAGGAAGATGCAAAATTCATCAAGCGCTTGTAAAAGATAAGCGTTTCGAGGATCTTTTGTATCTTTTACCTGCTGCTCAAACAAGTGATAAAACGGCTGTAGAGCCGGAACAGATCAAAGAATTAATTCAATCATTGAAACAAGACTTTGATTATGTTGTCATTGACTGCCCTGCTGGAATTGAGCAAGGCTTTAAAAATGCTGTATCCGGTGCAGACAAGGCCATTGTCGTGACGACGCCTGAAATCTCAGCTGTGAGAGATGCGGACCGAATCATCGGTTTGTTAGAACAAGAAGATATCGAACCGCCTCGTTTGATTGTCAATCGTATTCGTACACACATGGCGAAAAATGGCGATTCAATGGATGTAGATGAAGTGGTACATCATTTATCAATTGATCTACTTGGCATCGTAGCAGATGATGATGATGTGATTAAGGCTTCAAACAATGGTGAACCGATTGTTATGGATGCTAAAAACAAAGTATCGATTGCCTATCGCAATATTGCCCGCCGCGTACTAGGCGAATCTGTTCCGCTTCAATCTTTTGAAGAAGAAAACAAGGGAATGTTTGCAAAGCTCAAAGCATTTTTTGGTGTAAGAGCATAATCACTGAACTGTGATAGAAAACCTTTGCAGTCTAGGAAAGACGGCTGCCTTTGCGAAGCGAATTTGACATTCGTGAGCACCGGAGCGCAGACTGACACTGAATGCGAGTGTTTCTCTGCACGCTGAGACCGATTCGATGAGAATCGGTCTTTTTGTTGCATATCAGATGGGGTTGTCACATAAAATGTACAAACTGTTTGTATGTAAAGGGTGATCTCATGAAAAGAGTGGACGAGTACCGAAAGAAAATCGCGCAGCGCCGCAAAACGATGCAGCCAGCTGCTCCCCCTAAGAAGACGGCTTTCAAGAAAAAAGAAGATATCCCGCCATGGGTTATGCTGACAGAGGAAGAAAAACATTCTGGCTCGACCTCCTATGAACCGGCGTCCCATCAGCCAAAGAAATATCGTCATCCCTTATTTAACCCGAATACCTTTGTGCTTAAATGCTTATTATCAGCGTCCCTTGTCTTGATTGCAGCCATTTCATTTAAAGGTCAGACAGGTCCGTTTCAGCAGCTGAAGCCGATGATTACTCAGACTTTTGAGCAAGATTTTCAATTTGCTGCTGCTAACCGCTGGTTTGAAAAAACAGTTGGACATCCGCTGGCCTTTTTAACAGAGAAAAAAGATGGCCAAAAGGACGTACAAGCGAATCAAGAACTAGCTGTTCCTGCCTCTGGTAAAGTGCAGGAATCCTTTACGCAAAATGGCGCAGGGGTCAAAGTGGAGACATCCGCTGAAGCAATAGATAGTATGAAGGAAGGCTACGTGGTCGAGGTGAAAAAGCAAAGCGATACAGGGCTTACCGTTGTGGTGCAGCATGCAGATAACAGCTATAGCTGGTACGGTCAATTAAAGAAAGCCGATGTGGCCTTATACGATTTTGTTGATAAGGGTGAAAAAATTGGCCAGATTTCGCTTGATGATCAAGGGAAGGGCACGTATTACTTTGCCATTAAGCAAAATGAACAATTTATCGATCCTATTCAGGTGATGACCTTTGAATAGATGGCTGCTCATGCTGACGAAAATTCACATCCATCCGCTGCTGTGGATTGTGATGGCGTTTGCGATTCTGTCAGGTCAAATCAAGCCGCTGCTTTGTCTGCTCGTGATTGTCTGTGTCCATGAACTTGGACATGCAGCGGCTGCCTGCTATTATCATTGGCGCATTCGGCGGATTTTTTTACTGCCATTTGGCGGAACGGTGGAAGTAGAGGAACATGGGAACCGTCCGTTAAAAGAAGAGCTGGCGGTCATTTTGTGCGGGCCGCTTCAGCATGTACCGCTCCAGCTCATGGCATGGCTTTTCATGGAGGCTTCTCTTATCTCGCATGACGTCTTTACGATGTTTACCTTTTATAATATGGCGATTTTCCTTGTGAATCTTTTGCCCATTTGGCCGCTAGATGGCGGAAAATTATTCTTTTTGCTCTTATCCGTTTTTTACCCTTTCCAACGTGCACATGCCCTAGCAATAAAAGGCTCACTTGTCTTTTTCGGCCTATTGACAGGAGGGTTACTTTTGTTTGCACCGCTGCAATTCAATGGCTGGGTGATGCTTACTTTTTTAGCTTATTCACTCGTGATGGAGCACAGGCAGCGGCATTACGTCAGGGTTCGCTTTTTACTAGAACGGTATTACGGTAAAAAAGAGCAAAAGGTAGAAAAACTGATTCCGCTGAGGGCAAGTGCAGAGGAAAAAGTTTACGAAGTGATGGCCCGATTTCAAAGGGGTTGCAAGCATCCGATTATTATTGAAAGAGATGGCGTGAAGATGAGCCAGCTTGATGAAAATGAACTGCTCCATGCGTATTTTTCAGATCGCAGAACCACCTCCTCAATGGAAGAGCTTCTTTTACCATACTAATGGTGAAAATACATTGACATTCTGCGTCTAGTTTGATATATTTTTTAATGTTATGGATATGTAGCACCCGTGCTACAACCGCGCGGAGCAGGTGTAAAGTGCCTATGGCCCCCTGTATTCGGCGAGTCTGAGTTTATTAGGAGGTGCAGAGATGTACGCAATTATCGAAACTGGTGGTAAACAAGTAAAAGTTGAAGAAGGTCAAACTGTTTATGTTGAAAAACTAGCTGCTGAAGCAGGTGAAACAGTAACTTTCGAAAACGTATTGTTTGTCGGCGGAGACACTGTCAAAGTGGGTAACCCTTCAGTTGCTGGAGCAACAGTAACGGCTAAAGTTGAAAAACAAGGTCGCGGTAAGAAAATTACTGTGTTCAAGTACAAACCGAAGAAAAACAACCACAAGAAACAAGGTCATCGTCAACCTTACACTAAAGTTGTTATCGAAAAAATCAACGCTTAAGGCGTGTGAGTGATATGATCAAAGCAACCATTACTCGGTCATCAGCAGATGAAAGCATTACGTCTTTTCAGATGACTGGACATGCCGAGTTTGCTGAAAAAGGTCAGGATCTCGTTTGTGCAGGTGTATCTGCTGTTGTTTTCGGCTCAGTCAATTCAATTATTGCACTGACAGGACTGGACCCACTGCTTGATATTGGTGAAGAAGGCGGCTACTTCTCTTTTGAACTGCCGGCTGATACAGATCCAGTATCCTTTGAAAAAGCCCAGCTGCTTTTAGAAGGCATGGTCGTTTCCTTAGAGACAATTGAACGAGATTATCACGATTATGTGAGAATATCAACAAAAAAATAGGAGGTGAACTTCATGCTTAGATTAGATCTTCAATTTTTCGCATCTAAAAAAGGGGTAGGTTCTACAAAGAACGGACGTGACTCTGAGTCTAAACGTTTAGGCGCTAAACGTGCTGATGGTCAATTCGTAACTGGTGGTTCTATCCTTTATCGTCAACGTGGAACGAAAATCTATCCAGGTGAAAACGTTGGACGCGGAGGCGACGACACTCTTTTCGCTAAAATCGACGGAACGGTTAAATTCGAACGTTTCGGTCGTGACCGTAAAAAAGTGAGCGTATATCCTGCGGCACAATAATTGCTAAAAACTCCGGTCATTGACTGGAGTTTTTTTCACTTTTTACAAGCAGTACCGAAGATGATAAAAGAAGATGCACTCCATAAATATCAAAGAACGTTTGCTGACTTTGCCTCATTTTCTCCTATACGATCAGAAAAAACAACCTTTCCTCACATAACTAGTGTTTTTCTATGCTGTCTTCTCTGTTATAATTCAGGGAGACATATTGATGATAAGACTCCTAAAAGAGAGACCAAACGATTGGGAGTGCGATAATGGAAGAGATACCAAGTAAAGAAAATGAAAAATTAACTCACGTTGCATTAACAAATGAATTGATCTATCTGCTCAGTCGTTCAAGACACGACTGGATGAATAAATTACAGCTGATCAAAGGCAACTTGACATTAGAAAAATATGACCGCGTGTTTGAAATTATAGAAGAAATGGTCATTGAAGCACAGCATGAATCCAAACTCTCAAATTTAAAAATTCCCCAATTGGCCTATTACTTTCTAACATTTAATTGGGAGTCGCATTTTATCACCTTAGAATATGAAGTGCTGGGTGAAACCCGAGACTTATCAGCATATGAATCGCAGCTGCTAACGGTATCACAGGAGTTGTTTTCGATATTCGATCAATCAGTTTGCCAAAAAACTGAAAATCATTTAACGGTCACTTTCCAAACAGATCATGAAGAAAATGATGTGATCTTATATTTTGATTTCAAAGGAAAATTAACAAGTTTGGATGCGTTAAATGCGTTTCATGACGCAAACTATCCATGTATGAGTATAACGCAATTTCATGTGACGCCTCATGAGTCCATGATTGAGCTTTGTTTGAGGCAAGAACGAGATATGTGATGCAGAGAAACGGAGGAAGTTATGTTTGTAGATCAGGTTAAAGTGTATGTTAAAGGCGGTGACGGCGGAAACGGTATGGTGGCGTTCCGTCGTGAAAAATATGTACCAAAGGGCGGCCCAGCAGGCGGCGACGGCGGAAATGGTGCAGATGTTGTATTTGAAGTAGACGAAGGACTTAGAACGTTAATGGACTTTCGTTATAAGCGCCATTTCAAGGCTGAACGCGGCGAGCACGGAATGAGTAAAAACCAGCATGGCCGAAATGCGGAAGAAATGATTGTCAAAGTTCCGCCGGGTACGGTTGTGACAGATGCAGAGACGGAACAAGTACTAGCTGACTTGACAGAGCATGGGCAGCGGGCTGTAATTGCCAAAGGCGGACGTGGCGGACGTGGGAATTCACGCTTCGCAACACCAGCAAACCCTGCACCACAGCTGTCTGAAAACGGTGAACCAGGTAAAGAACGTGACGTCATCTTAGAATTAAAAGTACTTGCAGATGTTGGACTTGTTGGTTTCCCAAGTGTCGGGAAGTCAACGCTGCTCTCGATTGTCTCTTCTGCGAAACCAAAAATTGCGGATTATCATTTTACAACGCTTGTGCCGAACCTCGGAGTTGTTGAAACAGACGATAACCGAAGCTTTGTTATGGCGGATCTGCCAGGACTAATCGAAGGAGCGCACGAAGGCGTTGGCTTAGGTCATCAATTTTTACGTCATATTGAGCGTACACGTGTCATTGTCCATGTCATTGATATGTCTGGACTTGAAGGTCGTGACCCATACGAAGACTACGTGACGATTAATGAAGAGCTTGAGCAGTACAATATGAGATTGACAGAGCGTCCGCAAATCATTGTTGCGAACAAAATGGACATGCCAGATGCAGCTGACAATCTAGAGGCATTTAAAGAAAAATTAACGGATGACTATAAAGTGTTCCCGATTAGTGCGATCACAAGAGAAGGGCTTCGTGAGCTCTTATTTGAAATCGCCAATCAGCTTGAAACAACACCGGAATTCCCGCTCTATAATGAAGAGGAGCTGTCGGATAACCGCGTGATGTACAGATTTGATGAGGGTGATGCACCATTTGAGATCTCTAGAGATCCTGATGGCACATTTGTCTTAACGGGTAAAGCACTTGAGCGTCTGTTTAAGATGACAGACTTCTCAAGAGATGAATCTGTTAAACGATTCTCTAGACAGCTGCGCGGAATGGGTGTCGATGATGCCTTGCGTGAGCGCGGTGCAAAAGATGGCGACATCATTCGTCTGCTTGAATTTGAATTCGAATTTATCGATTGATCAAAAGGAGGGTCCAGTCCATGGGCTCTCCCGTTTTTAAAAGGGGAGAAAACAGGTGAAAGAAGAAACGTTCTATTTAGTAAGAGAGGATGTACTTCCAGATGCGATGCGAAAAACGCTTGAAGTCAAAAAGCTTCTCGATCGCAAAAAAGCGGATTCAGTTGCCGATGCTGTTCAAAAAGCGGATTTAAGCCGCAGTGCTTTTTATAAATACCGAGATGCTGTTTTTCCATTTTATACAATGGTGAAAGAGCAGATCATCACATTGTTTTTCCACCTTGAGGACCGGTCTGGGGCTTTATCAAGACTGCTTCAAATTGTGGCTGACTCTGGCTGTAATGTGTTATCCATTCACCAAACGATTCCGCTGCAAGGAAGAGCGAATGTCACCTTATCAATTAGTACAGCTGGTATGGCAGATGATATCAACACCGTCATGAATCAATTAAGAAAGCTTGAATTTGTCGAAAAAGTCGAAATTCTAGGTTCTGGGGCGTAAAAGGAGAGATCATAGCAGATGAAGCAATTAACTGTAGGTTATTTTGGACCAGAGGCAACATTTACTCATTTGGCCGTATGCTCTTGTTTTCCAAAAGATGCGGTGCAGCGTGCCTATGCAACGATTCCGCAATGTATGGATGCTGTGTCAAAGGGCGAAGTCGATTTGGCGGTCGTTCCACTTGAAAATGCACTCGAAGGATCTGTGAACTTAACGATTGATTATTTAATTCATGAAGAAGCGCTGTCCATTGTGGGGGAGATGACAGCACCAATTCGGCAGCATTTGCTTGTCCACCCATCAAGAGCGGAGAGCTGGGAGACGTTAGATGTCATTCAATCGCATCCTCACGCGATTGCCCAGTGTCATCAATTTCTGAAAAAGCAGTACCCTCATATTCCTCATCGGCCAGTGGAATCAACAGGCTATGCAGCAAAATACATCAGTGAGCATCCAGATGAAGCTGTCGGGGCTATTGCCAATGAAATTGCCGCAAAAACGTATGGTTTGACGATAGCAAAAAAAGACATTCATGATTATCCGCACAATCATACACGCTTTGTGATTTTACATAAAGATCCTAACGCATCGTTCCCAATGAATTCTGGTTTCTCATCAAAGCCAAAAACGACCATTGTGGTCAGTCTGCCTAAGGATGACCAATCAGGCGCATTGCACCGCGTGCTGTCTGCTTTTTCTTGGCGGAATCTCAACTTGTCAAAAATTGAATCTCGTCCGACAAAAACAGGTCTTGGACATTATTTATTTATTATTGATATTGAAAAAGAAATGGATGATGTCCTCGTCCCTGGTGCGATTCAAGAATTAGAAGCGATTGGCTGTGAGGTCAAGCTGCTCGGCAGCTATCAAACATATGAATTAACGAATGAAAAATAGTGTCCCGTGCAGGACACTATTTTTTTAGTCTTTTATTAAAAACCCAGCATCATCCAGCGCTTGAATGGCTTGGTCAAGCTGCTTTTGGCTGTAAGAAGTGAGAGTATGCAAATGCACGCCGTCTGTTAGTTCTGACAAGTAGGACGCGCCGGTGTTAGAAATATGATGGACAAAATCAGCGACTTGTTTCCGTGTGCTGACGCGAATAGAGGCCGTTAGTTCACCATAAACAGGGTGCTCAATGATCACATCTTTTATCGTCACTCCAAAGTCTACAATTAAGGTCAGTTCCTCTTCTGTACGAGCAGGATCATGCTTGCAGGCGATGATTTGTTCAATTTCTCTTTCTGGCGCATGCTGCGCTGCCATATACACATAGCCTTGGCTTGTGGCAATAATGGGTTCGTTTTTTGCTTTTAATAATGAAATATCTTGTACAATGACTTGCCGAGAGACAGCCGCTTTTTTAGCTAAAAAGCTTCCAGTAAGCGGTGTGTCTGTTTCTTTCAGCCACTCTAAAATGGCGTTTCTTCTTTCTTCGCCAATGAGTTTCCTCTCTTGCTCCACGTCCTAAGCTCCCTTCTTCTCCTTTTGCAAATGCTCAAATGTATGCAAAAGCTGATCGATGTCCTCTTTTGATGACTGCCATCCAAATGATAGTCGAATAAATTGTAGGGCATCACGATCTGATACACGCAATGCCTTCACAGCAGGGGAAGGATGGTGATAACCGGAAGCACATGCGCTTCCAGTTGATAGACAAATCCCGTGCCGGTTACATGCTAACATTACATATTGTCCTTCAAACCCTTCAAAAAAACAACCAATAATATGAGGCAGCGTGCGGCGATTTTCATTGCCTTGAAGTGTACGAACAGGCAGCTGTCTTATTTTTAACTGTTGAAGAAAATAATCACGCAGCTGCTTATCTAATTTTTGCTGTTCATCCAGCCTAAGCATCGCTTGTTCACTTGCGGCAGCAAAAGCACCGATACATGGAACGTTTACTGTCCCTGGACGTAAGCCATTTTCCTGAACTGCACCTGCATATAAAGGTTTCCAAGGAACATGAGCGCCCAGATAAACGGCACCAGCGCCTTTAGGAGCATACACTTTATGACTTGAGATGGACACGGCATCGACTCCAAGTTCTTTGATGGACACACGAATCTTTCCAAATGTTTGCACAGCATCTGTATGAAAAAGAATGTTCCTTTCTTTTAAAAGAGGCGCTAATTCAGCAAGCGGCTGGATAATTCCTGTTTCTGAATTAGCATGCTGAATAGATACTAGTCCTGTTTCAGGCAATAATGCTTTTTTGAGAATGTCCTTTGTTATAATTCCATCCTGATTCGGTTCAATGATCGTGACTTTTACGCCAAGACGCTCTAAGCTGCTAACTGCATGATGAACAGAAGGATGCTCAACTGAAGTTGTGATGACATGCTGTTGATGTGCTGGCAGTCCATTGATGATCGATTGAATCGCAAGGAGATTGGATTCAGTTCCACCGCTTGTAAAATAGATCCCATCCGGTTCACCCTCGATCATGGCAGCGAGTGATTGTCTGCTGTAAGTCAATATGTCATTTGCTTTTCCCCCAGCATCATGAAGGCTGCTTGCATTTCCGTAGAAATTTTTGCTTAGCTGCTCAAAAACATGCAGCGCTTCCTCTGAAACAGGTGTAGAAGCTGCGTAATCTAAATAAACCAACCCATCCATCTCCCGTGTGAAAATTTTTTCTTGTATTTATTTTAGTGTTGTGTAATGATATGTGTCAAGACAGGTGTAAATGACAGGAGGGGCGATGGTGTCATCAATCAAAAAAGTCATTGTGGTGGGATCAGGCATTGCAGCGCTTTCCTTTGCAAAAACCATTTCGAAAAGCTGCCAGGTCATCATGATGACAAAAAAACAATGTTCATCTAGTAATTCCATGCTGGCACAAGGAGGAATCGCTGCTGCCTTTTCAGCACATGACTCAGTTCAGCAGCATGTGCAAGATACACTAGCTGCCGGCTGTGATCACAATGATGAAAGAATCGTACAAGAAATCGTGAGACTTGGAAAACACCTTGTGGAGCAGCTCGTAGCAGAAGGCTGTCCATTTGATCAAGATGAGGCGGGAGAGCCGCAATTAGGCAAAGAGGGAGCACATACCACTCATCGCATCTTGCATGCAGGAGGAGATCAATCAGGCAAAACCCTTGTACAGTTTCTAAAAAGTCAGCTTGGCTCACATATTCATTTATACGAATGTCATCATGTCATTGATCTATTGATTCATGAAGGGAGATGTACGGGTGTTGTATGGAAAGACGAGGCAGGACACGTACATACGATGACCGCAGATGCCGTTGTTTTATCAACTGGCGGCTGCGGCTCCCTATATGAGACAAACACAAATGATCCTTCTATAACAGGAGACGGACTGATGATGGCCTATCGAGCAGGGGCACAATTAGTGGATCTCGAATTTGTTCAATTCCATCCAACTCTTTTAACGATCGCTGGAAAAGCAGCTGGTCTCATTTCAGAGGCAGTACGGGGAGAGGGAGCTTATTTAGAAGATGAGACAGGCAGGCGGATCATGAAAGGTATTCACCCACAAGCTGATTTAGCACCTAGAGATGTGGTCGCTAGAGCGATTTTTCATGAGCAGCAATTAGGTCATCAATTGTATCTTAACATCCATGATATTCCGCATTTTTCAGCTCGTTTTCCAGCCATAGCTGCGATGTGTCAGCGTGCAGGCGTCGATATGGCAAGCGGCAGGCTGCCAATTTCCCCCGGTATGCACTTTTTAATGGGCGGCATCAGCGTCAATGAATATGGAGAAACGACTGTTCCAGCGCTATTTGCCATTGGAGAAGCGGCCTGCACTGGCTTACACGGTGCGAATCGATTAGCAAGTAATTCTCTTCTGGAAGGACTAGTATTAGGCAGCAAAGCGGCACAGAGAATTGAACAGCTGCCTAAACAGAAAGAACCAAGTCCACCTTTTTCAATTCAAGAAATATGGATGGTCCCAATGATTTCAACAACTCAGCTGAGACAATGGATGACTACATTTGCGGCCATTGTGAGAGATGAAAAAGGCTTGCAGACTTTGCTTCATTCATTGCAACGTGTCAATTTTCAGCAAATTAATGTGAAGGATATCACAAATGAACAGATCGAATTAAGCAATCAATGGGCATTAGCGGTCTGCCTTGCTAAATCTGCATTACTTCGTACAGAAAGCAGAGGCGGCCATTATCGAATGGATTATCCAGAGCGGAGTGATGCGTTGTGGCGGGGCAGACAGATTGTTCATGAAAAAGGCGACATTCACATTATGAAAAATGAAAGGATCGGTGCCAAATGGAACGTTTACAGTTAAAACAAATGCTCACTCATTTTTTCACAGAAGATATTGGCTTTGGAGATGTATCAGCTGATGCCATCTTTGGAGACAAAAAAGGAACAGCTCTTATCATTGCGAAACAATCTGGTGTATTGGCAGGATCACAAGTGATTGATATAGGGTACCGCCTGTTGAATGAACAGATTCAAACTGAGCTGTATTTTCAAGAAGGTGATTGGATTCATTCAGGTGCTGTACTGGCGAAAATAAAGGGCCCAGTCAACGACTTATTAAAGGGAGAAAGAGTCATTTTAAATCTATTGCAGCGAATGACAGGTATCGCCACCTTAACACATGAGGCGGTGCAGCGATTAGGTGACCCGTCTATTACGATTTGTGATACGAGAAAAACGACACCCGGCTTGCGTATGTTAGAGAAATACGCAGTGAAGACGGGCGGTGGAAAGAATCATCGCTTTGGCTTATCGGATGGGGTGATGATTAAAGATAATCATATTGCGGCATGCGGTTCTATCCGTGAAGCTGTAGAGAAAGCAAGAGCATATGCCGGTCATATGGTGAAAATTGAAGTGGAAATTGAATCAGAAACGCAGCTTATGGAAGCCATTGATGCAAAAGCGGATGTCATCATGTTTGATAACTGCTCTCCGGACGAGGTAAAACGTTTTAAACAAATGACACCAGAGTCCATTCTGACAGAGGCTTCAGGAGGCATCACGCTAGAGACATTGCCAAGCTACAGGGGGACAGGAGTCGACCTTATTTCACTTGGCTTTCTGACACATTCTGCTCCAGCATTTGATTTTAGTATGAATATGGAATTCAGTCATAAAGGGGGAACAACTCATGTCCTTGCTTAATGTATTAGCCAATCAACATGCAGTCATGATGCCAGATGAATATAAACACCGCTCTGATGATGAGATGAAACAGCGAGTGTTAGACATTAAGCGGGCTTTTGGCTCAAAGCTTTTTATACCAGGCCACCATTATCAAAAGGATGAGGTCATCGAATTTGCAGATGCCACAGGAGATTCATTGCAGCTGGCACAAATAGCTGCTGACAATCACGAGGCTGAATACATTGTATTCTGCGGTGTTCATTTTATGGCAGAAACGGCAGATATGCTGTCAAACAAGAATCAAAGCGTCGTATTGCCAGATATGAGGGCAGGCTGTTCCATGGCAGATATGGCAAATATGAAACAAACAGACAGAGCATGGGAGCAGCTCACTGATCTGTTTGGGGATACAATACTTCCGCTTACGTATGTCAATTCAACAGCAGATATTAAAGCATTTGTCGGCAAACATGGCGGGGCGACTGTTACTTCGTCAAACGCTAAAAAAGTACTCGAGTGGGCGCTGACACAAAAAGAACGGATTCTCTTTCTCCCTGATCAGCACCTAGGGCGTAATACGGCTTTTGATTTAGGTATTCCGCTAGAAGAAATGGCTGTCTGGGATCAGATAGAAGAAAAGCTTATCACCGATCAGCCGCTTTCCCGAATCAAGATGATTTTATGGAAAGGCCATTGCTCCGTACATGAGAAGTTTACCGTTCAGAATATAGAAGAAATGAGAAAAAAAGACCGTGACATTCAAATTCTTGTCCATCCTGAATGCACGCATGAGGTCGTAAGAGCTTCTGACCTAGCAGGTTCAACGAAATTTATTATTGATACGATCAAACAGGCGCCAGCAGGCAGCAAATGGGCGATTGGAACAGAGATGAATCTAGTCAAACGGATCATAGCGCAGCACCCAGATAAACAAATTGAATCCCTCAACCCAGATATGTGTCCATGTTTGACTATGAACCGGATTGATCTGCCTCATTTGCTATGGTCACTTGAAAGCATTGAGAAGGGGCAGCCGGTGGGGTTGATACAGGTCAATGAAGACATCACGAAAGACGCTTTGCTTGCACTCGAGAAAATGCTCGCCATTAAATAATGAATCAGCCCCTCCTATCAGAAAACAAGTTTTTATCATATCGGCTTGTAAATAGGCATAAATTTATGTTGAAACATATTGTACTTCTGACATAACCGTTACGTTCACGTTTTGCATAGGAGGGGAAAACGTTGAAAATTCATATTGTGCAAAAAGGAGACTCCCTTTGGAAAATTTCAAAGAAATACGGAGTCGACTTTCAAGAATTGAAAAAACTAAATTCGCAGCTCAGTAATCCTGATTTAATCATGCCGGGTATGAAGATTAAAATTCCGTCTAGTGGTGTTCCTGTGAAAACAGATCATCACAAAGCAAAAGAAATGCCAAAAACGAAAGAACATCCGTATGTGAAAGAAAAGCCAAAAGATGTCGTGCAAGTGCAAGATACGAAACCGAAGGAAAAGCCAAATGAACCGGTACCATATGTACCGCCAGTGCCAAAAATCGAGCAGCCAGTTTTTCCGCAAGTGGATGTGAACTATTATCAGACCAATCTCTACCAGCCATTCACACCTCCTCCCAAAAAAGATCATCACGAGAAAAAAGACCACGTGCATGAGAAGAAAGATCATGTTCATGACAAAAAGGATCATAAGGATCATTTTCATCATGAAAATAAAGAACATAAAGATCACAAGGATCATGTCCATTATGAAAATAAGGAACATAAAGATCACAAGGACCATTTTCATCATGAAAATAAAGGTCATCTAAAAGATGAAGTGGCAAAGGGGTATGATCCGTTTATTCATATTCCGCATCAAAAAGAGGAGGGAAAAGACATGGAGCATGGCAATTATCCGAACCTTCCTAACTTCCCGCAAATGCCAAATGTGGGAGGGGCAGCGGTAGGGGGAGTGGCTGAAAATAACGAGCATCATCACCAGCATCATCATCATGAACCATATGATCCTTATTTTGGTTATGGTCATGGTCATTACATGCCGGCGATGTATCCATATCCGCAGCAAATGGTGCCGGCATCGCCAATTTTACCGGGATCAGGCCTATGTTATCCTATCCATCCATATTATCACCATCATATGATGCCATATCCATACCCGGCTCATCCTTATTATCCTGCGTATCAAGCGCCTGCTTACTACGGAGAAAATCATGAGCACCATGCAAACGACGGACATCACTGGCATCACCATATGCATCCAAACGCCAATGCAAATGCCAACGCAAATCAAGGCTTTTATCCAAACGTTTCAAATGCAGCATATGGCAAGGAAGATTGCGGATGCGATGATGGCATGAAGCATCATCAGCCTTGGCCAGGACATGATCCGAATCCTGTTCCTTATGGCCAAATGGGGGCTTATCCAGCTCAGCCTTACATGCAGCCATATCCAGGTCAATCCGTTTTTGCAAGGCCGGAGGAGGAGGAAGAGGATTAATGACAGAAGGAACGATCTCAATCGTTCCTTTCAGCGTGTAGACAAACCCTCGCATTCGGTGTCAGGTCTCTGCGCCGGTACTCACGAATGTCAAATTCGCTCCGTTCCGGTGCTCGCCCTTCCTAGATTGCAAAGGTTTTCTATTACGCTGAAAAGAAGACAAAGGGCTAAAATCAAGAACATTTTAGCCCTTTGTCACCAATCAGAAGGAACGATCTCAATCGTTCCTTTTTTTGTTTATAACTGACAGCTTGATTTTTTTCCTAACTGTACATGCTAAAACAGAGCCTGTTTCGCGCTCATGAGATTGAATTTGTACAGGGGGTTTTTCGTTTGAGACAAAAATGGCAAAAAACAATCGCATTAGTGCTTCTTCCTATTGGTTTAACGGCATGTGGTGCAAATAATAATGCAGGTGTCGATACACGTCATAATCAATCAGGCCAGCCGGTTGGTTATCATTCGAATCAACGAGCGGAAGACAACAACCAAGATCATCAAGGACCAGTTTCTGAAATCATGGAGGGAATGAACGGGAGAAATACAACAAATGTTGATTACCGTACACGTCCTCAAGCTGATGATCGAATGCCTCTCACAGGTGGAGATGGACGCTACAGTCATGGAGATATGAACTATCATAACCAAATGTCGTTCTCAGGCTATGATAAACAAGAGAACATCCAGCGTTCAAGAAAAATTGCCAACCGCATCAATAAAATGAATCACGTGGCAGACTCTCAAGTCATGGTGACGGATGAGAATGTGTATATTGCCATTAAATCAGATGGCCGCCTGACGTCAGAAGGCGTATCACAAGTAGAAGAAGCAGCGACTCGTTATGCGGATGGAAGAGCAGTCCAAGTCATAAAAGATGAAGGTGCATTCACACGCTTTAGAGACATGAGAAGAACGCAATTTGAAACAGGCCAAACAGGCATGACCCGATAGTTTGACACAAAAAGGCTAAAGTTCATTACGAACTTTAGCCTTTTCTTAAAAATAAACCTTGATGCCTATATAAAATTCGTAAAAGAAATAACAGCCAAACCCTAGTAATAAAATACCAGCAATAATGGATGTCCACTTGATCATCGTTCGATTCATCACTTTTCTTGTTAAGGATACAAGTGTGAGAAGACCGATGTCATGAAGGAGAATCCCTGCCAAAATACCGCCGGCAGCCAGCATAAATTCAGATGAATCTGTTTTTGTATAAGCATCCGCAAGTACAGCACCAAAAACAGAAACCCAGAACACAAGATTTCCAGGAGATACCGCCACGAGCAAGCCGTTTCGATACGTTTTTGCGAATGATTTATTGACCTTTTCTCCTGCTACATGGATATCTTGATCCGCATGTTTAATGGAATCGTATGCGAGAATCATTAAAAATACAGCTCCGATCAGCCAGAGCGGGATTTGAACAAACGGCAAAGATAAAAACTGAGCAAATCCAGCATATAAAGCCAAAATAAGTAATAAGTCTATGGTCATACCGCCTGCTCCGACAGTTAAACCATGAAAGAATCCGTTTTTGAGTCCCTGTTTTGTCATTTCAACCGTGATTGCTCCAACAGGCAGAGCAATTGAGAATCCTACGACGATAAATGTGAGAAATGTTTGCAATCGACTAGAACTTCCTTTGAATAAATTGTATAAAAATTCTCCGTTTAGATTAATTATACATAATAGGAGAAAAGGATCAACGATTATTTCAGATTTAATTGAAATGAGAGAGACGGATCATGTATAGAAATATGTATATCAATATGATCTATAAAGCTTGTAGGGGAAAGGAACTATTTTCCTGAATTCTCTTTTTTTCATGATGTCTCTGTGCTACACTGATGTGGAAATCAATAAAAGTGACTAGGGGTGCCCGTAAATGGGCTGAGAGAGAAGTATATGCTTCTTAACCCTTTGGACCTGATCTGGCTCGTACCAGCGTGGGGAAGTTGAAGATGATGCATGTATCCTATCAATGATATGCATGTTTATTTCTGACGACGAAACCAGGTTCTTTCAATAGAGCCTGGTTTTTTGCTGGTGCTGATTCCATCCTGTCCGGTGACAAGAAGAAAAGGAGAGAACAGCAAATGAAGGAAAAGAAAAGTGTCCCATCC
This sequence comes from Bacillus sp. F2HM, assembly GCF_019266135.1. Classification (NCBI taxonomy): domain Bacteria; kingdom Bacillati; phylum Bacillota; class Bacilli; order Caryophanales; family Bacillaceae; genus Bacillus; species Bacillus sp. F2HM. Next base: position 306,766 of record NZ_LRMO01000011.1, read on the forward strand.
AACCAATCATTATTATCCAGCTTTGACGGCAGTCGAAAGGTGTATGAGAAAGGATCAAGACCCGATATCTTAGTGCCGAAAAGAGAGATTGCCCTCTCGCATACTGTGACAGAGGCGGGCGACATAAAAAATGAACCAGTCCGTGTATACGATACGAGTGGACCGTACACTGATGAGAACGTTCATATTGACGTCACAAAAGGATTAAAGCGTCTTAGGGCAGCATGGATAGAAGAAAGAGGAGATACAGAAAGATATGAAGGGCGTCATGTAAAACCGGAAGATAACGGATATCGGTCAAGGGAGAAGGAGTCCTTCCATTCTGTCCAAACTGATTTTCATCATAAGCCGCTCCGCGCGAAACAAGGAGCGCGCGTGACGCAAATGCATTATGCCAAAAAAGGCATCATTACGCCTGAAATGGAGTTTATCGCAATAAGAGAAGAGCTAAGCCCTGAGTTCGTTAGAGAGGAAGTCGCGAGCGGAAGAGCCGTTATTCCTTCGAATATTAACCATCCAGAAAGTGAACCAATGATTATCGGAAGGAATTTTCATGTCAAAATCAATGCGAATATTGGCAATTCAGCTGTCACGTCATCCATTCATGAAGAGGTAGAAAAGATGACGTGGGCGATCAGATGGGGGGCAGACACAATGATGGATCTGTCTACTGGAAAGGATATTCATACAACGAGAGAATGGATCATTCGGAATTGCCCAGTTCCAGTAGGAACCGTTCCTATTTATCAGGCCCTTGAAAAAGTGAATGGAGTCGCAGAAGATTTGACGTGGGACGTGTACAGGGACACATTAATTGAACAAGCAGAACAAGGTGTAGATTATTTTACAATTCATGCGGGCGTGCTGTTAAGATATATTCCGCTAACAGTTGATCGGGTGACTGGAATTGTTTCAAGAGGCGGTGCGATTATGGCAAGATGGTGTCTTGCTCATCATCAAGAGAATTTCCTCTACACTCACTTCGAAGACATTTGTGAAATTATGAAAACGTATGATATTGCCTTTTCACTTGGAGATGGACTTAGACCAGGTTCGATTGCTGATGCCAATGATGAGGCGCAGTTTGCAGAGCTGGAAACGTTAGGTGAGTTAACAGAGATCGCTTGGAAACATGATGTGCAGGTGATGATTGAAGGGCCCGGCCATGTCCCAATGGATAAAATCAAAGAGAATGTGGACAAGCAAATGGACATTTGCAAGGAAGCCCCATTTTATACGTTAGGGCCTCTTACAACAGATATTGCGCCGGGATATGATCACATTACATCCGCCATCGGTGCGGCCATGATCGGCTGGTACGGAACAGCCATGCTATGCTATGTAACGCCAAAAGAGCATTTAGGTCTGCCGAATAAAGAAGATGTGAAAGAAGGCGTAATCGCCTATAAAATTGCCGCACATGCGGCTGATCTAGCAAAAGGACATCCTGCGGCTCAAAAGCGCGATGATGCTTTATCGAAAGCGAGATTTGAATTTAGGTGGCGGGACCAATTCAATCTGTCACTTGATCCTGAAAGAGCCTTGGCGTTCCATGATGAAACATTGCCTGCCGAAGGCGCTAAGACCGCTCACTTTTGCTCGATGTGCGGACCGAAGTTTTGCAGTATGAAAATTTCTCATGATATCCGCAATCAATCTGAAGAAGTGAAAAGAGAGATGGAAAAGAAGGCGAAGGAGTTTGTCAGCGGGGGAAGTCAAATTTATCAGCCCTAAAAAAAGAACCTCGCACGATGCTGTGCGGGGTTTTATCAAACGGCTGAGAAGGCTTTTCTTAAAAGGTGAAAAAATGTCTTTACTGCATATGCCATCATGTCCACACTCGGAATGAGAGCATCTGTTAAATGAAAAAAGACTGTTTGTTTTTCTGGAGATGTTCGTTTCTTTTTCTGCTTCATAAAGGGCAGCCTCCTTTTTAACCAATATACTTCTTTGCAGATATAAGAGATAGATGTGTTGTGTGAATTTAAACAAAATTTAAACTTCTTGGGTTTGAATGGAAACAAGGAGGGGAAACGAGTTCAATAGAGAATGAATGAAAAGAGCTGATCTATTTGACCAGCGAACAAGAAGAGTGGAAGGTGATCTTATGATGAAAGTATTTAAGGTAACATTTCATATGAACAATGGGGAAGTGCTTGATTTCGAGCTTAAACGTCCAGCTACCTATGATGTGTATAAAAAAATTGAAGAAGCCAATCATTGGTTTAAGCTGAATAATGAAATCATTAACCTATTAAACGTCAATAGTATCCATGTAGAAACAGAATAACGCAGAAAGCCGCTCAAAGAGAGCGGCTTTCATTATGCAGAAAAATCATTTCGATTATTAAGCTGCCCGCGGGACAGCCAGTTCTTTTTATACAAATAAGCAATGACTTCAAGCCACAAACGCGGTGCTTTTTTAGGGAAAAAAGGTTTTTGGTAATAGGCATAAGCGGCTTTTAAATCATCCCATTGATGACATGCTTTCGTTTGCGTGAACCTGGCAACGTCAATGACCCTGATCCGCCCTTCTTTTGTTAAGATCAGATTGCGCAGATGAATATCAGAAGGATTCAATCCTTTCTCGCGCGCTTCCTCCAGCGCATCATCAACTTGTTCAATCATTTGTTTTTTAATAGGAATTCCTTTTGTAAGGCATTCATAGAATGTGTAGCCTTTAATATATTCCATTAAAATATACTGATCCCCAGACTCATAAATCTCAGGGTAGTAAGACGAACCAGAAAGTTTTTCGTAAATGGCAGCCTCTTTGCGGGCAATATGCTGATAAGAAGGGAAAAAGACTTTTAGTGCCATTTTCTTGCCGTCTTTTTTATATAAAAAGACATAGGCACTTCTTCCTTTGCCGCACAGTTCAAGCTCTGCCGGTTTATAGGCAAGCTTATGAAAACGTTTCTCTTCATGATATTGAATCGATTCGGCTAATCTTTTAACATCTGACATTGACTTCACCTTCTTTGGTTTCAGTTTATGCGGCTGAAAAACGAATGATGAAAAAACCGTGTCATTCGATAAAGCAATGGATTGTATAAAACATAACATTTACGAATGAAGGATACAACGAAAGACTCTTACCATACATTTGAATGATCGATTTGGTTAATGTTTAGAAAAATGGGTCAAACTACATATGTCATGCATCGATCTCATGTTCTAAAGAGGTGTAAATAGTGAAAGTGAAGATGAAATGTTTCGTTACAGGACTTATCATGACAAGTGTGCTTTTTTTTGCTGCGGATATGGAAGGGAAAGAACACTTGCAAAAGCAGTCAAACTCTATTACCGTCCAGCTTGAAAAAGTCTATCTAGACGGCGATGTGAGTATTGAAAGACACCGGGCATCATTAGAAGACAAAGACACATTCTGGGCGCAGTATAAAGGCTGGACGCTGGTAGAACAAAAAGAGGATTTTGCCCTTTTTAGAAAGCAAATTGATGATATCTCTCCATTAAGTAAAGCAAATGGATATATCGGATTATCAGAGGACGGTGTAATTTCTACGTTTCATGGAAGGCCTGACGGCTGGGCGGAGCCTATTCATCTCTTTTTTCAAATTGATACGTCCCGTTTAGAAAGCCATGTGGAAAAGCAGCTTGAGCAAGGCATTCCTTTTCGAACAAAGGATGAATTTGAGCATGTGCTTGAAGTCATGAAGCCTTATCGAAATGAAATATCGTTTTAAAGCGTGTAACAGCTTGCTGGTGTGAAGACCGCAAGCTGTTTTTCGTGGTTTCATCATAAAAATGTACTGAGCGAACGTATGTTAACTTTTATTGCGGTTTTCTCTTCGATTTATGTTACAATGAAGAACAGTCAAAGAGGTGAAAACGGTGATAGAGTTTGTAAAAGGGACCATTGATTATGTGTGCCCGCAATATGTTGTCATTGAAAACGGCGGAGTGGGATATCAAGTCTATACCCCAAACCCGTTTATCTATCGAATAAATAAACAAGAAACGATTTATACGTATCATTACATAAAGGAAGACGCCTTTTCGTTATACGGTTTTCAAACACGAGAAGAAAAAGCGCTGTTCACAAAACTGTTAAATGTCACAGGAATTGGGCCAAAGGGTGCACTCGCGATTCTTGCTTCCGGCGATCCTGGCGCTGTCATTTCAGCGATAGAACGTGAAGATGAAGCCTTCCTGATTAAATTCCCTGGTGTGGGCAAAAAAACAGCACGTCAAATCATTCTGGATCTAAAAGGAAAACTGGCAGATGTGGTGCCAGAAATGATTGGCAACTTATTTAATCACGAGGACCACATTCAGGTCGAAACGCAGCAAACTGCATTAGATGAAGCGCTTGAAGCCTTAAGTGTCCTTGGATACGGTGATCGTGAAATCAAAAAGGTTCTTCCATTATTAAAAGAAGAAAAGAATCTCACAACCGATCAATATGTGAAAAAAGCTTTACAAAAAATGTTGAAATAGGGTGATGTCTCATGGATGAACGGCTCGTCTCAACTGAAGCAGACAACCATGAATCAGCCATTGAGCAAAGTCTGCGGCCACAGACACTTAGCCAATATATCGGTCAGCAAAAAGTAAAGGACAACCTCAGCGTATTTATTGAAGCTGCCCGAATGCGGCAGGAAACGCTTGATCACGTCCTTTTATATGGACCTCCTGGACTTGGGAAAACAACGCTTGCGTCGATCATTGCTAATGAAATGAATGTTCAGCTGCGTACAACGTCAGGACCAGCGATTGAGCGTCCTGGTGATTTGGCGGCCATCTTAACATCTCTTGAGCCAGGTGATGTATTGTTTATTGATGAAATTCACCGCTTGCAGCGCTCAATTGAAGAAGTGCTGTACCCAGCAATGGAGGATTTTTGTTTAGATATTGTCATTGGTAAAGGAGATACAGCACGCTCTGTACGGCTTGATTTACCGCCATTTACGCTTGTAGGTGCAACGACCCGTGTCGGGCTATTAACAGCGCCGCTTCGTGACAGGTTTGGGGTACATGCAAGATTGGAATACTATGAGCAAAGAGATTTGGCTCACATTGTGGCAAGAACAGCCGAGCTGTTTGAGATTGGGATCGATATTCGCTCTGCCGAAGAAATTGCGAGACGCTCCCGGGGAACACCGAGGGTTGCCAACCGTTTGCTCAGAAGAGTAAGAGATTTTGCGCAGGTGCTTGGGAATCATGCCATTACGCAAGACATTGCGGAAGATGCCCTTGAGCGTCTTCAAGTCGACAGGCTTGGCCTCGATCATATAGACCATAAGCTCCTTTTAAGTATGATCGAAAAATTTAGAGGCGGTCCTGTTGGGCTTGATACGATCTCAGCGACAATTGGAGAAGAATCACATACGATTGAAGATGTGTACGAACCGTACTTACTGCAAATTGGTTTCCTGCAAAGAACACCAAGAGGGCGGGTCGTCACAAGAGAAGCGTATGAACATTTTCAAATGGAGGTTCCGATTCGTGACTGAATTCCCTAAAATATTAATGATTTTAGGTGGTGTCCTTTTTGCCGCAGGATTAGTGTTTCAATTGGTTGGTAAGCTTCCAGGTGATATTTTTGTGAAAAAAGGAAATGTAACGTTCTTTTTTCCTGTCATTACATGCATTGTCATTAGTATCGTACTGACCATATTACTTAATATCTTTGGACGGATGAAATAACGTTAACTAGTTAACTACAGAATAGGTGAAGGAAATGAAGCTAGAACTATTTGATTTTGATTTACCAGAAAGATTAATTGCACAAGTGCCGCTTGAAAAAAGAGATGCATCAAGACTGATGGTCTTAAACAAACAAACGGGTGCGATTACACATGATACATTCTCACAAATCATCGATTATTTTCAAAAGGGTGATTGTCTCGTTCTAAACAACACGCGCGTTCTGCCTGCACGTCTGTTTGGTATGAAAGAGGATACAGGTGCCAAAGTTGAACTTCTTCTATTGAAACAAGAAGAAGGAGACAACTGGGAAACACTTGTCAAACCAGCCAAACGGGTGAAAAAAGGGACGGTTATCACGTTTGGTGATGGACGGCTCCAAGCTGTATGTACAGAGGAAATGGAACATGGCGGAAGAAAAGTCGAGTTTCAATATACAGGCATTTTTTATGAAGTGCTTGAATCCCTTGGTGAAATGCCGCTGCCTCCATATATTAAAGAGCAGCTTGACGACCGTGAACGCTATCAAACCGTTTATTCAAAAGAGGTTGGCTCCGCTGCTGCGCCAACTGCCGGTCTCCACTTTACAACCGAGCTGCTGGATGCGCTAAAAGCGAAAGGTGTACACATTGCTTTCATTACGCTGCACGTAGGGCTTGGCACGTTTCGTCCGGTAAGTGCAGAACGGATTGAAGAACACGAAATGCACGCAGAGTTTTACGAAATGAATGAAGAAACAGCTGATGAGCTTAATCGCGTTCGCAAGGAAGGCGGACGGATTATTTCAGTCGGTACAACATCGACAAGAACGCTTGAAACCATTGCAAGTGCACATGATGGTGAGTTCAAAGCCTCAAGCGGCTGGACGTCGATCTTTATTTACCCTGGCTACACATTCAAGGCAATTGATGGCATGATCACGAATTTCCATCTGCCAAAATCCTCGTTAATTATGCTTGTCAGCGCATTAGCTGGGCGAGAGCACGTACTAAAAGCGTACAATGAGGCTGTTAAAGAGGAATACCGATTCTTCAGCTTTGGCGATGCCATGCTGATTCAATAACATTATACAACTAAGACAGGAGGGCTCATTTTTGTCGCAATCACCGATACGTTATGAGTTCATTAAATCATGCAAACAGACAGGTGCACGTCTTGGCCGCGTTCATACACCGCACGGCTCCTTTGAAACACCTGTATTTATGCCAGTAGGTACACTGGCTACAGTCAAAACAATGGCGCCTGAAGAATTAAAGGCAATGGATGCAGGCATCATCTTAAGCAATACGTACCACTTATGGCTTCGTCCAGGTCACGATATCGTAAAAGAAGCAGGCGGTCTGCACAAATTTATGAACTGGGATCGAGCAATTCTAACTGATTCAGGCGGATTCCAAGTTTTTTCATTGAGTGAATTTAGAAAAATTGAAGAAGAAGGCGTTCACTTCCGTAATCATTTAAACGGAGACAAGCTGTTCCTATCTCCTGAAAAAGCCATGGACATCCAAAATGCACTTGGCTCTGATATTATGATGGCATTTGATGAATGCCCGCCGTATCCTGCAGAGTACGATTACATGAAACGTTCTGTGGAGCGGACAAGCAGATGGGCAGAGCGCTGTCTAACAGCGCACCAGCGTCCAGAGGATCAAGGGCTGTTTGGGATTGTCCAAGGCGGAGAATACGAAGAGCTTCGAAAACAAAGTGCAAAAGACCTTGTTTCACTTGATTTTCCAGGCTACGCCATCGGAGGCTTATCTGTAGGGGAACCAAAAGATGTGATGAATCGTGTACTTGAATTTACAACACCATTCTTACCAGCAGACAAACCGAGGTACTTAATGGGTGTCGGCTCACCAGATTCCTTAATTGACGGCGCCATTCGCGGTGTAGATATGTTTGATTGCGTACTGCCGACGCGAATTGCAAGAAACGGCACCTTGATGACAAGTGAAGGCCGTCTTGTTGTGAAAAATGCAAAATATGAGCGTGACTTTAGACCAATCGATGAAAACTGTGACTGCTATACATGTAAAAACTATACACGCGCCTATATTAGACATCTCATCCGAACAAATGAAACGTTCGGAATTCGATTAACAACTTATCATAATCTTCATTTTCTGTTAAAATTAATGGAGCAAGTGAGAGAAGCTATCCGTGAGGATCGTTTAGGTGATTTTAAAGAAGAGTTTTTTGAGCGTTACGGCTTTAACAAACCGAATGCGAAAAACTTTTAACGCATAAACGAAAGGCTTTACAATGCTTTAGAAAGGGGTGAAATAGAATGGATGGTGGTATGGGTTCAATCATTATGATTGTTGTCATGTTTGCTGTGCTTTACTTCTTGTTAATCCGTCCACAGCAAAAGCAACAGAAAGCTGTGCGTCAGATGCAGCAATCTTTATCAAAAGGCGATAAAATCGTCACAATCGGTGGTTTACACGGTGAAATCGACTCAATTGATGAATCAAAAGTGGTCATCAAAACAAGCGAAAACAACCGTTTAACTTTCGATCGTCGTGCTATTAGAGAATTAGCTGACAAAGACTAATCCTCTGATACATAGCCATAAAAAAAGAGCGATATGACCGCTCTTTTTTTATTTGCCTCGAAGATTGACGCCAATCATTCCCCCCAGCATACAAATGCCTAAAAAGGCTCCATGATAGATAAACTGCTCTGGTGAAAACGTTTTTCCAAACCCCAAATATTGAAATAAAAATACAGTGAGAGAAAAAATGATAGATGTGACCGCACCAATCAGCCAGCCGCGCTCCTTTGCTTTCCCGCCAGAAATGATGCCTCCTAATAAAAGGGCAGCAAAGGACAAGATCATAATCATCCATTTAAATGATGATTCTTGCATACTTGTGAATGTAAGCATGAGCGACACAAGTAAACTTGTGACAACCATCACGACAAAAATGGCAATTAAGCCGGATAAAATGCCTTTTCCAATTTGTTTCGTTTCCTGCATGTAGATTCGTCTCCTCTCCAATTGAACGAAGCTTGTCTTTTACTAAAATGTATTCACAGTGAAGAAAAAATAGACATGTTTCAGACGTTTCTTTTCTACATAAATAAAGTGTTTTGACACAAGCTATGTTGGAGAAGGAGGGGCTACATCACATGCAGGACATCTTGATCATTTCCATGAGAACCATCATCTTATATTTTCTTATTTGGTTTATATTTCGCTTAATGGGCAAAAGGGAAATTGGCGAGCTGAGCATTTTAGATCTAGTCATTTTTATGATGATCGCAGAAATTGCGGTTCTCGCCATAGAAGAAGTAGAGGATCACATGTTACATACGGTATGGCCAATCCTGCTGTTGACCTTCATTCAAATCACACTTGCCTACCTCTCATTGAAATTCCAAGGCGTCCGGCGCTTTCTTGACGGCAAACCGGCCCTGCTCATTATCAATGGGAAAATAGACGAGGGTGCAATGAGAAAACAGCGATACAATTTTGATGACCTGCTCATTCAATTAAGAGAAAATAACATCGACAGCATTCAGGATGTCTCTTACGCCATTTTAGAGCCGTCTGGAAAGCTCGCCGTCGTCGAAAAAGAAAACAAGCGCAAACATGCAGCGCTTGAGCTTCCACTTGTTGCGGATGGTGTAGTGCAGCATGACCACCTTAAGCAAATCAATCAAAATGAACAGTGGCTGAAAGATGAGCTTGCTAAAAGAGGCTATCATGATATCGAACAAATCTCTTACTGCAGCTTTAATCAAAAAACATTTTATATTGATTTGAAAGATGAAGTGATCAAAAAGAGATGAGCTAAAACAGCTTCCCAACGAACGGGATGCGGCGCAGCTCTTCTCGTTTCACTAGGCCTAGGCAGATTAATAGAATGACATACAGCGTGCACGTAACAAAAATGAGCGTCACAAGTTCAATAGGAGCAGAAAAGAGTCCGTTTACTTGAGATTTCAGCCAAAGGCTGACAGCCCCTGTACCGATAATCACAAGGACGCATAGTCCATATTCCTTTAATGGTAAATGAATAGGCAGCACCTTTCCAACAGTTGCCGCATGGAGCAGCGTGACAAGGATGATGCCGATTAAGATCGCAAGTGCAGCGCCCATAATGCCAAAGCCTGGCTGTGAAGCAAGAACAAAAATCATCCCTGTTTTCACAATAGCGCCAATCAGGCTGTTGGTCATCGCCGCACCAGCTAAATTGAGTGCTTGAAGCACGGCTTGAAGGGGCCCCTGAAAATAATATAGAAGGAAAAATGGCGCCATGAATTTCACATAAATGGCCGCGTGCGATGAACCATACATAAAGAGCGTTAAATCTTCTGCGTAAACGAAAAGAATAATACATGAAATGCCTCCACTGAGTAAACATAGGCGCATCGCCTGCTTCAGGCGGTATTCGACCGTTTTACGTTTATTCTGCTCCATTCCTTCACTGATCGCCGGAACTAATGCAGTGGAGAGTGAATACGTAATAAAACTAGGCAGTGTCAAAAGGGTCAGAGCAAGACCAGTCAACTCCCCGTACTGCCTTGTCGCCTCTACAGCCGCATATCCAGCAATGGCAAGACTTTGCGCGACAACAATCGGCTCTAAAAACCACGAAATATTCCCGATAAAACGGCTGCCTGTTGTTGGCAGGGCAATGCTCATCAGCTGTTTAAATGTGTCCTTCCCGTCATGAATCGCTTTAAAAAATCGTTTTCGAATACGAATGGTCTTTTTATAGCGAAAGGCGATCAGTAAGTAAGCAAGTGAAATCATCTCTCCAATGACAGATGACACCATCGCACCTGCTGCCGCAAATTCAATCCCGTAAGGAAGGAAAGCCGTTGTACACACCGCCACTAGTGAAATTCTTGCGACCTGTTCCAGAACTTGAGACATCGCAAGCGGACTCATTTGCTGTCTGCCCTGGAAATAGCCTCTTAACACACTGGAAATGGCGATGACTGGTACGACAGGTGTAATAGCAAGCAGTGGGTAGACCGTTCTAGGGTCTGTCAGCATATTTTCTGCCATGATGGGCGCAAACCATAAAAAGAGCGGCGTGAAAATCAGACTGAGTGTTCCTGTTATCGCAAGGGACATGACCAGAATACGTTTTGTTTTCTGTTTGTCACCCCGGGCTTCTGCTTCTGCGACAAGCTTACTAATGGCGACAGGCAGTCCGAATTGTGTGAGCGTCACGGCGAGAAAAAAAGTTGGTGCAGCCATCATATAAAGCCCGACCCCTTCTTCGCCAATGAACCTCGCAATGACAATTCGATTGACAAAACCCAATATTCTCGTGATAAAACCTGCTAAAATTAAAATAATGGTCCCCTTTAAAAACGTTTGCTTCGTCAAATCACAGATCACCTGCCTTCTCAAACGACATAGAATCATATACAATAAGATATGCGTGTATATCGTCCAAGCATGACAAGTCTCTCGATAAAAAACTGAAAAGGGGGAGCTACGCAATGACACAACACCCAGCTGCTATTTACAAAGACCATTTAAAGCCTTTTCTGTTCAGTAAGCTTGAAGAATTCATCGTTTTGGGCTATAAAGATGTAGATTTAGAGGAATTATGGTCATACTTAGAGAATAAGAAGTGGAAGAAAAAACAAGAGTATCCGATTCATGAAATGGTTGCAGATATTTTATCTGTGAAAATAGGCGAATTTATGAACTATGCAACCGTTCAGTCGTTTAAAACGTCTGCTTTTTTGGACAGTGAAGATGGCAAGAATATGCTTGATGAACTGTTGAAATAAGCCATCTTAATGGATTTAGGTGTTTAAGGAGGAAATACATAATGAAAAAAGGGCGCATTCTTGCGTTTTTCTTAGTGGTTCTGTTAATCGGAGCTGGCGTGGGCTTGCTGACAAAGCCTGTTGCGAAAGATATGACGCTAGGGCTGGATTTACAGGGTGGATTTGAAGTCCTGTATGATGTACATCCAGTGAAAAAAGAGGACAAGATCACAAATAGTGTTCTCGTTAGTACAGTGGAGGCTCTTAACCGAAGAGCGAACGTGCTTGGAGTAAGTGAGCCGAACATCTCGATTGAAGGCAATAATCGTATCCGTGTGCAGCTTGCGGGGGTAAAAGATCAAAACAGAGCTAGGGAGATTCTTTCCACTGAAGCACAGCTATCCTTCAGAGATACGAATGATAAAGAACTTCTTAACGGGGCTGACCTAGTCGAAAACAGTGCAAAACAAACATTCAGTCAAACGAATGAGCCAATTGTGACGGTTAAACTAAAGGATGCGAAAAAATTTGGTGACGTCACAAGAAAAGTAGCAGCGATGGCACCGAATAATCAGCTTGTCATTTGGCTTGATTACCACAAAGGAGATTCCTTTAAAAAAGAAGTCTCAAAATCAAACCACAAGTATGTATCTGCACCAAATGTGAATCAAGAGATTAACAGCAGTGACGTACAAATTGAAGGGAAATTTACTGTCCAAGAGGCAAAAGACCTTGCAAGTATTTTAAATGCCGGTGCATTGCCAGTGAAATTAACTGAAAAGTACTCCACTTCAGTGAGTGCGCAATTCGGTGAACAGGCATTAAATGAAACTGTCTTTGCAGGGATTGTGGGAATTGCCCTCATTTTCTTATTCATGCTTTTTTATTACCGAATACCTGGTCTTATTGCAGTCATTACGTTATCAACGTATATTTATATTACCTTACAGGTGTTTGACTGGATGGGTGCTGTTCTGACACTTCCTGGAATTGCGGCGCTGATTCTTGGAGTAGGGATGGCGGTTGATGCCAACATCATCACATATGAACGAATCAAAGAGGAGCTTAAGCTCGGTAAATCTGTCCGTTCTGCTTTCAGGTCAGGGAACCGCCGATCATTTGCGACCATCTTTGATGCAAATTTAACGAGTATTATTGCAGGGGGCGTCCTTTTCTTCTTCGGGACAAGTTCTGTAAAAGGATTTGCAACAATGCTCATCCTCTCGATTTTAACAAGCTTTATCACGGCTGTTTTCCTATCAAGATTCCTTCTTGGTCTGCTTGTGGAAAGCCGCGCGCTCGATCGAAAGAAAGGCTGGTTTGGTGTCCGTCAAAAAGACATCATCGATATTCATGAAACAACAGAAAATACTGAACCAAAAACACCGTTTGATAAATGGGATTTTGTCAGCAAGCGAAAAGGTTTCATGATTTTCTCAGTAGCCATTACCATTGCGGGGATTATCGTCCTTTCGATTTTCAAACTCAATGCGGGTATTGACTTTGCAAGTGGTACAAGAGTAGACATTCAAAGTGACCATAAGCTGTCAACTGCTCAAATCGAGCAAGACTTTCAAAAACTAGATCTTGATACAGATAGTGTTGTGTTATCTGGTCAAAAAGAAAATCAAGCAGCGGCACGATTTGTTGGTGTGCCAAATAAAGAAAAAATCGCAGAAGTGAAAGATTACTTTAAAGATAAGTATGGAACAGAACCGAATGTCAGCACGGTGTCTCCTACGGTTGGAAAAGAACTTGCACGTAATGCTTTATATGCCATCATCATTGCTTCGATTGGGATCATTATTTATGTTTCCATTCGGTTTGAATATAAAATGGCCATTGCCGCGATTGCTTCCCTTTTATATGATGCATTCTTCATTGTGGCATTCTTTAGTATCACACGATTAGAGGTAGATGTGACCTTCATTGCGGCGATCCTCACGGTGATCGGGTATTCGATCAATGACACGATCGTGACGTTCGATAGGGTTCGTGAGCAAATGAAGAAACGTAAACCAAAAACGGTAGAAGATCTATCTTACATCGTTAACTTGAGTTTACAGCAAACCTTTACAAGATCTATCAATACGGTTCTCACTGTAGTAATTGTTGTGATCGCACTGCTTATTTTCGGATCAGCGTCGATTACAAACTTCTCCATCGCCTTACTTGTCGGCTTATTAACAGGGGTGTACTCATCCCTTTATATCGCGGCACAAATTTGGCTGATGTGGAAAGGCCGTGAGCTGAAAAAACCAGCTAAGATAGATACAGATCAAGATATTTAATCTAGAAAGACTGCCTTCTCGGCAGTCTCAGCGTGTAGACAAACCCTCGCATTCTTTGTCAGTCCTGCGCGCTGGTGCTCACGAATGTTCAATTCGCTCCGCGCCAGTGCTCGTCCTTCCTAGACTGCAAAGGTTTTCTATCACGCTGAAAAGAAGACAAAGGGCTAAAATAAAAATCATTTTAGCCCTTTTTCAACAATCTGAGACTGCCTTCTCGGCAGTCTTTTTCTATCGTTTTTTCCCGAAAAGTAGACGCTTTGAAAAAACATTTTGGGTTTCATTGATCTTGAAATGGTCTTTTGCTATAATGACTTACGTTTAGACCAGTATAGAAAGCAAGTGTCTGTTTAGGGCATTTGGCTTTATTCATTGGAGGGGCTGTTATGAAGGTTCGGGAAACTGAACTGCCAGGTATCGGTCATAAAGCCGAAATGATCACAAGAAATAATGAGAAGCTTGCCATCATTACACATGATGACGGCAGAAGAGAAATGTATCATTTTCAGGAGGACGACCACGAAGAAACGATTTCTGGCATCCTGCTAAACGATGAAGAAGCAAGACAAATCGCGGCTATTTTAGGCGGCATGGTCTATAAGCCGAAAGCGCTTGAAACCGTAGAGGTAGCCATTGATGAACTGGTGATTGAATGGTTTAAAATTGAAAAGAATGCACCAGCTGTTCAGAAAAGCATCGGTGACCTCAATGTTCGCCAAAACTATCAAGTAACAGTCATCGCCATTGTGAGAAAATCACATGAGAAGATTTTAAATCCAGGACCAGATACCATCATCGAAGAAGGGGATACCCTTGTCATTTCTGGAGAAAGAAAAGAATTAAAGAATCTGATTAAAGAAAAACTCAGCAGCTGATGATGCCCATGCTGATAGGTTTTCTTCCACTGCTTTCTTTCGGTGTTTATAAAAGGCAGTGAAAAGGGAAGAATAAAAGAAAAAGCTTGGGGGATTTGTAGATGAACAAACAACAATGGACCATCATACTCGCATTTATTTTCGTATTAATTGTCTCAGTATTTGCCGTGATTAATGTACGGCCTGTCGAGGTACACTACTTATTTGGAACGGCTGAATGGCCGCTGATCCTTGTCATTATCGGTTCAGTTTTAATGGGCGGACTGATTGTGGCATTTGCAGGGATCTTCCAAATTGTGAAACTGAAACGTGAACTAAAGGCACTAAAAGCTGAGCGTGCAGCCGCTGCACCTGCTGCGGCGACGAAAAAAGCAGACAAAGATCTTCAAAAGAAATCTCATGTCACGCCTTTAAAAGAACAGCCATCATCATTTGACCGGAAGGAAAAATAATCTTCCAGCACAATTTCATAAAATAAAAATTGAAACCCCTCAGGCCACTCTAGTATAATAGTGTGGTTGAGGGGTGAATTTATGTTATTATCCAAAATGCGCTGGGAATATGAACATCCAAGCGAAGAAAAAGTGAAATCACTCTCTGAAAATCTGAATATTTCAGCGCTGACTGCATCGCTTCTCGTAAAAAGAGGACTTGAAGAAGTAGAAGAGGCGAGGTCTTTTTTATTTGATCAAAAAGCCGAATTTCATGATCCATTCCTATTAAAAGGAATGAAAGAAGCAGTAGAGCGCATCAACAAAGCGATCGAAGAGCAGGAATCGATTGTGATCTTCGGAGACTATGATGCAGATGGTGTGACAAGTACGTCTGTACTTTTACATACATTAAAAGAGCGGTCTGCGATAGTAGACTTTTATATTCCAGATCGATTTAAAGAAGGCTATGGACCTAATGAACAGGCTTTTCGATATATCAAGGAGCAAGGAGCATCGCTTGTTATCACGGTCGATACAGGCATTGCTGCTGTAAATGAAGCACGTATTGCAAAAGAAATAGGGTTAGACCTGATCATTACAGATCACCATGAACCAAGTGAGGAGCTGCCTGAGGCACTTGCCATTGTCCATCCTAAGCAGCCTGGCTGTGAGTATCCCTTTAAAGAACTTGCTGGTGTAGGTGTCGCGTTTAAAGTGGCGCATGCACTTCTTGGAGAGCTGCCAGTTCAGCTGTTAGATCTTGCAGCAATCGGGACCATCGCGGATCTTGTACCGCTTCATGATGAGAATAGATGGCTCGCCAAAAAAGGGCTTATGCAGCTTCGGCAGTCGAATAGACCGGGGCTGAAAGCGTTATTGAAAGAAGCGGGAGCCACTCTAGAAGAAGCAAGCGAGGAAACGGTCGGCTTTCAAATTGCGCCAAGGCTGAATGCTGTTGGGCGAATTGAACAGGCAGATCCAGCCGTTCATCTTCTGATGACTGAGGATAAGGATGAAGCAGAAGAGCTCGCTCGTTTTGTACAGGAACTGAATAAAGAACGACAAAAGATTGTCAGTACGATCACAGAAGAAGCCATTCAAATGGTGGAAGAGGCAGGTGATGACCAGTCTGCGATCGTTGTAGCGAAAGCTGGCTGGAATCCGGGCGTTGTCGGAATTGTTGCCTCTAAATTGACGGATACTTTTTCTCGTCCGGCAATTGTGCTTGGAATAGATGAAGAAACGCAAATGGCAAAAGGATCAGCCCGGAGTATTCCTGGCTTCGATCTATTTTTCCATCTAAGCAAATGCCGCGACATCCTGCCGCATTTCGGCGGGCATCCGATGGCAGCAGGGATGACACTTCGAGCGGATGATGTATCTTTACTAAGGGAAAGATTAAATCAATATGCAAATGAAACATTGACGGAAGAAGATTTTATTCCAATTCAGCGGGTCGATGCCGTGTGCAAAGTAGACGAATTGACGGTACAAGCGATTGAAGAAGCGGGAATGCTGTCACCATTTGGTATGTCAAACCCAAAACCGTTCATTATGATTGAAGATGCGAAGCTTGAAGATATCCGAACGATTGGGGCAAATCACAACCATATTAAAATGTCTCTGAAAGACGAAGACACGCTGCTTGACTGTGTTGGCTTTCACCAAGGGAAATTAAAGGAAGAAATTGTTCCAGGAAGCCGCATCTCCGTGATTGGGGAAATGTCCGTCAATGAATGGAATAACCGGAAAAAACCCCAGCTCATGCTAAAAGATGCACGAGTTGATGAATGGCAGCTGTTTGATCTGCGAGGGAAAAAGGATTGGGAGAAGAAAGTTTCGACACTTGATTCAGAAAAATCATTGGTCGTCTGTTTTGATGAAGCAACAAAACAGGACGTCGATCTCCCCATTCATCATGTTCATGCAGAAAATGTATCCACATTTGATGTACAAGGAAAGTATGTGGTCTTTGCGGATGTTCCCGCAGATGAGCAATTGCTGAAGCAGCTTTTAGAAAATCAAAAGCCTGCGAGAATTTATACGGTTTTTCAAAGAAAAGAAGATCATTTTATGTCCTCTTTCCCAAGCCGTGACCAATTCAAATGGTTTTATGGGTTCTTGTTTAAACGGGGAAGTTTTCCTATCAAAGAACAAGGAATGGAGCTTGCCAAACATAAAGGCTGGACAAAAGATACAATCATTTTTATGACAAAGGTGTTTTTTGAACTTGGTTTTGTTAAAATAGAAAATGGTGTGCTGTCAATAGTACTTGATGTCCCTAAAAAAGATTTAACGGCATCAGCGTCCTATACAGCAAAACAACGATTGATGGAACTCGATCAAACACTAACATATTCCTCAGCTAAAGAGCTGAAGGAATGGCTGAATAGCATGATGAGCGAAGTCTCACCTGTGCTTTGACGTACGAGGAGGAAAAGGAAAAGATGGATTTAAAACAATATGTGACAGTTGTACCTGACTACCCAAAGGAAGGTGTACAATTTAAAGATATTACAACGTTGATGGATAAAGGCGAAGTGTACCGATATGCAACGGATCAAATCGTTGATTACGCGAAGGAAAGAGACATTGATCTCATTGTTGGACCTGAAGCGCGTGGATTCATTATTGGCTGCCCTGTAGCATACGCACTTGGTGTAGGTTTTGCACCGGTTCGTAAAGAAGGAAAGCTTCCTCGTGAAGTCGTTAAAGTCGATTACGGCTTGGAATATGGTAAAGATGTATTAACGATTCATAAAGATGCGATTCGTCCTGGTCAGCGTGTCCTGATTACAGATGACTTACTGGCGACTGGTGGAACAATTGAAGCGTCCATTAAGCTTGTAGAGGAATTAGGCGGCGTTGTGGCAGGGATTGCATTTTTGATTGAGCTGACGTATCTGGACGGCAGAAAGAAGCTTGACGGCTACGACATCATGACGTTAATGCAATACTAATGGAGTTTTTCGTAAAAAGCACTCAGTAAGAAGGGTGCTTTTTTCCTATCAAAAATCTTTTAGCGGACTTCTTCTCTTTACATCTATCGAATTTTTCTTGATAATAAACTACAATACAGTTTTCATTTAAAAAGGTGATTCCATGGCGAACGAACAAGTTTTAACGGCGCAGCAGGTCATTGACAAGGCAAGAGAATACCTGTCCGCTGAACATATTCAATTTATAGAGCGAGCATATGAATATGCTGAAAATGCACACAAGGAGCAATACCGGAAATCTGGTGAGCCCTATATTATCCATCCAATTCAAGTGGCGGGTATTCTTGTTGATCTTGAAATGGACCCATCAACCATTGCAGGCGGTTTCCTGCACGATGTAGTTGAGGATACAGATGTGACATTACAGGATTTAAAAGAGCATTTTAACGAAGAAGTAGCAATGCTTGTTGATGGTGTCACAAAGCTCGGGAAGATTAAATATAAATCACAAGAAGAACAGCAGGCTGAAAACCATCGAAAAATGTTTGTTGCAATGGCGCAGGATATCCGTGTGATCTTGATTAAGCTGGCAGACCGTCTTCATAATATGAGAACGCTCAAGCATCTTCCGCAGGAAAAGCAGCGGAGAATTTCAAATGAAACACTTGAAATCTTTGCACCGCTTGCACACAGATTAGGGATTTCAAAGATTAAGTGGGAGCTTGAAGATACAGCACTCCGCTATTTAAATCCGCAGCAATATTACCGGATTGTGAATCTGATGAAGCGCAAAAGAGCGGAACGTGAGGAATACTTGGACGAGGTTGTCAATGAAGTAAAAGACCGCGTGTCTGAGGTGAACATCAAGGCCGAATTTTCCGGCAGACCAAAACATATTTATAGCATTTATCGCAAAATGGTCTTGCAAAATAAGCAGTTTAATGAAATTTATGATCTGCTTGCCGTTCGTATTTTGGTCGACAGCATTAAAGACTGTTATGCGGTGCTCGGAATTATCCATACATGCTGGAAGCCGATGCCAGGCAGGTTTAAGGATTATATTGCGATGCCAAAGCCGAACATGTACCAGTCTCTTCATACAACGGTGATTGGACCAAAAGGTGATCCGCTTGAAGTTCAGATCCGTACAGTGGAAATGCATGAAATCGCAGAATACGGGATTGCGGCACACTGGGCATACAAAGAAGGCAAAGAGTCAGCAGAATCAACGGAAGAAGCGGTCTTCCAAAAGAAGCTCTCTTGGTTTAGAGAAATTCTTGAATTCCAAAACGAATCCACAGATGCAGAAGAATTTATGGAGTCGTTAAAGATCGATCTCTTCTCTGATATGGTATTTGTGTTTACGCCAAAAGGAGACGTCATTGAACTGCCGTCGGGCTCAGTTCCGATTGATTTCTCTTACCGGATTCACTCGGAAATTGGGAATAAAACGATCGGTGCCAAGGTCAATGGCAAGATGGTCACACTCGATCACAAACTAAAAACAGGTGACATTATTGAAATTCTGACATCAAAGCACAGCTACGGGCCAAGTCAGGATTGGGTCAAGCTTGCCCAAACCTCCCAAGCGAAGCACAAGATCAGACAGTTTTTCAAAAAACAGCGCCGTGAAGAAAATGTCGAAAAAGGCCGAGAGCTCGTGGAAAAAGAAATCAAAAACCTTGAGTTTGATGTCAAAGACATTCTGACCGCTGAAAATCTGCAAAAAGTGGCTGACAAATTTAATTTTTCAAACGAAGAGGACATGTATGCAGCTGTTGGATATAACGGCATTACTGCACTGCAGGTCGCCAATCGTTTAACGGAAAAAGAAAGAAAACAAAGAGACCAAGAAGAGCAAGAGAAAACCGTTCAAGAAGTGACGGTGGAACCAAAGACGTATCACGGGAAAAAACGGGAAGCTGGCGTAAGGGTCAAAGGGATTGATAACCTGCTTGTCCGCTTATCTAAGTGCTGTAATCCTGTTCCTGGTGATAGCATTGTCGGTTTTATTACGAAGGGTCGAGGCGTATCTGTTCACCGCGACGACTGTCCGAACGTAAAGACAGGAGAAGCGCAGGAGCGGTTAATTCCGGTCGAGTGGGAGCATGAGCAGCCTGCTCAAAACCGTAAAGAATACAATGTGGAAATTGAAATATTAGGATATGATAGACGCGGCTTACTCAATGAGGTGCTTCAAGCCGTCAACGAAACCAAAACGAACATCTCCTCTGTTTCTGGGAAGTCTGATCGTAACAAAGTGGCGACGATCCATATGGCGATCTTTATCCAAAATATTAATCATTTGCACAAAGTGGTCGAACGCATTAAACAAATCAAAGACATTTACTCTGTTCGCCGATTCATGAATTAGAAAGGAAGTATATCGTCTATGAGGCTTGTTGTGCAGCGTGTGACAAATGCATCTGTGAAGGTAGAAGAAGAGATCACAGGTGCCATCAACGAAGGTTATATGGTGCTTGTTGGTGTCACACACGAAGATACAGAAGAAGATGTGCTTTACTTAGCTGAAAAGCTTGCACATTTACGTATTTTTGAAGATGAAAATGGGAAAATGAATCGTTCATTATTGGACATAAAAGGAAGCGTTCTGTCTGTATCTCAATTTACCCTTTATGGTGATACGAGAAAGGGCAGACGGCCGAATTTTATGAAAGCCGCCAAGCCGGATGCAGCCAATTCGCTTTACGAATGTTTCAATAATACCCTTAGAGAAAAAGGCATCCATGTCGAAACTGGCCGTTTTGGTGCGATGATGGACGTGTCATTGACCAATTCAGGACCGGTCACGATCTTGATGGACAGCAAAGAATAGATTCTCTTTAGACTGTAGATGAACTCATGCGGGAGTTTGTTTAGAGTCTTTTTCTTTTGCGGTCAAACAAAAAAGAGGCGCAGAGGCCTCTTTCTTTTTAACGGAAATATTGTTTTAATCCTTCAGTCATTCCTTCTGTGACTCGTTCTTGGTAAGAGGCGCTATAAATGATCGCTTCCTCCTGAGGATTGCTTAAGTACCCGAGTTCATATAAAAGGGAAGGGCGTTTGTTTTCTCTTAAAACAAAGTAATCTCCGAATTTGACACCCTTATCAGGGATTTGAGAGCGTTTTGCGACTTCGGAATGAACGCTTGACGCTAACTGCTGATCTTTTGCTGCTTGATAATAATACGCTGTACTTCCTCTAACACTTTGGTCCATAAAGCTATCATAATGAAGACTAATAAATGCATCTGCATTTCGGTAATGAGATGTTGCCACCCTTGATTGGAGGCTGATAAAGGTATCATCACTTCTTGTTAAATATACATTTGCACCAGAAGCCCTTAATTTGCCTGCAAGTAAATTGGCGGTTTTGATTGTGAGGTTCTTTTCAAAAGCACCGTCTGCGCCAATTGTGCCGCTGTCTTTTCCGCCATGACCAGGATCAAGAACAATCGTTTTTCCTTTTAAAGAACCAGTTCCAGACGATGAATCCTGCTGAGGTCTTGGCGCTTCGCCGCTATTTTTCTTCGTTTGAACGACCCAGCTCGCCACATAGCCAGTTCCGCCGTTTGATAGTGTCACCTCGTACCAGTCGCCTTGCGTCCGAACGATTTGATAGGCAGCTCCTTTTGTTGCTCTTTCTGCAATCCCAGCAGAGGTAGAAGCGCTTTTTCGAATGTTGGTGCCGTCATAGACAATGTACGCTTTTTGCTCAGAAGCCGAAGAGGATGAACTCTTTTCAGGTGCAGAGCCTGCTCCTTTGCCTGTGACAATGTAATAGCTTGCAACCCAGCCTTTTACGCCTTTGCCCTCAATTTCATACCAGCCGTTCTGCTCTCGCAAAATGGTGATCTGTGTGTTGCGTGCAAGTGAAGCGACGACTTGTGCATTTGGTGCGGCCGATTGCCTTACATTCAAGCTCGATACGCCAACTGTACCTGTCTGGTTAGAGCGAGAGGACTCGCCGGAGCTTGATTGAGAAGTTTTCTGCCCCCCTGAAACATAATCAGAGTGAACCCAGCCTTCTGCTTGTTTATACGAAATTTTCGTCCATTCGCCGCTTGTCTCGAGCTTTTTAGCGGTAGCGCCTTGCGGGAAAGTACCAATCACTTGATAGGAAGTCCCAGGGCCTGTCCGGATGCGAAGATCGGAAGCTGTCGATGTAATTGTACTGCCTCCAGCCGTGCTTTGACCTTGCGCCTTTGGCTTCGCGGATTTTTGAGCGCCGGATGATGTGGTAATCAGCCATGAGACGACCCAGCCTTTTTGTCCGTTTGATAATTGGATCTGCACCCATTCTCCTTGTTCTGTGAGAATAGGATAACTTTCGCCGCGTTTCACAACAGCTGCAATTCCATAGCTTAAACCAGGGCCCGTTCTCACATTGATTTCATCTGTTGCGACCACAGCTTGATCTGTTTGTGCTGTAGCATGTGTCATAGGCAAAGAACTCGCGATGAGAACAAAACAAGTAAGCAGCATCATCATTTGATTGTGTTTTTTCAGATTCAAAACGGTGTTTTCCCCTCCCTTGTAAAACCGATGAATGTTAATTCGTTATGTAGTGGATGAATTCCTTGCAGTTTTCCTAATAAAAATGAATCAATCTGTTTATACTAAATAAAAATGTGATAAAAGGATGTACAAACATGAGATTAAGCAGAAAATTAGGACGAGTGCAATATAATGGACATCGTGATATCGACCGCTGGCAGCACGACGAAATGGATCAGCCAGGCTTCCTTGAAGAGACCGCATCTGAATACGGATGTACGTCAAAAGAAGAGCTGGAAAAGAAAAAGAGGCACGGCAAGGGTTGACAGAGTGGCAGCACCGACCTTATTATAATATAAATCAACACACTTGAAAATTTAAAATGTGGAACTGATGATAGAGAATAGTAGGATAAATTGCGTGAGCAGAGAGGACTCGCCTGAGGCTGAAAGCGAATCCGCATGGCATTTATCACGAAAGAACACTCTGTAGGTTTCCTGCTGAACGCTCTGAAAATGAGTCAATAGGCGGAGAACGTGAATCTGCGTTAAGGATTTGAGCGGGAACATGCTTATTCATGTTCCAACTAGGGTGGCACCACGGGTATAACTCTCGTCCCTACTATACACATAGTAGAGGCGGGGGTTTTTTATATGTCCACATAAAA
The DNA here is from genome assembly GCF_019266135.1 of Bacillus sp. F2HM. NCBI lineage: Bacteria > Bacillati > Bacillota > Bacilli > Caryophanales > Bacillaceae > Bacillus > Bacillus sp. F2HM. Next base: position 329,874 of record NZ_LRMO01000011.1, read on the forward strand.
AATGAATGATGGTCGTAGGAGGACGAAAAATGAGTTTTAATATTCCAAGAGGCACACAGGATATTTTACCTGGAGAGTCAGAACGCTGGCAGTATGTTGAACAAATTGCGAGAGATACATGTGCAGCCTTTCAATACAAAGAAATCCGCACACCGATTTTTGAGCATACTGAGCTGTTTGCACGGGGAGTAGGCGAATCAACTGATATCGTTCAAAAAGAGATGTACACATTTGAAGACAAAAAAGGACGCAGCATCACACTTCGTCCAGAGGGAACAGCTTCAACTGTACGCTCTTATGTTGAAAATAAATTGTTCGCACAGCCGGCTCAGCCAACAAAGCTTTATTACATCGGACCAATGTTCCGCTATGAACGTCCGCAAACCGGAAGATATCGTCAATTTTATCAATTTGGGATAGAAGCGATTGGTTCCAAGGATCCTGCTATTGATGCAGAGGTCATTTCGCTTGCGATGAGTGTGTATGAGAAAGCAGGTCTTTCTAACTTAAAGCTCGTCATTAACAGCCTTGGTGACAAGGAGAGCCGTGCAGACTACCGCACAGCACTGGTCAAGCACTTTGAGCCAAGAATTGAGGAATTCTGTCACGACTGTCAAACGCGTTTACATCAAAATCCGCTGCGTATTCTTGATTGTAAAAAGGATCGTGATCATGAACTGATGACAACCGCTCCATCCATTCAAGATTACTTAAATGAAGAATCACGGACGTATTTTGAAAAGGTCAAACAATACTTATCAGATATAGGCATTGAGTATGTCGTCGATCCAAATTTAGTGCGCGGTCTTGATTACTACAATCACACAGCATTTGAGATCATGAGTAATGCAGAAGGCTTTGGTGCGATTACAACATTAGCCGGCGGCGGCCGTTATGATGGACTCGTTGAAGGAATTGGCGGTCCTGAATCACCAGGGATCGGATTTGCGATGAGTATTGAGCGTTTCTTATCTGCGATCGATGCTGAAGGAATTGAGCTTCCTCTCCAGGATGGTATTGATCTATACATTGCTGCTCTCGGAGATGAAGCGAAGGATTATTCTGTTTCATTATTAAACCGTCTGAGAAAAGAAGGTATCTCAAGTGAAATGGACTATACAGGGAAGAAATTAAAAGGACAATTTAAAGCGGCTGATCGATTAAAAGCCAAATTTATTGCAGTTCTTGGTGAAGATGAGCTAGCGCAGCAAATTGTGAATGTGAAAGATACAACAACGGGTGAACAAATTGAAGTGAAGCTTGATAAGCTGATTCAAATGTTGAAGGCCCACCAGAAAGCGTAAAGAAGGAGTGGAATGTTTGTGTTTGGTAGAACTTTTTATTGTGGAGAAGTAACAGAAGACCAAATTGGTCAGTCAGTTGTATTAAAAGGATGGGTTCAAAAAAGGCGTGACCTAGGCGGATTAATCTTTATTGATTTGCGCGACCGTACAGGTATTGTACAAGTTGTCTTCAATCCAGACTTATCAAAAGAGGCGCTTGAGACAGCAGAATCAATTCGTAATGAATATGTCCTTGATATTAAAGGAACGGTTGTCGCAAGAGAAGAAGCAACGATCAATCCAAATTTAAAAACGGGCAAAATTGAAATTCAAGTCGAAACGGTCACCGTTTTAAATGAAGCGAAGACTCCTCCATTTGTGATTTCAGATCAGGCAGACGAGGTATCAGAAGATGTTCGTTTAAAATATCGTTACCTGGATCTTCGCCGCCCTGCAATGTTTGAAACAATGAAAATGCGACATGAAGTCACAAAAGCATTCCGCCATTTCTTAGACGACAACGGCTTTCTAGACATTGAAACGCCAATTTTAACGAAAAGTACGCCAGAAGGTGCGCGTGACTATCTTGTTCCAAGCCGTGTACACGAGGGAGAATTTTATGCACTGCCGCAGTCACCGCAATTATTTAAACAATTGCTGATGGTTTCTGGGATGGACCGTTATTATCAAATTGCCCGCTGTTTTAGAGATGAAGACTTGCGTGCTGACCGTCAGCCGGAATTTACACAAGTCGATATTGAAATGTCCTTTATGAGTCAAGAGGACATCATGACGCTTGCTGAAGAGATGATGGCGAAGGTGATGAAAGATGTCAAAGGTGTAGACCTTACATTGCCATTACCTCGTATGACATACGATGAAGCGATGAATTCTTATGGATCTGATAAGCCGGATACACGTTTTGAGATGAAGCTAGTGAACATTTCAGACACGGTAAAAGACTCCGATTTCAAAGTGTTTAGCGGAGCTGTGAAAAATGGTGGAGCTGTGAAAGCCATCAATGTAAAAGGGGCTGCAGCGTACTACTCAAGAAAAGACATTGATGCACTCGGTGCATTTGCTGCGAACTACGGTGCAAAAGGTCTAGCTTGGCTAAAAGCAGAAGGGACTGAATTAAAAGGTCCGATCGCTAAATTCTTTGATGAAGTAAAGCAAGCTGAATTAAAAGAACAGCTGCAAGTTGAAGAAGGCGACCTTTTACTCTTTGTTGCAGATAAGACGTCTGTTGTCCATGATGCGCTTGGTGCACTTCGCTTAAAACTTGGTAAAGAGCTTGAACTGATTGATGAGTCTGTATTCAATTTCTTATGGGTTGTCGATTGGCCGCTGCTTGAAAAGGATGAAGAAGAAGGCCGCTTCTATGCTGCCCATCATCCATTCACAATGCCGGTTCGCGATGATCTTGAATTAATTGAAACAAGCCCAGAAGACATGAAGGCCCAGGCTTACGATCTTGTGCTGAATGGCTACGAGCTTGGCGGAGGTTCTATTCGTATTTTCGAAAAGGACATTCAAGAAAAGATGTTTGGCTTACTTGGTTTTTCAAAAGAAGAAGCTTACGAACAATTCGGCTTCCTGCTGGATGCGTTTGAGCATGGTGTTCCTCCGCATGGCGGAATTGCGCTTGGGCTTGACCGTTTAGTGATGCTGCTTGCAGGCCGCTCTAACTTAAGAGATACGATTGCATTCCCGAAAACGGCAAGTGCGAGCTGCGTTCTTACAGATGCCCCTGGCCATGTAAGCGAGGCGCAGCTTGATGAGCTGAGTTTAGCGATTAAAACAAAAGTAAAACAGTAAAATAGGCGCATGTTTATAGGTATGTAAACGCTTGAAAAAGAAATATGCCTATGATATGCTTTCATCAATCAATAAATAAAGTCCTGATACGTACGGTGGTTACCTAGTTTTGACCGAACATTTTTTTATACGGGAGCTTGCCTTTCCTTTCTGCATAAATGCCTCTTTAGAGGACTTATAAAGTCAGGGAGAAAGCACCCACCTGCATGGTGCGGGGTTCAAAACGAAGGAAATGCTGGCGGCGTCATCGGGACTTTTTTGTGTTTTTTTCTTTTAGAGAAGGATGACGGAGAAGTCTGAATATGATATGATTCTTTCGATTCATTTTAAATAAAGGTGGAGTGAGGCACTTGTTACATCAGTTTTCAAGAAACGAGCTTGCCATTGGCAAGGAAGGCTTAAATATACTAAAAAACAGTACAGTTGCAGTGCTTGGTGTGGGCGGCGTTGGTTCATTCGCAGTAGAGGCACTCGCGCGTTCAGGCGTTGGCCGTATTGTTCTTGTTGATAAAGATGATATTGATATTACAAATGTAAACCGTCAGCTTCCAGCATTGCTATCAACAGTTGGCCAGCCAAAGGTTGACTTAATGCAGGCGAGAATCGCTGATATTAACCCAGAATGTGAAGTTGTTGCGCTGAAGATGTTTTATACAGAAGAAACATACGAACAATTTTTTGAGTATCCGCTTGATTATGTCATTGATGCCTCAGATACCATTCACTATAAAATTCATTTAATGAAAGAGTGTCTGAAACGAGGTGTGAACATCATTTCAAGTATGGGAGCTGCGAACAAAACAGATCCGACACGCTTCAAAATTGATGATATTTCAAAAACACATACCGATCCTATTGCAAAAGTTGTGAGAACACGTTTGCGTAAGGAAGGGATTCGTAAAGGAATTGAAGTCATTTTCTCTGACGAAAGTCCAATTGTCATTCGCGAAGATGTCAGAAAAGAAGTTGGAAATGATGAAGCGAAGATTCGCAAGGCGCAAATGCCGCCATCATCTAATGCGTTCGTTCCGTCTGTTGCCGGACTGATCATGGGTGGTCATGTCATTATGAAGCTTTTAAAAGATATTCCAATTACTCGTGTGAAGGATAAATAAACAGCCCGCCTGCTAACATGCAGGGGGCTTTTTTTATTTCTGGCGTTTTAAATTCTCATAGACCTGTTTCAATGCACCTTCAAATTTTCCGGTTTGCTTCGGTACATAGTATTGCTTGTTTTTCAGCGGATCAGGTAAATATTGCTGCTTCACCCAGCCGTTTTCGTAATCATGTGGGTATAAGTAATCGACGCCTCTTCCGAGTGCTGTGGCGCCTTTGTAGTGAGCATCCTTTAAATGAACTGGAACTTCTCCAATTTTCCCTGTACGAATGTCACCAAGTGCCGCATCAATCGCCTTATATGCCGAATTAGACTTAGGAGAAAGACACAGCTCAATCACTGCGTTCGCCAGTGGAATCCGTGCTTCTGGGAAGCCGACTCTTTCTGCTGTTTGTACTGCGCTTAACACGCGGGGGCCAGCCTGCGGACTAGCTAAGCCAATGTCCTCGTAAGCCATCACGAGTAATCTCCTTGAAATGCTTTCAAGGTCTCCAGCTTCAATCAGTCTGGCAAGGTAATGCAGCGCCGCATCTGTATCAGATCCTCTAATGGATTTTTGAAAAGCCGAGAGGACATCATAATGAGCATCACCATTCTTGTCATGTGAGAAGCTCTTTTTTTGTAAACATTCTTCTGCTGCGGCAAGAGTGATTGTGATATGCCCTGTCTCATCAGCTTTTGTCGATAAGACAGCGAGCTCGAGTGCATTTAAAGCAGAACGCACGTCTCCTCCGCATCCATTGGCAAAATGATTCATCGCTTCATCGTCCACTGTCACCTCATAGCCGCCAAGCCCGCGATGCTCATCCTGTAAGGCTCTTGTTAACGCAGCTTTGATTTGCTCTGTTTCAAGCGGCTTCAGCTCGAATATTTGTGTCCGGCTTCGAATGGCAGGATTGATCGCATGATAGGGATTAGCCGTCGTTGCCCCAATTAAAATGATCATGCCATTTTCTAAATAAGGAAGAAGAAAATCCTGCTTTCCTTTATCAAGCCGGTGGACTTCGTCTAAAATAAGGATCACCTGGCCGCTCATTTTCGCTTCAGCGGCAACAGCTTCCATATCCTTTTTGTTATGAATGACCGCATTCAACGTTCGAAAAGCAATGCTTGTACTGCCAGCAATCGCGGTTGCAATCGATGTTTTGCCGATGCCCGGCGGTCCGTATAAAATCATCGAGGATAAATGTTTTGCCTCGACCATTCGCCTAATAATTTGACCTTCCCCAACAAGATGCTCCTGCCCAATAATGTCTTCAATATGACTTGGGCGCATCCGGTACGCTAAAGGTTTCATAATTATCTCTCCTATAGCAATGTCTTGTTTGTATAGAGTACCGAAAATTCTTCAAATAGAAAAGGGATTCGTCCTTCTATCATGCTCAGAACCCGTAAATGAAAGTTGGCTGAAAGTATGATATAATTGCTTTTGGTCTATATATCAGCGTATATGAAATCAGAAAAATAATTGATGACATAGAATAGAAAACGCAGAGGTGTTTAACTTGAAAATATCAACTAAAGGCAGATATGGTCTGACGATCATGATCGAATTAGCCAAAAAACATGGCGAAGGCCCTACATCATTAAAATCAATCGCTCAAAACAATGATTTGTCTGAGCATTATTTAGAGCAGCTTGTATCACCACTCCGCAATGCCCGTCTTGTAAAAAGTATCCGCGGAGCGTATGGCGGCTATGTTCTTGCACATGAACCAAACGAGATCACAGCAGGTGATATTATTCGTGTATTAGAAGGACCCATTAGTCCTGTTGAAGTCATCGAAAACGAAGAACCAGCAAAGCGTGAACTATGGATTCGTATTCGTGATGCAGTAAAAGACGTACTAGACAATACAACTCTTGAAGACTTGGCAAGCTACACAGATGACGGGGATCAAGACTCGTATATGTTCTATATTTAGATCAGAGGTGTACCGGAAATGGAACGAATCTATTTAGATCATGCGGCCACTACGCCGATGGATCAGCGTATTGTGGACAAGATGATGCCGTACTTTACAGAGATATTTGGCAATCCCTCTAGTATTCATTCATATGGGCGCGAGGCAAGAAAGTGGCTCGATGAAGCAAGAGAAGTCATTGCAGGAGAATTACACTGTAAGCCGCAGGAGATCATCCTCACAAGCGGTGGAACCGAGGCGGACAACCTGGCAATTACAGGTGTTGCCATGGCAAGACAGCATGAAGGAAAACATATTATCACAGTGAAAACAGAGCATCATGCGGTGCTGCATACATGTGAACGTCTAGAGAAACTTGGATTTGAAGTGACATATTTAGATGTGGACAAAACTGGATTGATTCATCTTGATCAATTAAAACAAGCATTGAGAGATGATACGATTCTTGTGACCGTTATGTACGGCAATAATGAAACAGGTGTGATTCAGCCAATTAAAGACATTGGCGAACTTCTGCGTGATCACTCTGCTCATTTTCATACAGACGCAGTGCAGGCGTTTGGAACAATGCCAATCGATGTAGCAGACCTTCATATTGATCTTTTATCTGCTTCTGGCCATAAACTGAATGGTCCGATGGGAACTGGCTTTTTATATGTAAACGAGGGCGTGAAACTTTCTCCGCAAATATTCGGAGGCGAACAAGAAAGAAAGCGCCGTGCTGGCACTGAAAATGTGGCAGGAATTGTTGGGCTTGCAGAAGCTGTTCAATTAACGAAGCAAAATAGAAGAGAAAAAGCGATGCATTATGGTAAGCTCAAAGAAACCATGCTGCAAGTATTCGAAGAGGAATCTCTCAATTTCTCTATCAATGGACATCCGAAAGAGACATTGCCGCACATTTTAAATGTTCATTTCCCGGGCGTCTCCATTGAATCGCTGCTTGTGAATTTAGATATGGAAGGAATTGCTGTTTCAAGCGGATCGGCATGTACGGCTGGATCTGTCCTTCCTTCGCACGTGTTAAGCGCCATGTATGGCGAAGAAGCAAAAGAGCTGACATCCTCAGTCAGAATAAGCTTCGGTCTTGGGAATGAAGAGGATCATGTGAAGCAGGCGGCACGTAAGATAGCGGCTGTTGTCAAACGCCTTGCCAAATAAATGCTTCCTTTTGTTCGTGTGTGAAAAATGAAACAGCAAAGCACCTAAAGAACGAAACGCGCATGTTGTTTCATTGAAATTGGAGTTGATGAAGATGACAAAAAGACCAGAAGAAACAAGAGTTGTGGTCGGTATGTCCGGAGGAGTCGATTCATCAGTTGCCGCTCTTATGTTAAAGGAGCAAGGCTATGATGTCATCGGCATATTTATGAAAAACTGGGATGACACTGATGAAAATGGTGTCTGCACAGCAACGGAAGACTATGAGGATGTCATCCGCGTATGTAACCAAATTGGAATCCCTTATTATGCAGTGAATTTCGAGAAGCAATATTGGGACAAAGTGTTTCAATATTTCCTTGATGAATATAAAGCGGGCAGAACGCCAAACCCAGATGTCATGTGTAACAAAGAAATTAAGTTCAAGGCATTCCTTGAGCATGCATTGTCACTTGGTGCGGATTATTTGGCAACAGGACACTATGCTCGTGTTGATCGAACTGGTGATGAAGTCAAAATGCTGCGAGGTCTTGATGCAAACAAAGACCAAACGTATTTCTTAAATCAGCTGACACAGGAACAACTTGATAAAGTCATGTTCCCAATCGGTGATTTAGAGAAAAAAAGGGTTCGTGAATTGGCAAAAGAAGCAGAGCTCGCAACAGCAACGAAAAAAGATTCAACAGGTATCTGCTTTATTGGAGAAAGAAACTTTAAAACGTTCCTCAGTCAATATTTGCCTGCACAGCCTGGTGTGATGCAGACAATGGACGGAGAAGTAAAAGGGGAGCACGATGGACTGATGTATTACACGATCGGTCAGCGCCAAGGACTTGGTATTGGCGGCAGTGGTGATCCTTGGTTTGTCGTTGGAAAAGACTTGGAGAAAAACATCTTGTTTGTTGAACAAGGCTTCCACAATCCACTTTTATACTCTGAAAGCATTTCAGCTGTTAATATCAGCTGGACTCGTCCTCATATTGTCGGAGAAAACGGTGAATTAACCTGTACAGCAAAATTCAGATACCGTCAAGAAGATCACCATGTGAAGGTCAAAATGACAGGTGAGCAAGAAGCGATGGTTATCTTTGATGAACCTGTTCGTGCTGTTACCCCGGGACAAGCGGTTGTTTTTTATGATGGCGACGAATGTCTTGGCGGCGGTACAATTGACGATGTCTTCAAAGATGGTCAAAAGCTGTCGTATGTGTAGCATGTTTCAAAACCTCAACGTCGCTGTTGAGGTTTTTTAATGAAAGGATGAGAGAGCGAATGAATTATAACGAAATCGGCATAGAAGCCTTGAATCAAGGGAATATCGAAAAAGCAGCTGAAGCTTTTACAAAAGCGATCGAAGAAAGCCCGAAGGACCCGGTTCCATATATTAACTTTGCGAACTTACTTTCAAGTATCAATGAATTTGAACGCGCTTTAAACTTTTTTCAGAAAGCAATTGAACTTGATCATACCGCAGCTGCAGCCTATTATGGAGCAGGAAATGTATATACATTAAAAGAAGACTTTATGAAAGCGAAAGACTATTTTGAACAAGCACTAAAAGCCGGCATGGAAAATAGTGATTTGTTTTATATGCTCGGGCAGACGCTCATCAAATTAGAGCAGCCAAAGCTTGCGATGCCGTATCTTCAGCGAGCCGTTGAACTAAACGAAGAAGATAATGAAGCAAGATTCCAATTTGGCATGTGCTTAGCCAATGAACACATGCTGGAAGAAGCGGTGACAACTTTTACTGAAGTCATCACGCGTGATCCGCAGCATGCAGATGCCTTTTATAATTTAGGGGTTGCGTATGCGTACTTAGAGAAAAAAGACGAAGCACTTGAGATGCTGGGTAAAGCCATTGACGTGCAGCCTGACCATATGCTGGCACTACATGCGCAAAAGCTGATTCAAGAGGCAGAATAGATGGAAGGAGGGAAGACCTGTGCAGGAACATCCAGATCAAATGAAGCTTGAGGACGAACCGTTTTTAAAGGGGATCATTCAAGCCGTTATTTTCCATAATGAAAGTAATTTATACTCGGTGTTAAAGGTAAAAGTCATTGAAACATCGGAAAACTTAGAGGAAAAAACAGCATCTGTCACAGGCTACTTCCCAGCACTTCATGAGGAGGAAACCTACACCTTTTATGGCAAAGTGACAAGCCATCCGAAATTTGGTGAACAGTTTCAGGCCACTCATTTTCAAAAGGAAGTACCGACAACGAAGCAAGGAATCATACATTATCTCTCAAGTGATTTATTTGAGGGGATAGGGAAAAAGACGGCTGAAGAAATCGTGGGGCAGCTTGGCAATCAGACGCTTCATAAGATTATGCGTGACCCAGCTGTTTTGTATGATGTACCGCGCTTATCAAAAAAGAAGGCGGATAAGCTTGCCGCAGCGCTTCAAGAGCATCAAGGGCTGGAACAAATCATGATCAGCCTGAATCAGTATGGCTTTGGTCCGCAGCTCAGCATGAAGATTTACCAAGTATACGAGAGTGAAACGCTGCAGAAAATAGAGGAAAATCCCTATCAGCTCGTTAAGGATGTTGAGGGAATCGGATTTATTAAGGCGGATGAGCTTGGCGCTAGAACAGGCATCTCAGGAAATGACCCAGAACGGATTCGCGCAGCCTTGCTATATACAGTGGAGACAGCCAGTCTACAGGACGGTCATACGTACATACAAACGAAAGATTTGATCGTCGAAACCCGCAAGCTGCTCAACCAAACAGGCAATGATTACAAAGTGACTGAAATGGATGTTGCCAATCAGATCATTGCACTTGGCGAAGGAAAAGAAATGATTATTGAAGATGACCGCTGCTATCATCCATCCTTATTTTATGCGGAGCAAAGTGTCGCCAAACGCATTCAAAAAATCGTCTCCCAAACAGAATATGCAGTTCAATTTCCTGAATCAGAATTCCTGCTAGCACTTGGCGAGCTGGAGGAGCGGTTAGGCGTCCAATATGCACCGACACAAAAGGAAGCGATTCAAAAGGCACTCATGTCCCCTATGCTGCTTTTAACAGGCGGGCCTGGAACAGGGAAGACAACAGTCATTAAAGGGATTGTCGAGCTTTACAGTGATCTTCACGGTGTATCTCTTGATCCAAGTGATTATAAAAAAGATGAATCCTTCCCATTTGTGCTTGCGGCACCAACTGGACGGGCGGCTAAACGGATGACAGAATCAACAGGGCTTCCAGCTGTCACCATTCACCGGCTGCTAGGCTGGAATGGTTCGGAGGGATTCTCTCATGATGAGGAACAGCCGATTGAAGGAAAGCTTGTCATCATTGATGAATCAAGTATGCTGGATATTTGGCTGGCGAATCATTTGTTTAAAGCGATTCCTGATCATATCCAAGTGATTATGGTAGGGGATGAACATCAGCTGCCATCTGTCGGACCAGGCCAAGTTTTACGGGATTTGCTGGCCTCAAAAGCCGTGCCGGCTGTTACCTTGACAGATATTTACCGGCAGGCAGACGGCTCAACCATTGTTGAACTTGCACATGATATGAAAAATGGTGTGCTGCCAAAGGATATCACTGCACGCTCAAAGGATCGGTCCTTCATTCAGTGTTCAGCTGATCAAATGAAAGAAGTCATTGAGAAAGTTGTCAGCAATGCTGCTCAAAAAGGGTTTTCGGCAAAGGATATTCAAGTGCTGGCACCGATGTATAAAGGAAAAGCAGGCATCAATGAGCTCAACAAAATGCTGCAGCACATTTTGAATCCTAAAAAACCAAAGGGCAGGGAAATCCCGTTTGGTGATGTGGTGTACCGGACAGGTGATAAGGTGCTTCAGCTTGTGAATCAGCCGGAGAACAACATTTTTAACGGCGATATCGGTGAAATTGTCTCGATTTTTTATGCAAAAGAAAATACAGAAAAAGAAGACATGGCTGTGATCTCCTTTGATGGAAATGAAATCACCTTTACAAAAAAAGATTTTCATCAATTTACCCATGCTTATTGCTGCTCTATTCACAAATCACAAGGAAGTGAATTCCCGATTGTTGTGCTGCCAGTCGTGAGGAGCTATTACCGAATGCTTCGGCGGAATCTGCTGTACACAGCCATTACACGCAGTAAAAAGTTTTTAATACTGTGCGGCGAGGAATCAGCGCTGGAGTGGGGCGTGAAAAACAATGAGGATTCCCTCAGACAAACGTCCTTAACGATGCGGCTAGTGCAAACCGAACAAATCATGGATGCAGAACTTGAAGCGCTCCAAAAAGAGCTTCCGTTTAGCGTACATGACGCAAATATTGGCATGGAGGGAATCACTCCATTTGATTTTATGCATGAGTAGAAGGCTTCCATATGGAAGCCTTTTAGCGTGAAAAGAACTTCACCCATTCCGTTCATGGAAGCCATTTCTTCGTATGAGTCATGAATCAAACGCACACGATAAGACTGTTCCGCAAAAGGTGGTTGAGCACATTTTGAGAACATGCCGAGAACTTGAAGGAATGACGATCTATGCAGGTGAGCTGTCCCAATCGCTTGGTTCCATAAAAGATATTTGCTTTTTAGCCGGAGGCAGCTGCGGAGGATATGTGTTAGAGGGGAAAAAGAAAGACTGTGCACTCGTTCCATTTTCTGCTTTTGATCAGCTGACAGACAAAGGTTTGTATGTGAGCTGCCAGGAGGGAGTGGGCATGGATTCCTCTGCTCCATTCTTGTTATTTTCGAAATTAAAAAAGAAAATGATGCAGTCGCCTGATGGTGAAAATTTAGGCATTTTGGAAGATGTATACTTTTGCTCAAATTCGGGCACAATCGTAGCATATGAACTCTCGGACGGCTTCTTTACAGAGCTATCAGGGATTCGGAAACAGCTGCAGGCTGCCGGAACCTTGATGAACGTTCAAAAAGAAGCTCTGGTTCTAAACCGAACGTAAAGAGGTGCTGATTATGCTCATTTGCCCAAATTGCAAATGTAAAGACATCGGAAAAATTGGGGTCAATCAATATTATTGCTGGGGCTGTTTTATTGAATTGACGCTGTCAAAAGGCAAAATATCTACACACCAAGTAGAGGAAGACGGGACACTAAGCAGCTTAGATGATCTGTTTAGTGACGATGAACGTTCAATTCAACTATAAGTGTTAAGGGGGAATTTCGAATGGGCAAAATGACTTCTTCACTATTAACGCTTGGTGCAGGTGCACTCGCATATCACTTTGCAAGCCGATATGATATGCCATCAAAGCGGGATATGAAAAAGCTAAGAAAACGTGTTATGAGAATGATGTAAACAAAAAGGGCTAAAATGATCTTCATTTTAGCCCTTTGTTTTTTTCAGCGTAATAGCAAACTGGTCTATACGCTGAGACATCCGCCAAGAGCGGATGTCCTTTTTATGCCTGCCTATATTCTAATCGTCTTGCAAGAATGGATAAGCTGAAATTAACGACAAAATACATCATAGCTGCCAATAGGAAAATCGGCAGTAAATAGGATTGGCTTTGACCGTTTAATATTTGAGCGTGATGTAATAATTCTGGAAGCGCAATGACAACGGCAAGCGACGTATCTTTCAAAAGAGATATGAACTGACTGACAATTGGCGGCACCATTCGGCGCAGAGCCTGCGGCATAATAATCATTTTCAGTGTTTGAATATAGGTTAAACCAGAAGATCTGGCTGCTTCAATCTGACCCTTATCAATTGATTTAAGACCGCTCCGAATAATTTCTGACAGCATCGCGGATTCAAACACGGTTAAAGCTGCAATGGCAGAGGCTGTGATGCTTAGCTTGATGCCGATCTCAGGCAATGCAAAATACGTGAAAAAGATGATCAGCAAAAGCGGTAGGTTTCGAATGGTCTCTACAACTACCGCAAGCACCTTCGATAAAACAGGTATTTGAGCGAACCGTAATGTACCAACGACTAATCCAATGATAAAGCTCAAAATGATGGAGATAAAAGCCACTTTTAAGGTGACAGCAAATCCTTCAAGTAAAAAGGCGAGATGATCAGGCTGGTAGGCACCTATAAAATCCATGATGTTTCCTCCTTTCTAGTGGCTTCTTGCTAATCTTCTTTCTAAATAACCGACGCCTAGACTGAGCGGAATGGTTAATAGCAGATAGAACATCGCAACAAAGATGTAGACATCAAACGTTACAAATGTTCTAGACGCAATGAGGTCTCCTTGATACATGAGATCAAACCCTGCAATGACTCCTAAAATCGAGGAGTTTTTGACAAGGTTAATAAATTGATTCCCAAGAGGGGGAATGACGATTTTAATCGCCTGCGGCAAAATGATATACCGCATCGTCCCGCCATATGACAGACCTGAGGCGCGGGCTGCTTCCATTTGTCCAAGCGGTACAGCTTGTATCCCTGCACGAATGGCTTCAGCAATAAAGGCAGACGTATAAATGGCAAGAGCAATCGTTCCAGCAGTAAAGCCATCTGCTACAATACCCAGCACCGGTAAACCAAAGAAGAAAACAAAGGTGATCAATAATAACGGAATATTCCGAATAAATTCAACATAAGCCGTTCCGAACCAGTTGAGCGGCCTAAATGGCGCAATTCTCATAATGGCAATGAGTGTACCGATCAAAAAGCTTCCAATCAGAGCAATGACACTTGCACCAAGGGTATATTTAAAGCCTTCTAAATAAAGATGAAAATTTTCAGTGAGAATGGAAAACCGCAGCAATCAGTTCACTTCCTTCCTGATCAACAGGGGAGCCTTTGAGCGGCTCACCTGAGGCATTGATCTTGACGAATCAAATGTTATTCTTTGATCCATTTTTTAAGAATCTTGTCATACTCTCCATTGTCTTTTAACGTTTTTAAGGCTTTATTGATCGCACCTGTTAATTCTTGATCTCCTTTTTTCACAGCAATGCCATAAGGCTCATCGGTAAAAGTGCCGCCGACCACTTCATAATTTGAATCTTCATCTGCCATACCAAATAAGATCGCATTATCAGTTGTCAGCACTTGCCCTTGGTTTGATTTTAATGCTGTAAAAGCCTCCTGATAGTTCTCAAATTCTAATACGGATGCTTCAGGTGCTTTCTCGCGGATATTTTGAGAAGAAGTAGATCCTTTCACGGCCAGCACCTTCGTTCCTTTTTTAAGATCATCAATGGATTGAATGTCGCTTCCTTTTTTCACAAGCAGTGATTGTCCTGCTTCAAAGTAAACATCTGAGAAATTGACTTCTTTTTTACGCTCTTCTGTAATTGTCATGGTCGCAACAATCGCATGGATATCCCCTTTTTGAAGCAGAGGAATTCTTGTTTTAGATGTCACTTCCTTAAATTCTGCTTTTCCTTCATCGCCGAGTATTTCCTTTGTGATGGCTTTTGCCATGTCAATATCAAATCCTTCAATATCACCGCTGCTCGGATTTTTTAGACCGAATAAACGTGTATCATTTTTTACACCGAAAATGATTTTTTTGTCTTTCTTAATGGCTTCTAAAGAACTTCCTTGTTTTGCATCAGTTGACCCTTTTTCAGTAGATCCACAAGCAGCCAAAGCGGCGATGCAGCAAGTCATAAAGAGCAGCAGGCCAAAGCGTTTCATTTTTTTCATCAAACCATTCCCCCTAGTGATTTAATATACGGCTTAAAAATAATTGAGCACGTTTCTCTTGCGGTTTTTCATAAAATGCAGCCGGTGTTGATTCTTCAAGAATTCTGCCTTCATCAATAAAGACAATACGGTCAGCCACTTCGCGGGCAAAGCCCATCTCATGCGTGACGACAACCATAGTCATTCCTTCACGAGCCAGCTGCTTCATCACATCTAATACCTCGCCGATCATCTCTGGATCAAGTGCAGATGTCGGTTCGTCGAAAAGCATCACCTCTGGCTTCATCGCAAGCCCTCTTGCAATGGCAACGCGCTGCTGCTGTCCGCCCGAGAGTCGTGAAGGGTAGGTGTCTGCCTTTTCAGGAATGCCGACTTTATTTAAATAAAATTCAGCTGTTTCCTTTGCTTCTTCCTTGCTTACTTTTTTGACCTTCATCGGGGCAAGCATAATGTTTTCAAGTACCGTCTTATGCGGATAGAGGTGAAAATGCTGAAAGACCATTCCGATATTTTGCCTGACAAGATTGATGTTGGTCTTCGGATGCTGAACAGACACTTGGTTGACGAGAACTTTTCCCGCATCAATGCTTTCAAGACGATTGATACACCTGAGCATCGTGCTTTTACCAGACCCTGAAGGACCGATGATCACAACAACCTCCCCTTTTTGAATATGTAGGTTCATGTCCTTAAGTACATGGAACTGGCCATAATGCTTGTTGACTTCTTCGAATGTGATCATGAAGAACCTCCTCTTGTGTTTCATTGGCTAAAGCTAAAGTGGATTCTAGCACAACTTGTGTAAAAAAAAGTAAATGATGGAATATTTTCTGACGAGATTTTACAGCAAACAGTGACTTTGGATGGAGCTGTATGTTTCATGTGTATTCATTTTTAACAAAGTTAGGACAAATTTTATTTACGTGGATAATTGCAGAAGATGGTTAAACAATAAGAAAAGAGGTGAAAAAGGTGAAGAAACGTCCGATCCAATTTCTAATATATGCTGCAGGGGTCCTGCTTGTCCTTGCATCCTTGCTCATTTTACTGCAGCTCGACGAGTTATGGATGCCTGTTTTTTTATTGCTGAAGGCGGTTCTCATTCCGCTTCTCATCGCTATTTTTATTTCTTATCTGCTTTATCCGATTGTGGAAAGACTGCATGCACGAGGGCTGCCGAGAACAGTCAGTCTCTTACTCATCTATGTCTTGTTTTTTGGCGGGATTGGTTTTGCGGTATATAAAGGAGCGCCTGTTATGATCGCACAGTTAAATGAGCTGTCAGAACAAATTCCTGTTATCGCTGAAACGTATAATGGCGCTTTATCACATATTCATCATCATACGAGCCACTGGCCTGACGGACTTCATGACCGCTTGGACCGCTTCATTGTTCAATCGGAGACATATGCAGCCAATAGCGCTGAGCGGATGATTCTTAGCTGTAAAGTTTTATTCGATTACGCATTAGTCGCAGCACTCATCCCTTTTCTTGTTTTTTATATGGTAAAAGACATGAACACGATGAAGCGGGCGGCATGGTATTTAACGCCGCCGTCATTTAGGAAGAGGGGGCATGCCTTTGTCAAAGCAGTGGATGAATCGCTTGGTGATTATATTCGAGGGCAGCTGCTTGTCTGTTCTTTAATCGGGGGTGCAGCGGCCATTGTGCTTTGGCTTTTTCATATCCCGTATCCGCTCGTTCTTGGCATGCTGATAGGAGCAACGAACGTGATTCCGTATTTTGGACCGATAATTGGCGCAGTTCCTGCCATCTTTATTGCGTTTACCATCTCAGTGAAATCGGTCATCATTGTATTGATCACAGTAGCGGTGCTGCAATTTTTAGAGAGCAATGTCCTAAGCCCGATCATTGTAGGGCGAAGTCTTCATATGCATCCTGTCGTCATTATGCTTGTCTTGCTTGCAGGAGGGGAGCTGTTTGGCTTAATTGGAATGATTTTAGCCGTACCAGCAGCTGCGATTATCAGGGTGATCATCGTGCAATATATCCTGATGAGACGAAGCGTTCATTGACAAGACGAGCCGAGTTGTCTATAATAATTTCGATTCATACATATTGAAATTCAATGACGGACCCGAGTACGTTAAAAAGCTGTTGCAGAGAGAGGCTTTATTTGCTGAGAAAAGCCTTATCAGACCTTTAACGGAAGCTAGTCCCGAGTGCAGATAAACACTGCCGCTCTCTTCCGGCGTTATCGGATGTGAAGGTGATAGACGAATGTGTCTATAATCAGGGTGGTACCGCGAGAACATCTCGTCCCTGTGTAAGTCGTTTTGTGCTTGCATAGGGCGGGGTGTTTTTTCGTTTGTGTGGAGATTGATGAATGAAAAGGGAGGATTTTTGAATGAAAACTTTAACTTCAGCTCAAGTACGTCAAATGTTTTTAGACTTTTTTAAAGAAAAAGGACATGCTGTAGAACCAAGTGCGTCACTTGTACCGCATGACGATCCGACGCTTTTATGGATCAACAGTGGGGTGGCAACATTAAAAAAATACTTTGATGGCCGCGTCGTACCTGACAATCCACGTATTTGCAACGCGCAAAAATCGATTCGTACGAATGATATTGAAAATGTAGGGAAGACAGCACGCCATCACACGTTCTTTGAAATGCTTGGCAACTTCTCTATTGGTGATTATTTTAAAGAAGAGGCCATTGAATGGGCGTGGGAATTCCTCACAAGTGAAGAGTGGATTGGCTTTGATCCGAATTTGTTATCTGTGACAGTCCACCCAGAGGACGAAGAAGCATATATTCTTTGGAGAGATAAAATTGGTGTGCCTGAAGAACGTATTATCCGTCTTGAAGGAAACTTCTGGGATATTGGCGAGGGTCCAAGCGGACCGAATACAGAAATTTTCTATGACCGCGGTGAATCATACGGTGACGACATGAACGATCCAGAATTATATCCAGGCGGAGAAAACGAGCGTTATCTAGAAGTATGGAATCTCGTGTTCTCTGAATTCAACCATAATCCAGATGGATCATACACTCCACTGCCGAAGAAAAACATTGATACAGGGATGGGCCTTGAACGAATGGTATCTGTCATTCAAAATGTGCCAACGAACTTCGATACAGACCTTTTCATGCCCATTATTCGTGCAGTCGAAACCATTTCTGGAGAAAGCTATGGTTTGGCGAAGGAAAAAGATACAGCATTTAAAGTCATTGCTGACCATATCCGGACAGTTGCCTTTGCTGTAAGTGACGGTGCGCTTCCTTCCAATGAAGGCCGCGGATATGTATTGAGACGTTTGCTGCGCCGCGCTGTGCGTTATGCAAAAACGATCCATATCCACCGTCCGTTTATGTATGATCTAGTGCCAGTTGTTGCTGAGATCATGAAGGATTTCTACCCAGATGTACAAGCAAAAGAAGAATTTATTGCGAAAGTCATCAAAAACGAAGAAGAACGTTTCCATGAAACACTGAATGAAGGGTTAGCGATTTTGTCAGAAGTGATCAAAAAAGAAAGAGACAAAGGCAGCTCACAGATTTCAGGTGAAGATGTATTTAAGCTGTATGACACGTATGGATTCCCTGTCGAGCTGACAGAAGAATACGCAGAAGATGAAAACATGACAGTTGATCGAGAAGGCTTCCAAGCGGAAATGGAGAAGCAGCGTGAACGGGCAAGAAATGCGAGACAAGATGTCGGCAGTATGCAGGTTCAAGGCGGCGCTTTAGGCGATATTAAAGTGGAAAGTACCTTTGTTGGATACGAAAATTTAACTGCGGAAACTCGCATTGTCGAACTGCTTCAAAATGGTGAACTTGTCTCTGAAGCACATGAAGGAGACACGGTGCAAATCTTGTTAGATGAAACGCCTTTCTATGCGGAAAGCGGCGGACAAGTAGCGGATAAAGGGACACTAAAAAGTGCAGAAGCCATCATTGAGATCAAAGATGTGAAAAAAGCGCCAAACGGTCAGCATGTCCATGAAGGAGTCGTCGTAAGCGGTACGGCTCAAAAAGGTCTCGAGGTCACTGCTGAAGTGGAATCAGCTCTTCGAAAAGGCATTGTCAAAAACCATACAGCGACACACCTTCTGCATCAGGCGCTGAAAGATGTATTAGGCAGCCACGTGAACCAAGCAGGGTCATTGGTAAATGAAAACAGACTTCGCTTTGATTTCTCTCATTTTGGACAAGTGACGAAAGAAGAATTGTCTCAAATTGAAAAAATCGTCAACGAAAAAATTTGGGAAGGCATCTCTGTTGCCATTGACTTGAAACCAATTGCTGAAGCAAAAGAAATGGGTGCAATGGCGCTCTTTGGCGAGAAGTATGGCGATATTGTCCGTGTTGTCCAAGTGGGCGATTACAGCATCGAGCTATGCGGCGGCTGTCACGTGCAAAACACTGCGGAAATCGGTTTGTTTAAAATTGCATCTGAGTCGGGTATTGGTGCTGGAACACGCCGTATTGAAGCTGTGACTGGTAAAGGTGCTTATGAAGAATTAAATGACCAGCTGGCGATATTAGAACAGGCAGCAAGTGAGCTGAAGTCAAATACGAAGGATGTACCAAAACGGATTGCTTCATTACAGGCAGATTTAAAAGAGGCTCAAAGAGAAAACGAATCTCTTCTTGCGAAATTAAGCCAAGCAGAAGCAGGCTCTATTTTAGAGAAAGTGACAGAAGTTGGCGGAGTGAAAGTATTAACTGAAAAAGTAAATGCTAAAGACATGAACCATTTAAGAACAATGGTTGATGACTTAAAAGCTAAATTAGGATCAGCTGTCATCGTCCTGGGAGCCGTTCAAAATGGAAAAGTAAACATTTCAGCAGGAGTAACAAAAGACGTGATCGAAAAAGGTCTGCATGCAGGGAAGCTTGTGAAGCAGGCAGCTGAAATCTGCGGCGGAGGCGGAGGCGGACGTCCAGACATGGCTCAAGCAGGCGGAAAACAACCAGAAAAGCTTGAAGAAGCACTGGCAACTGTCGAAGAATCTGTCAAATCCGTTTTATAATCAGGCAATGTAGTGTAGAATAATGGTATTAGATGAGCGGTTAGAAAAAAGCTTGCTAGTAGAATGTTGGAAGAGAGGTGCAAGAAGCAGTGAGTTCATTTGATAAGACAATGAAGTTTAACTTCTCTGATGATTCAGCTGAAACCAATGTGAATGAAGTGCTCATTACAGTTCATGACGCACTCCAAGAAAAAGGATACAACCCGATCAATCAAATTGTCGGATACTTGCTGTCAGGCGACCCTGCTTATATTCCAAGACATCAGGATGCACGCAACCTAATTCGTAAACTAGAACGAGACGAATTAATTGAGGAATTGGTTAAATCGTACTTAGAGACACATAAAGAGGCGTAAAACATGAGAATTTTGGGCTTAGATTTAGGCACGAAAACCCTTGGTGTTGCGATCAGTGATGAAATGGGATGGACAGCGCAAGGGATTGAAACAATTAAAATTGATGAAGCAGGCGGAGACTTTGGTCTCAGCCGCCTGTCTGAGATCGTTGCAGAATTTGGAGCGGATAAAATTGTACTTGGCTTTCCAAAAAATATGAACGGTACGGTCGGTCCTAGAGGCGAAGCCAGCCAATCATTTGCGAAAGTGCTAGAAAACACGTACAATGTTCCTGTTGTGCTTTGGGACGAGCGTCTGTCGACAATGGCAGCGGAAAAAATGCTCATCTCTGCAGATGTGAGCAGACAAAAGCGTAAAAAAGTCATTGATAAAATGGCGGCTGTCATGATCCTGCAAGGATATTTAGACAGCTTAAATTAAAATGAGGTGAATCAAATGGAACACGGAGAAAAGCAAATTACAATCGTTGATGATAATGGAAATGAACAGCTTTGCGAAGTACTATTTACTTTTGAAAGCGACCATTTTAACAAATCTTATGTCCTTTACTACCCAATTTCTGAACAAGACAATGAGGAAATTGAAATTCATGCATCAAGCTTTACACCGAACGAAGACGGTGAAGATGGCGAGCTAGAGCCGATTGAAACGGATGAAGAATGGGACATGATTGAAGAAACGTTAAATACGTTCTTAGATCAAGAAGACGAAGAATAGAACAAATACAAGGCCTGTGAACAGATCTTCTTGATCTTTCTTCACAGGTCTTTTTTTACGATTACTATGTTAACTTAATTTTATTTTATGTTGACATAATGAATTGTACCTTTTACTCTGTTTTTAACAATAAATTGAGTGAGGGGCATGGAGATTGAAAATACAAGATATGATGCAAATAGCGTTAATGACAGCGGTCATCGGGATGTTAGGCTTGATCCCGCCGATTTTACTTACATTTACACCTGTACCGATTACATTGCAAACCGCAGGTCTTTTGCTTGCTGGGGGGCTGTTAAAGCCAAAACAAGCACTGATCAGTTTATGTCTTTTTCTTTTGGTTGTGGCAGCAGGCGCACCTCTTTTGTCAGGCGGGAGAGGCGGGATAGGGGTCTTTTTTGGTCCAAGCGGTGGTTTTCTTCTTGCTTATCCTGTTGCTGCCTTCATGATCAGCTTATGGGTGAACCGGCTGAAAAAAGTAACCGCACTGCGTCTTTTTGTGATCTATGCGGTTTGCAGTATTGTGATTTTGTATATGTGCGGCATCCCCTTTCAAGCCATGATGATGCATATTAAGGTCTCGCAGGCCGCTTTCCTTAGTTTGATTTATCTTCCAGGTGATCTCATCAAAGCGGGAATGTGTGCTGTCTTTACGGTCAAAATCATACAGGCCATGTCATATCGAAAAAGGGATCTGCATAAAGGGAGGCGTGCAGTTTGAACAGAATAACGGAAAGCTATGCAGTACATGCAGAAATGAAACCAGATCAGATTGCCATCATAGATGAGCAAGAAAGCATTACATATCAAGATTGGTATGAACGTGTGCAGAGATCAGCGCAGTGGTTACAAGGAACGGCTCATCAGCAAAAAAGAATAGCTTTTTTATTATCAAATGGTGCTTCTTTTTTGCAAATATTTGCGGGCGCTGCTTGTGCAGGGTGGACAGCCGTTCCGCTTGATCCGAGATGGAGTCATGAAGAATGTGTCGAAAAGCTCTTGTTAAGTGAGGCGGATCTCGCCATTATAGAGGATCGATTGATAAAGAGATTTGAACAGGGAAGCGTGGACATGCCGCTTCTTTCTTTATCTGAATGGAAGGAAAGAATGAGCCTTCTCACAGACAGTCCATATAACAGCTGCGATACCGAGAAAGATCCTGTCTTTTATATGGGATTTACGTCAGGATCAACGGGCTCACCTAAAGCCTTTATTAGACGTCAGCATTCATGGATCGAGAGCTTTCGAATGACTGCCGCTTCATTTGGAATCACTCATCAAGATCATGCTCTTATATTAGGTACACTCTTATCCTCTCACTTTTTATATGGTGCCATCAGTACATTATACTTTGGCGGCACAGTGACGCTTTTAGAAAAATTTGTGCCAGTAAAAGCGAAGAAAGCCTTAGAGACAGGTGATATCACTGTTATGTATACCGTCCCAACAATGACAGAAACGTTACTGCAAATCGATGCTTTTAGAGGGGACAATTCGCTTCTTGTCATGTCATCGGGAGCAGATTGGAGCATCTCTTCAAAAGAACAGCTCGTCACCAACTATCCACATGTTACTTTTTTTGATTTTTATGGCACATCAGAGTTAAGTTTTGTCTCTTATTTGTCTTCAAATGACTTTTTGCAAAAACCTTCTTCTGTTGGACGGCCTTTCTCCTCCATTCAAGTAGAAGTAAGGCGGCCCGATCAATCTGTCTGTCAGCCAAATGAAACAGGGAGGATTTATGTAAAGAGCCCAATGACTTTTTCAGGTTACTTACATGAGCAGAAACCGCCGGAGGAGTGGCTGACAGTTTACGATATGGGATGGCTGGATGAAGACGGTTATCTGTATATGAGCGGCCGTGAGAATGGCATGATTGTCTATGGAGGACTGAATATTTTCCCAGAGGAAATTGAGCGTGTGCTAAATGAACAGCCAGAGGTAAAACGGTCGATTGTGGTTGGCGTTCCTGACCCATATTGGGGTGAAATCCCTGTTGCCATACTGGAGCAAGTGCAGCAAATAAAGGCGGTTCGACAAGCTGTTAAAGAAAAGCTGGCGGCCTACAAGGTACCAAAAAAATGGCTTGTGATTGATCAAATGATTGAAACATCCGGCGGAAAAATAGCCCGCGCGAGCATGAAAAAGTGGGCGGAGGAGCAATTGTCATGCAAGCAGTGATCGTACAAGCAAAACGAACACCCTTCGGTGACAAAAATGGAATGCTGAAAAATTATCGCCCAGAGCAATTAGCCGCTCCCCTTATTCGGCATTTGTCTCAGATGAGGACGCCGAATGATATCATATTAGGCAATGTCGTCGGAGGCGGTGGAAATATAGCCCGTCTGTCCTCATTAGAAGCAGGTCTTCCTTTACATGTTCCTGGTATGACGATTGACAGGCAGTGTGCCTCTGGTCTTGAAGCGATCCGAACAGCTTGCGTCATGGTTCAATCGGGGGAGGGCACGATGTATATCGCTGGCGGGACTGAGAGCATTTCCAGATCACCAATGAAAGAGAGAGCCCGCTTTTCACCGGAGTGGATAGGAGATCCGCATATGGGAGAAGCAGCAGAGCTGACCGCGTCGGCATTTTCTGTCACGAGAAAAGAACAAGATGACTATGCCCTTTTAAGCTGGGAAAGAAGTTTAGCGGCATTCACACATGGTACATATTCAGAAGAAATCGTTTCGATTGACGGGATGAACATAGATGAAGCGGCTGCTAAAATAAGACCGATGGCAAAGTTGATCAAGCGGGCAAAGCCTGTATTTTTACCGGGAAAAGGAACTGTGACCGCCGCCAATAGCTGTAAGGAAGCAGACGGAGCAGCCGCCGTCGCTGTGATGGAAAGATCGCTAGCGGAAGCAAGTGGATATAAGGCGATGCTACGGTATGCCGGAAGTGCTGTGACAGCGATACATCCTCATTTTCCAGCAGCTTCACCAATTGATGCGATCAAGAAGCTTTTACATCAAGAGAACATCAAGGCAGAGGAAGTGGCGCTATTTGAAATCAATGAAGCGTTTGCGCTGAAAGCTGCACTTATTGCCCGGACGCTGGGGATACCATATGACCGGATCAATAGAAGAGGCGGTGCACTTTGCCTTGGGCATCCTTACAGCGCGTCAGGAGCTGCTATGATGGTGAGATTATTTTATGAAGGGCGCGCCTTATCGAATGGAAGCTATGTCATGGCTGCTATTGGAAGTGGTGGCGGCATTGGTTTAGCCGTGTTATGTCAAGTTCTGTCATGACATGCATAAGCAAGGAATTGCCGAACTCCGTCGAATCATGTACTATAAAAGCTAGATGTGAGGAGGGCCATGCATGTTTTCAGAACAAAAGAAACGACTATTCTTCAAAAGAAAAATGGGGATCGTCCTGTTATCTGTCCTTGCTGTCATCATCATTGCAGCATTATCAGGCTTTTTATATGTTAAATCAGCACTCGGACCGGTCGATCAAAAAAGCAAACAAACCATTAATATTCATATTCCAAATGGGACATCTGTCCGCGAAATTGCGGGCATTTTAAAAGAAAATGGGCTCATTTCGAATGACACGATTTTTACTTATTATGCAAAATACAAAAAGGCGTCCGGCTTTAAAGCGGGATATTTTCATTTAAAACAAACAATGGACGCAGACACGCTGATCAAAAAGCTGACATCTGGCGGGACAGATTACGCCTTTCAGCTTGTGATTCCAGAGGGAAGACAGCTGTCTGATATTGCAGCCATTATTGCAAATCAGACGAATTTTTCAGCGAAAGAAGTTGAAGCAAAGCTGGATGATCCTGATTTTATTCAAACACTAATGAAAAAATATCCGAAAACCGTGACATCACAGGTGAATGGAAAACAGGTGAAACATCCGTTGGAGGGTTATTTATTCCCTGCTACGTATCCATTTTATCGTGAGGATGAATCGCTCGAAACGATCATTGAAACGATGATTAAACAAACAGATCAATACGTGAAAACGTATGAAAAAGACATGAAAAAGAGAAACATGTCCATACATGATGTGTTAACGATGGCTTCACTGATTGAAATGGAAGCAACAGAAAAGACAGATCGGGCAAAAATCTCAAGTGTATTCTATAACCGGTTGAAAAAGGACATGCCGCTTCAAACTGATCCAACCGTTCTTTATGCACTTGGTGAGCATAAATCCCGCGTGTATTACAAAGACCTAAAAGTGAAATCTCCTTATAACACGTATAACAACAAAGGGCTGCCGCCTGGACCTATTGCAAATGCTGGTGAATCCTCTTGGAAAGCCGCACTGCATCCAGAGAAAACGGATTACGTTTACTTCCTTGCGAAGAAAAATGGAGAGGTCATATTTACGAAAACGTTAAATGAGCATAATAAAGCAAAAGCGAAATACATCACAGGCAGCAATTAACGTACAAGTGAATCGAAAAAGACTGTAGACAACACGAGATTGCCTGCAGTTTTTTTCGTTGAAATATCCATTTTATAGGTTCGCAATTACCACTTCTTTGTGGTAAAATATATCGGGTTGTTTTTACTTAGATGAACGAAAGATTGACGAGAAAGAGAGCTGCAACAGGCAGGACTCTTCTTTTTCAGGTCATGAAGGAGCTAGACAGATAATGACTATCGAAGATGATCGAATAAATGATTATATTGAACATTTAATTCACCCAAGTCCTGATGCAATCGCTCAATTAGAGATCTATGCAAAAGAGCATCATGTGCCAATTATGGAAAAGGTGAGCATCGAGCTTTTACTGCAGCTTCTTTCGATGAAAAAGCCGAAGAAAATTCTTGAGGTTGGGACAGCGATTGGCTATTCCGCCATTCGAATGGCAACAGCTCTGCCAGATGCTGAGATTTATACGATTGAGCGAAATGCAAAGCGCTATGAAGAAGCGACACGGAACATTGAGGAATTAAAGTTAAAAGAAAGAATACACGTGTTTTTTGGTGATGCGATGGAATCGGCTAAAACGGTCCAAACGATGGCGCCCTATGATGTGATTTTTATTGATGCTGCAAAAGGGCAGTACAAGCGTTTTTTTGAATTGTTTGAACCGATGCTCGCTCATGACGGAATGATTATTACAGACAATGTATTATTCAAAGGCTTAGTGGCAACGAATTATGAAGAAGAAATTGAAGATAAACGAAAAAAACAATTAATTGGAAAAATTGATCGATACAATCAATGGCTCATGTCAAACCCTGATTTCCAAACGTGCATTATTCCAGTTGGAGACGGGATCGCCATTAGTACAAAAAGAGGTGACCAATCATGAAGAAACCAGAATTGCTTGTAACGCCAAGCAGCGTGTCAGACGTCATGCCATTAATTGAGGCAGGAGCTGATGCATTCTTAATAGGCGAACAAACATACGGTATTCGTCTTGCGGGTGAGTTTTCAAGAGAAGATGTGAAACAAACGGTTGAGGTTGCACATGCCTATCAGAAAAAAGTGTATGTGGCGATGAATGCAATTTTTCATAATGACCGCGTCCAGCTGCTTGGAGATTATTTAACTTTTCTCGATTCATTAAACGTGGATGGTGTCGTCTTTGGAGACCCAGCCGTGATCATGGCTGCAAAGGAAACAGGAGTGAACCTGAATCTTCACTGGAGTACAGAAACGACTGGGACAAACTATTACACTTGTAACTACTGGGGCAGAAAAGGTGCATCGCGTGCTGTTCTTGCAAAAGAGCTGAATATGGACAGTGTGATCGACATCAAAGAAAATGCTGAGGTGGAGATTGAAATTCAAGTCCATGGCATGACATGTATGTTTCAATCAAAACGTACGCTCATCGGCAACTACTTTGAATACCAGGGCAAACAAATGGATGTCGTAGGCAGAAATATGGAGGAAGGGCTATTCCTGCATGACCAAGAGCGTCAAAACAAATACCCTATTTTCGAGGATGCAAACGGGACACATATTATGAGTCCAAATGATGTGTGTATGATTGACGAATTAGAAGAGTTTGTTGACGCAGGCATTGACTCATTTAAAATTGACGGAATTTTAAAGTCACTTTCTTATATAACAGAGGTGACATCACTTTATAGAAAAGCAATTGATTTACTAACGACTGACAAAGACGCGTATGAAGATCAGAAAGAGGACTGGGTGAAGCGGATTGAAGAAATTCAGCCAGTGAATCGTTCGATTGATACAGGATTCTTCTTTAAAGAAACGGTTTATTAATATAAGAGGAGGCAGAGGAAATGGCATTATTGAAAGATGGTATTTCTGAAATGATTGATGGGAAACGTGTCATTACAAAAAAACCAGAACTGCTTGCACCCGCAGGAAACTTGGAAAAGCTGAAAATTGCTGTACATTATGGAGCTGACGCTGTTTTTATTGGCGGGAAAGAATTTGGGCTTCGCTCTAATGCAGATAACTTTTCAATTGAAGAAATGGCAGAGGGCGTCGCATTTGCAAACAAATATGGCGCACGCATTTATGTGACAACGAATATCTTCGCCCACAATGAAAACATGGACGGGCTGGAGGAATACCTTCAAGGGATTGAAGGCGCTGGAGTAGCAGGCATTATCGTAGCTGATCCATTGATCATTGAAACATGTAAACGTGTTGCACCGAAGCTTGAAGTCCACTTAAGCACACAGCAATCTCTTTCAAATTGGAAAGCTGTTCAATTTTGGAAGGAAGAAGGGCTTGAGCGTGTGGTGCTTGCACGTGAAACAAGTGCGCTAGAAATTAGAGAAATGAAGGAAAAGGTCGATATTGAAATCGAAACATTCATTCACGGTGCGATGTGTATCGCATACTCTGGCCGCTGCGTGCTCAGTAACCATATGACGGCAAGAGATTCCAACCGCGGAGGCTGCTGCCAGTCCTGCCGCTGGGATTATGATCTTTATAAACTAGAAGGTTCTGAGGAAGCACCATTATTTGGTGAAGAGGATGCACCATTTGCGATGAGTCCAAAAGATTTGAAGCTTGTTGAATCCATTCCTCAAATGATCGAAATGGGAATTGACAGCTTAAAAATCGAAGGACGGATGAAATCCATTCATTATGTTGCCACTGTTGTCAGTGTGTATCGTAAAGTCATTGATGCGTATTGTGCTGATCCAGACAATTTTGTCATTCAGCAGGAATGGTTAGATGAATTAGATAAATGCGCAAACCGTGACACAGCACCAGCCTTTTTCGAAGGCGTACCAGGAACGGATGAACAAATGTTTGGCATTCATGGAAAGAAAACCACATTTGATTTCGCAGGTCTTGTTCTTCATTATGATGAAAAAGAACAAATTGTGACATTGCAGCAGCGTAACTTTTTTAAAGCTGGCGACGAAGTCGAATTCTTCGGACCGGAAATTGAGAATTTCACATGCAAAATTGAAACGATTTGGGATGAAAAAGGAAATGAACTAGATGCCGCTCGTCATCCGCTGCAAATCGTCAAATTCAAGCTTGATCAAAAAGTATACCCTAGCAACATGATGAGAAAGGGGAAATAACAGCCACATGAGGAGTAAACCAGTTGTCATTGGTATTGCTGGCGGCTCGGGTTCAGGTAAAACGAGCGTCACCAATTCAATCTATGAAAAATTTAAAGGACATTCCATCCTCATGCTTCAGCAAGATTTATATTACAAAAATCAAAGTCATATGCCATTTGAAGAGCGCCTGCTCACGAACTATGATCATCCGCTTGCATTCGACAATGACCTGATGTTTGAGCATTTGGAACAGCTCTTAAGGTACGAATCCATTGAAAAACCAATATATGATTTTAAACTAAACACACGTTCAGAAGAGACGGTTCATGTTGAGCCAAAGGATGTCATTATCGTTGAAGGTATCTTTGCGCTCGAAGACGAACGTTTGAGAGACTTAATGGATATTAAACTGTATGTCGATACAGATGCAGACCTTCGCATCATTCGCCGCATTTTACGCGATACGAAGGAAAGAGGCCGGTCGATCGATTCTGTGATTGAACAATATGTATCTGTTGTCAGACCGATGCATAATCAATTCATTGAACCGACAAAGCGATACGCCGATATCATCATCCCAGAAGGCGGCCAAAACCATGTGGCGATCGACTTAATGGTGACAAAAATTCAAACGATTCTTCAAAACCGAGCAGAGTAAATGGTGGAGAAGAAAAAGACCTTTACACTGTAAAGGTCTCAGCTTGTAGACAAAG